>NZ_CP098611.1:0-316497 GCF_023983615.1 Phormidium yuhuli AB48 | reverse complement strand
CCACCTCGATGAGAAACTCATTCACATCCCGAACCTGACTGGCAAAGGCTTGGGCCTTATGGCGATAGGTGGGGTCATCTTGTAGGATATGTCCATACTCCTTGAGGGTATGACCACAGCCAGCGGCGTTAATGATGATGTAGTCCACATCGCTGCCTTCAAAGCTATCAATCATCTGACGGGCGATCGCCTGGGCTTGGGCTTCTTGTCCCTGATGAGCCGGTAATGCCCCACAACAGCCCTGGGTCTTGGGAATAATGAGTTCGCAGCCATTTGCCGTCAAAACTCGCGCTGTAGCCCCATTAACAGGGTCAAAAAATAGCCGTTGCACACAGCCGAGAATCATCCCCACGCGATAGCGTTGAGTCCCCTGAGGGGGAATCCGGGTGGGAAAATCAGCCTTGAGGGCCTTGGGGTCAATCTCCGGTAAAATCCCTTCCATGGCCCCTAACCGGGGAAAAACACGGTTTAACAGACCCGTAGAACGCACTAACTGACGTAGACCGGATTTTTGATACACCAGTAGGGGATATAACAGGGGTCGTAGGCGATTGGGATAGGGGAAAAGGTTAAAAATCAGAGACCGCAGTAGGCGATCGCCCAAGGAACGGGGGACATTCCGTTCCACTTGAGGACGAGTTGCGGAAATCAATTTGTCGTATTCCACCCCTGAGGGGCAAGTGGTGACACAGGCTAGACAGCCGAGACAGGAATCAAAATGTTGACTGGTGGCTGGCTTCAGGTCTGCGTCCCCCTTATTGATAGCATCCATCATGTAGATGCGTCCTCGGGGGGAGTCCATCTCTTTGCCAATAACGCGATAACTCGGACAGGTGGACAGACAAAAGCCACAGTGAACACAGGTATCAATTAAGTCCTGTTTCGGGGGATGTTGACTGTCAAATCCCGTTTCGTTGGCGGTGAGGTCCCCGAGATGGGGATTTTGTCCTAGGAAGTTGCTTTCTTTGGCGGGTATGGAGGTCATGGGGAAGAAAGGCAAGAGGGGGGAGGCAAACCACAGAGTCACAGAGGACACAGAGGGGGAGGGGCAAACCTGGAGGTTTGCCCGGTTGGGGTTAGGGGGTTTCGCTGGATTTGGGACTGTCGGGGGAGTCGAAGGGATCGGGAATGGAACTGGATTCTGGGGAGGTTTCCTCAATCTCCGGTTCGGGTTCGGGGTCGGGTTCCGGGGAGGTTTCCTCAATCTCCGGTTCCGGGGAGGTAGCTTCGGGTTCGGGTTCGGGGGAGGTTTCCTCAGCGTCGGGTTCGTCGTCGTCGCTATCCGTATCTGGGACGGTTTCAGCGTTGACGGTGGCCACGGGGGCGATCGCTGGAATGGGTTTAGGATCTCCTTGAATCCCCAGTTGTTGCTTGGCTTGGCTAATGACATAGCGGCTGCCGGAAGACCCCACCTCCAAGAGGGATTTACTTAAATCCGCAAAGCGATTTTCACTGTGCTGGTTGGCCTGGTTTTGATACCAGACCTTTGTATTATAAGTAATTTGTCGAACATATTGTCCTGCCCAAAAAAAGATGAGAAACACCAGACAAAATATCATCCACAGCAGGGTGAGAATTTCCTTTAATAGCTTCCCTGTCAGGGATAATGCCTTGGAATAGGTGTCTCGGGTCTCGGGATTGAAAAGGAGTTCGCTTACTAGAGAAAATTGTTGTTTGAGTCGATTCATGAGTGGTTGTCAAAAAATGGTTTCAGGAATTTGACATTATCATATATCCTTTTTTTGGCGGTTCCCCGGGATTAGGCCAGGAAGCGACCGGGACTGAGGCGAGTTTGGGGGTCAAACGTCTGTTTAAGCCGTGTCATGGCGATTCTGGCGGTGCCGAGATCACCCCAAGGGTCAATGTGACGTTTGAGGTCTTGAGGGGCTTCTAAGATAGTGAGAAAGCCAGCGTTAGCTTGGCAATGGCGACGCAGTTGGCCGAGAATGCTGCTGGTGGCTTGAGAACGGGGAAGGCTGAGATGGCCCAGGCCGCTACCAGCATAGAAGCGGGCGATCGCCCTCTCCTTGGCGTTGTTTCCCTGAACCTGAGCCAAAATCTCCTCAAGACGGTCTAAGGTAGAGATCATGGCTGTTGGACGTACCCCCCATTTGAGCAAGAGACGCTCCTGGGGGGTTCCTTGTTCAAGGGCCTGTTGTGCATTTCCCCAAAACCCCTGTTCTTCTTCGCCCTCCAAGGGGGTAACAGCCAAGGTTAGCCGTTGGGCCAACTCCTGGAGGCGATCGCACTGTTGTTCCACACTCACCGCCACATTTTGCACCCGAATCCCTAACCCCAAGTCTCCCTCTAGCTGTAGCCGACGGAGCAGGCCCGGAGACAGTAAATCCAGAGCCGTGGGAACCACAGAGGAACGTCGAATCGCCAGCATCGCCTCCTCAATCTCCGAGGCCCCTCCCGTCATCACCAGAGTTGTGGAGGCTTCCGGAAGCGGGTAGAGACGGAAGGTTAACTGGCTGATGACTCCCAGGGTTCCATAGGAAGCGGTGAGGAGTTTCATCAAATCATAGCCCGCCACATTTTTCACCACCCGTCCCCCAGCCTTCACCAATTGTCCATCATGGCGGACAAAAGAAATCCCGATGAGGCGATCGCGAATGCTGTTATAGCGTTGTCGCCAACTTCCCATGTCCCCCGTGGCCACAATTCCGCCAATCGTGGCATCATCGGCATAGATGGGGTCGATCGCCAGAAACTGCTGAGATTTCGCTAAAATTTCCTCAACTGTTCTCAATTTTGCCCCGGCTTCCACCGTCACCGTTAAATCCCCAACGGCGTGTTCCACAAGGCGATCGAGGTCACGGGTGGAGATCACCCAGGGAGCCTGTTGCACGACTCCTCCCCAATGGAGTTTAGACCCCGCTCCCATGGGAATCACCGCAACTCCCCACTCATGGGCAATCTGCATGACCTCAGTTAACGCCTCAACCGTCTGGGGATAGATAACCGCTTCGGGAGTCTCCCCCGTTGTCGCCTCCTGAAGACGATGGCGTTGCCTCTCTCCCAAGTCCCCCCAGTCAACAATTGTCCCCCCTGTCCAATGTTCTGCCAATTCCGCAACCCGTTCACCCATAATCTCCCTGGCTCCTAACTGACGTTGCACCGCGATCTCCTAGACCGTTATCTCGCAGACTGTGTCTCCTAATACAATATGGTACAGATTGACCACGTTCACTTCTACGTTGACCAGGCCCAAATTTGGCGTGACTGGTTTGTTCATCGACTGGGGTTTCAATGTCAATCGTCCCGAAGGACTCCTGACTCTGAACAGGAGGTTCTCGACAATGGTCAGCTCCGGCTCCATCTCTCGGCTCCCCGTCGCCCAAATAGCCCCATTGCCCAGTTTTTACAGAAACACCCCCCCGGGGTTGCTGACATCGCCTTAAGGGTGCAAAATCTCGCGGAAATCTGCGCTCATCCCAGGGTGACGGTATTAACCCCTCCCCACCCATCCTCAGCGGGAGAACTCACCGCTCAAATCGCCGCCTGGGGGTCCTTGCGACATACCCTCATTCAAGGAGGGGAGCGAGAGGCCCGGCGATTCCCCAGGAAGGGGCCCGTCGGGGGAATTGACCATAGTGTGCTTAATGTTCCCTACGGAGACCTGCAAGCCGCCGTAGAGTGGTACTGCGATATCTTAGGCTTTACCCCCCAACAGCAATTTACCATCGCCACCGCCCGCTCCTCTCTCCATTCCCAAGTCCTAGTCCATCCCGACAGCGGCGTTCAGCTTCCCATCAACGAACCCACCTCCCCCAACTCACAAATTCAGGAATTTCTAGACCACAATCGCGGGGCTGGGATTCAACATATCGCCCTCAGCACCCCAGATATCCTCTATTGGGTTCCCCAACTGCGACAGTTAGGGCTATCCTTTCTCAAGGTTCCTGGAACCTATTATGACGGCCTACGTCGGAAACCGGGGTTTTGTCTAAAAGAACCCGAATGGCGGCGACTGGTGGAGGCAGAAATTCTGGTTGATTGGAATGACGCCACCTATCCCGCCCTCCTCCTGCAAACCTTCACCAAACCCATTTTTAAAGAACCGACGTTTTTCTTTGAACTTATCGAACGCCGTTCTGTTAATGTTCAGGGAGAATTGATGACAGCTCAAGGCTTCGGTGAAGGAAATTTCCAAGCCCTTTTTGAAGCCGTCGAACAACAACAACTACAACGGAGGAAACCCCAACCCTAGACCCTCCCCCGAACCCAAATGATGCGTCCCGGCATCTCTCTTGCCTCTTGCCTCTTGCCTTTTGCCTTCTTCCCCCATGTCTTCTCCCCTCGTCAGTCTCATTACCCCCTGCTATAACGATAAACGCTATATTCGTCAGGCGTTGGAGTCAGTCCAACAGTCTAAGTATTCTAATATCGAACATTTCGTCATTGATGATGGCTCAACCGATGGCACGGATGAGTATTTAGACGAGTTGCGATCGCAGTTTTCGTTCTATTTCATCAAATCTGCTAAACATATCGGAGTTGCCGCCGCCCGCAACTTGGCAATTTCGTTATCCAAAGGTAAATATATTTTACCCCTCGACTCTGATAATTATTTCGCGCCAGGCTACATTGAAACCTTAGTCAATCAAGCTGAGCAGCTCCCCGAAAAATATTGTCCACTCTATCCAACCATGGTGCTCTTTGGAGAGGTGAATACTACCATTCCGGCTCAACCCTGGTCTGTCGATAAACTCCTCAAAGCACCCTTTATTCACGTCAACTCCCTATTTCCCCGCAAAGCCTTTGACGCGGTGAAAGGCTTTGACCCCAATCTGCCCTTGTTTGAGGATTATGACCTGTTTATTGCCATGGCATTAAAGGGATTTGTGGGTTACCCTGTGCCGGAGGCGAGGTTACATTATCGGATTCGTCAGGATGGCTTAGCTGACCATTTTAATCAGCGAGGTGGGGAAACCCAAACTCAGCGATGTCGCCGCTATATTTTTCGGAAGCGTCAAGGGGAGTTGGAACACCTTAAACTCGATAACCATCCCCAAGTCTCGATTCACCTCCAAGGAACCCGTCGCCAACGTCCTAATGAAACCCTGAATACTCGTCTTTTACATCTGATTCCCCCCGATGCAATGCGGGTTATTGAGATAGGGTGTCAGACGGGGGAGATGGGGGAGGCGTATAAACGCATTAACCCTCATGGAACCTATCTGGGGATTGATGAGAATTCAGAACACCTGGCAACGGCTAAATCTCGCCTCGATCAGGTGTTTCAGAGTTCCCTGTCTCAGATTGCCAATTTGGCGATCGCCCCCGGTTCCATCGATTGTGTGTTAATTTCTCTGAATTTAGCCCAAGTGACGGAACCGGTGAAATTGTTACAAACCTTGCGTCTTTGGCTAAATCCCAATGGACAGGTTATCTGTGCCGTTCCCAACCCCTACTATTGGCAAGCCATTCTTGGGCTATTGCAAGGGCAACATCAGGATACATTGGATGTTAACGATGTCCAAAAAATCTTCACAGCAGCCAACTTGCAACTCTTTGAAATGGAGCGATATGGAGATGGTACTGAGGAATCTGCGGCGTTTCAAAAGCAATTAAAACCTGTTTTAGATGCCTATAAAATCCCTCTAAACGGCTATGAAAAACGGAGCAAGACAGAAGCTTATTTAGTGCGAGCCTGGAAAGGAGAACAACCACTCAAACGACTGTTTGTGCAGACGGTGCTGATTTCGACGATGGCCTCGGATCAGGTGCGAGTGTATCAACCCGATCGCTGTATTCGGACGATTCCTGGGGTGCGTACCGATGCCGGACTCTATAATGTGCGCTTGGATGCGGCATTACCGGGGGAAGAAAAGGTCTTTATCTGGCAGCGATCGCGTTTGACGAAAGCCGATGCGATTCAAAAACAACGGCAACTGATTGATGCCGGATATCTCATTGTCGTCGAAATGGATGATGATCCACGGTTCTGGCAAGAGCATATTGATACAGACTTTATTACCTATCGCAGTTGTCACTGTATCCAAACCTCCACCGAACCCCTGGCTCAGTTTCTGCGTCAGTTCAACCCCTATGTCAAGATATTTCCCAATCAACTCCCGGAACTCCCCCCAGCGCGGGAGTATCGTCAGGATGGCCGGATGACGGTGTTTTTTGGTGCTTTGAACCGAGAACGGGATTGGCAACCGTTGGTTGATAGAATAAATCGAGTCCTGAAACCCTTGGGCGATCGCGTCCAAGTGCAGGTGGTTCACGATCAAAAGTTCTTTCAGGCCCTGGAGACTCCCCATAAGCACTTTGAACCCACCTGTTCCTATCACCGCTACCATGAACTGCTGCGTCAGGCGGATCTAGCTCTGCTTCCCCTCAACTACACCGAGTTCAACTCCATGAAGTCGGATCTTAAGTTTATCGAATGTTCCGGCCAGGGGGTGGCGGTGTTGGCCAGTCCGACGGTTTACGCCGCCTCGGTGCAGGATGGACAAACTGGGGTAATATACGAAACCCTGGAGCAGTTTGAGGAGAGGTTCCGCCGTCTGGTGACGGATACCCCCTGGCGGCGACAACTGGCCCAAAACGCCTATGACTGGGTTCGCGATCACCGGTTGTTATCGCTCCATTATCGGGAACGAGTCACCTGGTATTGGGAGATGCGATCGCGCCTCCCGGAACTGAACGAAGCCTTACGTCAACGGGTTCCTGAGATTTTCCCCTAATGGCCCCCCCACCCTCGTTAACCGTGTATTTGAAGTCCCTGAATCTGCAAGCCTTCCGCAACTATACGGCGCAAACGGTACACCTGACAGCACCGAAAACGATTCTGGTGGGGAATAACGCTCAGGGAAAGTCCAATCTCTTGGAAAGTGTGGCCCTGCTATCGACGCTGAAAAGTCAACGGGCCAGCAGCGATCGCGAGTTGGTGCAAAATGAGGCGGCCATGGGACAAATTCGCGGCGACTTGGAACGCATCACCGGGGAGATTGAGTTAGAAATCCGCCTGCGGCGATCGGGCCGACGCACGGTGTTAGTTGATCGCCAGGCCTGTCGTCGTCAAGTGGATTTCCTCGGCTTACTCAATGTGGTGGAGTTTTCCAGCCTCGATTTAGACTTAGTGCGCGGTTCCCCAGACGATCGCCGCCGCTGGCTCGATGGGTTAGTGATCCAACTCGAACCCCTCTACGCCCATCTCCTCAAGGACTATAGCCAGATTCTACGTCACCGCAACGCCCTACTCAAACAGTATCGTGGTCGCTCCCAGGCGAGCGATGAGGCCATGCGTTCTGTCTTAGATATACAACTGGCGACAGCGGGGGCCCGAGTCATGCGACGACGTTGGCGCGCCATCCAGCGCATTGCCCCCCTGGCCCAACGGTGGCATCAAGAGATTAGCGGCCAAACCGAGTATTTATCCGTTGATTACGCTCCCCAAGTGCGAGATATCCCCGATTTCAACGATGCCGAGGCCGTGCGTCAGGCCGTTTTACACCAACTGCGCGATCGCCACCCCGCCGAACGCCACCAAGGAACCACCCTCACCGGCCCCCACCGAGATGAGGTGATGCTCTCGATTAACCAAACCCCGGCCCGACGCTATGGTTCCCAAGGCCAACAGCGGACGCTGGTGTTAGCCTTGAAACTCTCAGAACTACAACTCATCGAGGCGGTGGTGGGAGAACCCCCGGTGTTACTCCTCGACGATGTTTTAGCCGAGTTAGACTTGCAACGACAAAATCAACTCCTGGAAACCATTGAAGATCGCTTCCAAACCCTCATCTCTACCACCCACCTGGGAGCCTTTGATGCTCAGTGGCTCAAGAGTTCCCAAGTGTTGCGGGTTTGTAGCGGCAAAATCGAAACCCCAGAGACGGTTCACCCTACCCTGGGAGCCTCCTGAGTCCCCCAAGGGTTGAGGTTTCCCAAGCTTTTTAAATTTTTATGACGAGATTGACAGAGAATGCGTATAATCAGAAAAGGTTTTTCGTATTCTGTAATGGTTTGCTACAAACCTTTAACACAAGGATACGACTAGCCCCTAGAATGTCAAGAGTTGTGAACGATGCCCCGGATACTCGTCATTGACGATGACCCCGCAATTTCTGAACTGGTTGCCATCAACCTAGAAATGGCTGGGTATGAAGTGAGCCAAGCTGAAGACGGTGTCAAAGCTCAAGCCTTGGCAATGCAGCTAGTGCCTGATCTGATTGTTTTGGATTTGATGCTGCCGAGGGTAGATGGGTTTACCGTCTGTCAGCGGTTACGTCGCGATGATCGAACAGCGGATGTTCCGATCCTCATGCTCACCGCGTTGGGGCAAACCCAGGAGAAAGTCGAAGGGTTTAATGCCGGCGCCGACGACTACATGACCAAACCCTTTGAGATTGAGGAGATGCTGGCGCGGGTTCGGGCCCTGTTGCGACGGACAGATCGCATCCCCCAAGCGGCCAAGCATACAGAAATCCTCAATTACGGCTCATTAACCCTGGTTCCTGAGCGGTTTGAGGCGATTTGGTTCAATAAAACCGTTAAGCTCACCCATCTGGAGTTTGAACTCCTCCATTGTCTGTTGCAACGTCACGGACAGACGGTGTCTCCCAGCGATATCCTCAAGGAAGTGTGGGGCTATGATCCCAACGATGATATTGAGACGATTCGGGTGCATATTCGCCATTTACGCACCAAATTAGAGCCAGATCCTCGCCATCCTAAGTATATTAAGACGGTCTATGGAGCTGGCTATTGTTTGGAGTTGCCTGGCAATGAATATACCGAGGAGGGAGTATCAGAAGTTTCCTCGGAATCGAAAGGTTAGTTGAATGCGTCGTAGCAGGCCAGAGAGATGACGGTGCTGAGGGCCTCCGACTCGGGGGCCAGGTTTTCAGCGACTAACTCTGACCCAACCCAGGCCTCGGTGAGTACCATGGTCTGACAGTCAACAATACCAAAGACTTCGTCATTGCCAATGGTATAGCTAACATTGGGACGAGTCCAGCAGCGATCGCTAGGGGGGAGGTCGCCACATTGGAAATTAACACCGTTATAATACACCTCCTCGCCGGTGGCGGCGATGCCCATATAGTCTCCCCTGGGGGCAGGAGAGCGAGGAACTGAGGTAGGGGCTGGTGTAGAAACAGGGGCTTGAGCCACCGGTTTAGGAGCTGTGGGAGGTATGGCGGGGGCTTGTGCTGTGGTGGTTGGGGTTTCTGTCAACTCAGCGGCCACGATGAGTAACACCATTTCGAGATCGCGGCATTCGGGATCTCCTTGACAGGAGGCCGCTGGAATCCCTTTGGGTTGGTAGAACAGGCGTGCGGGTTGTCCAACTAAAGCACTGTCATAGCAAACCTCGAACTCAGCGAATTGCTGGCTAAGGTGACCCCCCGCCCCGAGGACTTCGACAAAGCAGGCGCGATCGCCCATCTCTAAACGTTGAACGGTTCCCAACTCTACTTTAGGTTGTAATGGCGCGGGAGAGGCGCTTTCACTGGGGTCTGTGACGGCTTCTGAGCTGGGGGAGGAGGCGCTGGTTTGATCAGCGGTTTGGGCTGTTTGAGGATTACAGGCCCCTAGGGTTAAACTGAGCAGAACCGCTGTCCAAGCGGAATAAAGTTTAGCCATTAACGAATGCGCCTTGCAACGCACGGGATAGGAGTCCCACGATTATAGCCAACTTAATCCTAGGCAGTAGAGAACACATGACAGACCCTCTCAAGTTTCCCTCGCTATAGTACAATCGGCTCAACGACCGCAAGACATCTGGGCGGGCGATCGCGATGAGTTCAGAGGGGTTGACATGACACAGGTCTTACATGGCACCTGGATTCCTGAAAAAAAGGACGGTTTCGTTCAACGCGGAGCCTTTTACATCTGGATTGAATGCCAAGACAAACTCAATAAGCAAAAGGACCCCGGCGTTCATCCCTTCCACCTCCCGGCTCAAGGTTTGGGGGAATTTATCCATGACGACCTGGGCATTCGGGATGCCCCGAGCCAGATTAGTTATCGCCTGAACCCTCAATACTTTTTACTCCCCACGCGCGATGAGCAACCCCTTCTTTCTTGGGAATTAGCCACCTATTTAGAAGCGGAATCCGAGCAAGCCTTTGAGTGGCAATTTTGGCAAATTCTCTGCTACCGCCTCGAAACCATTACTAAAATAACCTCCTCTCTGACCACAGAAGTTTGTAGTGCGATCGCCACCCTCAACGACCTCCATTTCTTCTGCCTGCACAACAGCGAGGACTTTCAACTGGGAGCCGACTTACTCTTTTGGTATCACTACAGCCAAGCCTTCCGAGACGTTATTCTAAAAGACCAATATATCCCCAGTTTTAAATATCACATTACCCAGCCCAAAAGCCGCAAAAAACGGAAACCCTTTGCCATTTATGCGGGGTGGGAAATTGTCTCGCCCCACTATGAAAGCCTCATCGAGACCTATGCCCCGGCCATGCCCTTAGCCTGTGCCTCGGGCTGGCCAACTCCCCCCAAACGTCCAGAATTTCACGAGTCCCAAACCCTCTTACGCCATTTCAGCGAATGTGTGGTGACCGAGCTGGCCAGTCGCTTTCAGACCACACAGCAACTGGATAAGCAGCTCTCACAAACCGTCTTATACCCCTGTGTCACCCCCAGTAAACTCACAGACCCTCTTGAGCCATCGGAAGCCTTTTTAGAAACCTATGAAACCTGGCAAGCTTGGCGCAACAAAATCCAGGGTAGCTATCAAGGCTTGCCATTTAATCTTTACCTTCAACTCATCTCCCCCGAAGACCCAGATGACCCTTGGCCGCTCAATTTTTTAGTCTCCCCCAAAGCCGACCCCTCCCTGCGGGTGGCCTTAGCCGACTATTGGCAAGGGGATTCCTCCCAGCAACAGGTTCTTCGCCAGCAACTAGGGGATAGCTTCGAGGCAGATTTATTACTCAACTTAGGCTATGCCGCGCGGATGTATCCGAAACTTTGGCAAGGCTTAGAAACCCCAGAACCCGTTGGTGTGAACCTGACGAGTCAGGAGGCCTGGGAATTTTTACATGAAACCGCCTGGGTGTTGGAAGATGCCGACTACAAAGTCTTGCTTCCCGCCTGGTGGACACCTTCGGGACGGCGACGGGCCAAACTGCGCCTCAAAGCCTCTAGTGGCAGTACATCTGCCGGCAGTAATAGCGGCAAAAGCTATCTCAACGCCGAGCAACTGGTGAGTTATCAGTATGAGTTAGCCATTGGCGATGAACCCATCAGTCGAGAGGAATGGCAAAAACTGGTCCAGGCCAAACAACCCCTGATTCAGTTCCGTGGCGAGTGGGTGGAACTGGACTTGGCACAAATGGAGAAAACCCTGAAGTTTTGGGATGAACAGGGGAAACAGGAGCAATCCATGACCTTAATGGAGTTGTTTCAACGCCAAGCTGAAGCCGACGAGACCTTGGAGGTGGAACGGGATGCCACCCTAGAACAGATGTTACAGCAACTCACCGACAAAACCTCGATGACACCTGTGGAGGAGTTAGCAGGGTTTGAGGGAACCTTGAGAGACTATCAGAAGCGAGGGGTGGCTTGGTTGAGTTTCCTAGAACAAGTGGGACTCAATGGCTGTTTAGCCGATGATATGGGGTTAGGGAAGACGGTTCAGGTGATTGCGCGGTTGGTTCAGGAACGGCAAGAGAACACCCCAGTGCAGCCGACGCTCTTGATTGCACCCACCTCGGTGTTGGGGAATTGGCAGAAAGAAGTGAACCGATTTGCTCCCCAACTGCGGAGTCAGGTGCATCATGGGGCCAATCGGGTTCAGGAGCCTAAGGCGTTTAAGCAGGCGGCGGCGGATGTGGATGTGTTCATTACCTCCTATACCCTGGTGCGCAAGGATGCCAAGCTATTTAATGGGGTCAATTGGCAGCGTATTGTCTTAGATGAAGCCCAAAATATCAAGAATCCGAAGACGGCTCAAACGAAGGCCATTTTGAAGCTTAAGGCGCAACATCGAATGGCGTTGACGGGAACTCCGGTGGAAAACCGTCTGATGGATTTATGGTCGATTTTTAATTTCCTCAATCCTGGTTATTTAGGGAAACAAAATCAGTTTCGTAAGTCGTTTGAGGTGCCGATTCAACGGGATGGGAGTCTGCGGCAAGCCACGACCTTGAGGAAGTTGGTGGAACCGTTTATTTTGCGCCGGCTGAAAACGGACAAGTCGATTATTAAGGATTTGCCGGATAAACTGGAGCAGAAAGTCTACTGTAATTTGACCAAGGAACAGGCATCGTTATATCAGGCGGTTGTGGAAGAGGTGGAAGCTAGTTTAGAGGAAAGTGAGGGGATTAAACGTAAGGGATTGATTTTATCAACCTTGACCCGGCTCAAACAGATTTGTAATCATCCTCGGCAATTTTTGCAAGATGAGAGTGAGTTTAGTCCGGGGCGATCGCACAAACTCTCTCGTTTACTTGAGATGGTGGATGAAGTGATTGCTGAAGGGGAGAGTTTACTGATTTTTACCCAGTTTGGTGAGATTGGTGATGCCATGGAACAGTATTTGCGTCATCACTGTCGCTATCCCACCTATTATATCCATGGGGCTACCAGTCGCCAGGGGCGCGATCGCATGATTCAAGAGTTCCAAAATCCCGAGACGCCTCCCTCGATTTTCATTCTCTCGTTAAAAGCGGGGGGGGTGGGAATCACCCTAACCAAAGCCAATCATGTGTTTCACTTTGACCGCTGGTGGAACCCCGCCGTAGAAAACCAAGCTACCGACCGCGCCTTTCGGATTGGTCAAGAGAAAAATGTCTTTGTCCATAAATTTGTGACCCTCGGCTCATTAGAGGAACGCATCGACCAAATGATTGAGGATAAACAGAAGTTAGCCGAATCCGTTGTGGGGGCGGATGAGTCCTGGCTCACGGAATTAGACAACGACACCTTCAAAGACCTAATTGCCCTGAATCGAAATGCCGTGTTGTAGAAATTAGGAAACAGGAGCAACAGGTTATTCCAGTATTCACTTAGAGGACATCACAATGGCTCAACAAAGCAAAACTTGGTGGGGACAAAAATTTATTCAGGCGCTGGAATCGTTCTGTGACCCCAACCGGTTAAAACGAGGTCGCTCCTATGCCAATTCTCGGAAGATTATTAACTTCGAGAAAAACAAAGGCGAAATTCTCGCTCGCGTTCGGGGGTCTGTCAACCCTTATTTTGGAGTGTATAAGGAACCTCTCTATAAAACAGAGGTTAAGATTGCCCCGATTCCCAAAAAAGACTGGACAAAAATCATCCAGAAACTCTCAACCAACGCCGGTTTTGTTTCTCGGTTACTCTTGAATGAAATCCCAGAAAACATCGAGGACTGCTTTGAGGAAGCAGGATATAATTTTCTTCCCCGCAGTTCCCGGGACTTCCAAACCGATTGTACCTGTCCTGATTGGTCAAATCCCTGTAAACATATTGCTGGGGTCTGTTATCGCTTAGCCGAGGAACTTGACCACGACCCATTTTTACTTTTTGAACTGCGAGGCTTAAGCCGGGAAGCCTTGCAGAAGGAACTTAAGAAAACTCCCTTGGGGAAGGCCTTAGCCAGTGGCTTAGTGGAGGACAGGATTGAACCGGAACCGGTGGCGAGTTATTATACCGTTCCTGAGAGCCAAGCTGTTCCTGATTCCCTTAGTTTAAAAGAATTTTGGCTCGGGTCTAAGCGAATTCCCGAGGCTCCTCCCAGTCGAGGGGGTGCATCCGTCTCGGGAATTGTGGTTAAGAAACAGGGAGATAATCCAGAATTTTGGGATGGCGATCGCTCCTTCTTAGAAACCATGGACGACATCTATGAACGGGTCCGGACTAAGTATAAAAATGTCCTCTAAACCCGTTCTAGCTCAGTTCCAACGCAGTACGACCTGATGCGTGCCCTTAAACCATGTTCACCCAGAGACAGTCCAACCTTCCTCAGCAGCTTCTTCTAGAAGGCGTAAGCTGGCAAAAATATGAGCAATTCCTGCAATTACTCGGTGATGACTTTCCTAACCTGCGCTTAAAATACCTAGAGGGTCAATTACAACTTGTGTCTCCCAGTCGCGATCATGAACTCATCAAGCGAAACCTAGGGCGACTCTTGGAGGTCTATCTTGAAGAAATGCGAATTCCTTTCTGGGGATTGGGGTCAACCACCTTTCGCCGAGAAGCCAAGGCCCGAGGGATTGAGGCTGATGAGTGTTATTGTTTTTATGAGGAAAAACCCTACCCTGATTTGGCGATCGAGGTAGTCATTACCTCCGGTGGACTCAATAGTCTCGCCATTTATGAAGGGTTAGGGGTTCCTGAAGTTTGGTTTTGGCAAGGGGGTCAATTGGCCATTTATGGTTTAGCAGAATCAGGGTATTGTCAACGGGACAACAGCCCACAACTTCCTGACTTGCCCATCTCCCAACTCATGCAACAGGTCGCCTCCCCGAATCCCCTAGAAGCTGTCCTAGCATTTCGCCAAGTTCTGCGGGGAGGCGAGTCACGATGATGCGGTGTACTCACAAAATACGTTTAGACCAATCTTGAGAATATAGAGAATCACAACAGTAGAAATCGCCGGGTCAATGGGGAGGCCCGCCGCTGTTGTGAGGGAGACAATTAAACCCGTTAACAAAGGCGCACTGCCAGGATTTCTGGTGTATTTTTGAAATTGAGCCTGAAGTCCCTCATCGCCACAGAGTTCTTCTCGCAAGACCTTAATCAGGGTATCCCATAATTTACGACCTCGGCTGAACTCCGGCGGCCCCTGAGTTTGACTCCAAAGGTCTTCGACCGTCGTTTCCACATTGCCATTATGGGCATCCAACGCCGACATAGCCCGTTGACCCGGTTCATAGTCTGCCAAGAGGCTGTAATAGGGTTGGCGATCGCGGAGGGTAAGATAGACAGACATGAGGGTTGAAAACTTCCAAAACACATCTCTAGTCTAGTTCACAGACCCCGACGGCTTCATCATAAAGCCGTCCCCTCGGCATCCATACCCCTGAGGTCACCCGCCATGACGACAGCCCCCGCCTTCCTCTCCATCTCCGACTATCTCCAAGGCGAACAACACAGTCCCATCCGCCATGAATATCTCAACGGTGAGATTTTCGCCATGACGGGTGGAAGCGAGGAACATAATCGCATCGCTGGCAATCTTTATGCAGCGTTACTGTCCCATCTGCGAGGGAGTGGCTGCAAAACCTTCATCGCCGACATGAAAGTCCAGATTCAAGATGGGGTGAATCGCTCAGATATTTTCTACTACCCCGATGTGATGGTCACCTGCGACCCCCAAGACCAGCAGCGGTACTATAAAACTCGTCCTTGTCTGATTGTCGAGGTCCTGTCTCCCTCCACTGAAAAGCTAGACCGCCGGGAAAAACGCCTCAACTATCAAACCTTAGCCAGTTTGCAGGACTATCTTCTCGTCCGCCAAGACCGAGCTGAGGTAGACCTGTATCATCGAGATGACTCGGGACTTTGGCGGCCCCAACACTTCACAGGGGGGGATTGGGTTCCCCTCACGTCTGTGAACTTCGAGATGGCGATGAGTGAGATTTATGATGAGGTGGTGCTAGAAGACTTGAACTAAGTTGTTAAACTGAGGTTAGTTTAGACCCGCAAGCCTTAGCCTTATGTCGGCTTCTCATCCTGCCCAGATGCTCCCAGAACCGGTCTCAGAAACCCTCTCCAAGGAGGAAATCGATGAGATTGAGGTTCCCCCCAGTGACCTCCCTAGTGATGAACCTCCCTTGGAAAGTTCCCTGCATCTCCAACAGATTCTGCTGCTGATATCCTGTCTCAACTGGCTCTGGAAAGACCGTCAGGACTATTTCTGTGCCGGGAACTTAACCATTTACTATAGTCCCCGTCAACTGAAATCGGAGTTGTTCCGAGGCCCCGATTTCTTTGTGGTGCGTGGAACCACGAACCAACCCCGGAAAAGTTGGGTGGTGTGGCACGAAGAGGGCAAGTATCCCGATATTATTATTGAGCTGCTCTCGGACAGCACGGCGAAAACTGACCGAGAACTCAAGAAAGGGATTTATCAGGATACCTTCAGAACTCCCGACTATTTCTGGTTTGACCCCCACAGCTTGGAGTTTCAAGGCTTCCATATAATCGATGGGCGGTATCATCCCTTGGAGGCGAATGCTCAGGGATGGTTATGGAGTGAGCAATTGGAACTGTATCTGGGGATTCATCAGGACCGTTTGCGTTTCTTTACTCCTGAGGGGACGCTGGTTCCCACTCCTGAGGAGGCGGCCGAGGCGGAGTTTCAACGGGCGGAAACTGAACGTCAACGAGCGGAGGTGGAGTTTCAACGGGCGGAAACTGAACGTCAACGAGCGGAGGTGGAGTTTCAACGAGCGGAAACTGAACGTCAACGAGCGGAGGTGGAGTTTCAACGAGCGGAAACTGAACGTCAAGCTAATGCCAAACTCATCGCAAAACTCCGAGAACTGGGGGTTGACCCCGACTCACTCTGACATAACCTTGGCTGGCCCGCATTCTCTGCCGGCTTCTGTTCCCGAATCGCTCCAACTGTCGTAGGATAGAGCCAGAATTCGTTACCATTAACCATGTTGCTCCCCATGAGGGGTGTTGAGAGGGGCCAGATAACTACCCATGTACGCGATCGCTACTGAAACGAAACTCTATCCGACCTATATCCTGTCCGACGACTCGGCCCAGGCTCAGCTTGAACTCGTCCCGGAACGGGGTGGCCTAGTGACGCGCTGGCGAGTTGGCGATCGCGACCTGCTCTATTTTGACGCGGAACGTTTCGCGAATCCTGAACTCAGTGTCCGGGGTGGAATTCCCATCCTCTTTCCCATCTGCGGCAATCTCCCCAATAACACCTATACTCACCAGGGAACTTCCTACCGCCTCAAACAGCATGGCTTCGCACGGGACTTACCCTGGACGGTTAGCGAATCCAGTACGGACAAAAGTGCCAGTTTGACCCTGGAACTGACCAGCAACGAGGAAACTCTCGCTGTCTATCCCTTTGATTTCCATCTCTCCTTTACTTACCGACTGCGGGGACATACTCTAGAAATCGTCCAACGCTACAGCAATCCCAGTGAGGAGACGATTCTTCCCTTTTCCTCAGGACTGCATCCCTACTTCCAGGCCTCTGATAAGTCCCAATTGCGATTTCATCTCCCCTCACATCAATATTGGGACCAACTCGATGGAACGCTACATGACTTTGATAATGAGTTCAACTTTGAGCGCAAGGAGATTGATGTGGCCTTCACCCAACTCCAAAGCCAGAGTGCAAGTGTTTATGATTGTAAGGAGGGAGTCACCCTCAATCTGGAATATAGCACCCCGTTCTCTACCCTTGTGTTTTGGGCCGTCCACGGGAAAGACTACTACTGTCTTGAACCCTGGACAGCACCGCGCAACGCCCTGAATACGGGCGATCGCCTGATCCATGTCCATCCTCGCTCCAGTCTGGAAATGTTGGTTCGCCTAGATGTTCATCTCGATTAACCCTCCGTAACAGGTGGTTCAAAAAAATTTCTGTGGGTCCCTTGCGCTTTTAGATAGCTGTGTTATAGTAGTTAAGGCGCGAAAAGAACGCCCCCTTGACTGGGTCGCTAACTCAACGGCAGAGTATTCGGCTTTTAACCGACTAGTTCTGGGTTCGAATCCCAGGCGACCCATTTTTAGCCTTTTTCCTACCTCTCTACCTCCCTCAGCTCCTTTAAGGAAGTGAGGGCACAGGGATAAATACACCGGTGGGGTCTGTTAGACCCCGATCAACTGGATTGAGGTTCTGAACTTGCTCTCCCTCCAATCCACCCACATCGGTAATTCCTGCGCCGCCATTGAGCGGATCGGCAACTCCCTCTAAAGCGTCACTCAAGAAACTATCAGAAAAGCCCCGCTCATCAATACCCCGACTTTCCTCCTCCGAAAACGACGTCTGGGGGCGATCGCGCCGAGGACAGTTCCCCGGCTCACCCCCCATCTGAGTGCAACTACGCCGGGGACTCTGGGCCGGGCTGGGAGTCCCCAGGACAAAAACAAGGCCCAACAGAAGCAGTGCCTGGCTCACGAGAGAGCCTTGATGTCTCAACATGATCGTATCACTCCCAAACGCATCATTAACCCTGTCAATTATCCCCCATTGCTTCGCGAATCCGCATCCGACTGTCCCGTAAATGGGCCCGGGTGTAGGTGTCTAAATCTCCCTCTCGTCGTAACGCCGCCGTTAACGCCTCCTCCAACTGACCCAGATAATATCGCGCCAGGGTGCGGGAATCTTCCGTCCCATGAACCCGTCCGCTGGCCATGTCCAACGATAACTGCAAATGTTGTCGTTGCAGTCCCCGCCGTAGACTAGAGATATTGGTGGCCACCCGTCGGCTCTCTAACACTTCTGACCAAACCCCGCGATATACCCGTCCCAGTAAATCCGGAACTTGCAAGGTTTCTTCTGGAGCGGTTCGCATCTCCAAATCTCGCAAACGACGCAACCGTTCTGGGGCCAAGAGCGATCGCAAAATTCCCCCCTGCAAGCTTAAAATTTGCTCATGGATGGGATAATCCACCCGTTGAAAATTCGGGGAACTTCCCCAGTGGAACCAACGAGAGGGCGCTAAGCTATTTAACAACCGGGGGGAAAAATTGAAGGCATCCTCGGCAAAAATGTACTGCTCGAGTAGGGCTAAACTCCGTTCCTTTTGCTCCAACGACAGCGTCTCAAAGGGGGTCACCTCCGGGGACTGGTGACGATTGAAGGACTGGCCGCCAATATGCTTGAGTAAGGCCCGGCTTTGGCGGAAATAGTAAAACAGAGCCACATTAAACTGAGTCCGCAGACGTTCGGGGGGGTCTCCGGCACGGGGGAGCTGTTGCTCAAGTCGCTCAAAGATTTCCCGTCCCAACTGCATCTGCAACTGGGAATGCTCAATCGTATCACTGCTGAGGTCAAACCAGTTAATCTCAGGGCCAACTTCCGCCCAGAGATCTTCATCCGTTCCATAACTCAATTCTGGCTCCGTCGAGCGGCTGGCGATCGCCTCTAAGCGTCGTCGTTCTTCCTGAGGGGGTAAATGACTAAAATCACTGTAGCCATAGGTGATGGCCCATTCATCATAGGGGCCGAGTCCCGTAGGGAAAAAGTCCCCTTGGGTCTCCCCGGACGCTGCCAGGTTCGGTGGCATATAATCCATGACGGAACTGGTTAACCCTTCCCGACGAGTCAACTCTCGATCATGAAGCTCCTCAGGCCGGCGCAGGGTACTCCCCTTAAAATTATGACGTAAGCCCAGGACATGACCCACTTCATGGGCGACCAAATAGCGCAAATACTGATGGATATAGGTTTGCACCGTTTCATGACCCGGGGGCAAATTCCCCAAGACTGATACGGCCGTCAACCCTTCTTGAAACGCCTGAGTACAAGCGGCACAAGTGCAACTTAAACGGGGCCCATGATTCAAGGGAAAATTAGAGCGCGATCGCAACTCCTGCAACAGCCTCTGGGCATCCTCCTCAGCCCCCTCCACCCCAGCCGCTTCAGCGGCGATCGTTTCGGTGATACAACTCGTTTGGGAACAGCCGGGTAAATCCACCAACATGCGTTCCGCCTCCGGAGACCACCCCGAGCGAGATTGGCTCAATAAACTATCCGTCTCCCGCGTCAACATGCGAATCACATCGGCATTGATTAAGACATCCGAATCGAGAATTTGCCCCGTCAAGGGATTCACCCGAGAGGGTCCCATCCCGGCTATTCCGGAGTCAAAGGCCTGGAACCAGCGGATGGTGTTGTAGCGAATATCCGCCGGGTCCCAGTCTGCATCATCGGGCATTTGTCGGACTTCAATTGCGTTTAGATATCCCGCCTGTTCAAAGGCTTGATTCCACATTAATACTCCCTCACGAATGGTCTCCCGATATTCATGAGGGACGGTATTTTCGATCCAAAAGACTAACGGTTCAACGGGAGGTGATAACGCAGCGGTTGGGTCTTGTTTTTCTAAATGCCAACGCTGAATGTAACGCACGAAGGGGTCGGATTGACTAAAATTGGAGAGATTTTGATACGCTGTAATAAAATAACCAATGCGGTTATCCGCTAGGCGCGGGCGATACGTTGACAGTTCAGGGAGTCGTGAGAGACTATAGCGCACCCCTAAGGAGAAAGCACGACCATCGGGAAGTGTCGGCAAAAAGATTCTCGATAGAGTAGAGCCGCTCCCAGAAAAAGCTAATTTAGCCTCAATTTCAATATTTTCTGGAAAGTTTTTAACCTCTGAAATATAAGAGCGATTCTCCTGTCCCGCAAAAGATAAAATGGACATAACCGGGTTGAGGTCGGGTAAGTCTTGGGTCAGCAGAAGTGGCCGGATATCGAGTAAGTAACTGCCGCGTTCAGGATGGGTTGCTTTAATTTCTAAAGACGCTAACACCGAATCACTAAATCCTCGTTCTACCCCAGCCCGTTGCGGGTCATTCCCTTGAGTCCGAAAATGGGTATTGGGAACGGTTACTAAAATTCGTTGATTTCGTTTCTGGAACACAATTGGGAAATCTTCAAGGGGAAATCCTTCTAAAAAGACACTTCCCACCCCTTGAGATAGGCTCATAACGAGCAAATGGAGGCGATTCAGTTGATCGGGATGAAGTTCTAAGAATAACTCCCCTTCCTCAACATTGTGATAGAGGGGAAACAGGCCCTCAAGGCGGGTGGTATCAGCAACCAGGTCGGCAAAGGAGGGTTTCTCGCTATCGTCTTGGGAATGACTCGCTGAGGTTGTCGCGTTCCCTGGGGGGGGGTCGGAGCTAGGTTTGCTCTCTCCCTGTTTCAGCGAGGTCTTGGGTTGGGAGGAGGTTTGACTCAGACTGCGGTCCTGAGACAGGCCGGCCTGAGCTATTGAGCCGGAGCCCAACGCCATTGCCAGAAATAGGAAGAGATAAGCCATCTCAGAGGCGCGGGCAAAACGGGCAATTAATCTAGACATTATGAGGAGGCGTGACACACGAAAGCGCAGGGGATGGATTAGGGAGTCCAGTTAATGGTGGGACTTTTGGCCAATCGTTGGGAGACGGCTACGGCACCATAACGGTTGAGGTGACTGGGATCGGAAAAGTAGTCATGTTGCTCAACCCACAGTTGAGCAAAATTGCGGAAGACAAACTCATACTGTTGGGAGAGATCTAACAGAAATTGAACAAAGACCTCCTCATGCTGGAGACGCACCGGATCTAAATAATCATCGGTGAGGGGTAAATTGACGAAGATGAGATTGATATCTTGCAATTGGCTAAACTCTAGGATGGAGCGTAGGGCGATCGCCTGTAAGCCTTGTAACTGAAAATTGGCATAGTCCGCATCATGGGCCCCTGAGACTTGGGAGTGATGTTGATAATACTCCTGAAGATTAAACCGCTGAGGAAAGGCGAGAAAGCCATTGTCATGGAGTAGGGGGTCATTGGCCGGTAAACGAGCCGTCTCTGGGGTCTCTGGTGGCTCAGGACGGGGACGATCGCCTAGCACCTCACTCACCCAGGTTTTTAGCTCATCCCGTTGGGGATAGGCTGCCGAATAATGGGCCACCAACTCTTGTAGCCGCTCATCGAGAGCTTGATAGCGATCGCGCACCCGCTCAAACAGCGATCGCTCCCCCGCTTGAGGGGATAGATCCAAGGAGGACTCAATCGGACGGAAACCCCGTTGAATCTGCTGATACCCTGGCGATCGCACAATTGCCTCATAGGTTAGATCCTCACGACCACTATTAAACGCCCGGGCCCCATCTGCCCAAATAATAGTTTGCGGTAAACGGTCTGGGGGAATAATCTCCCGTAACAAGAGATTCACCACCTGAGCTGTGGCCCCGTTGATGCCTAAATTAAACACCCGTAACGGAGGATAGCCTTCCCGCTGCAACTGTTCCTGGAGTACCGTTGGATGAATCCCACGCAGGGCCCGAGAACTCCCCACTACCAAGATATCGGGGACTCCTCCCTCCTCCACATACTCGCGATACAACGCTAGTTGCCGGTCCATCTGTTCACTATTAAAACTAGCGAACTCAATCTCTGGCTCACGAATCAGGCGGACTTCCCCCCCTCGGGCCGCCACCACCTGGGGCTGATTTGGAGCAGCCGTAAAACCCGTGCGATCGAACGCCTCCTCGGGCAACTCCTCCGCCTCCGACAGCTCCGGGAGATGGATATCATACTCAAACGCCATATCCTCCTGCGGGGGCTCAATCTCCAAGGAAGGGGGAGGGGCGATCGCCCTCTGGCGACGTTGCAGCGCCTCACTGGCCAACCAATCCACCTGCACCGTCAGCAGCAGGCCCAACAGACCCCAAACTACCAAAGTCGGCACCGCGACCTGGGCCCGCTGGGGTAGATCGGTGGTCGTCGATTGGGGGAGCGACGCCCGAGGACGGAAGAGACTGGTGCGACAAAGCCAATCTGAGACCGTCAGAGACGGACTGCCCTGAGCCACGACGGCCGAGCCTCCCTCCTCTGATGTTGCCAACCCTGGGTCATTCCCCAAATCTAGGGGGGGGCTATCTAAAGACTGAAACTCCGGAACCCCTGGGGTCTGTTCCGGAGCCGGGGCAAAGTCCACCCCATAATGCCAACGGGGTTTCCGCTGACCACTGCGGCGACCATAGATACGCACCCCTGAGAGATTGCTCAGTTCCAACTGATCTAAAAACTTGACAATCTTCGGAGAAATTTCCGTTTGGACTGGGCAGGTTAGTCCTTCACTCATGATATGGAGGAGGGTTCCCTTGCGGCGAATTTGGATGCGAATCCCTCCCGTTGCTAGTTTTTCCGATAACGAGGTATTTAGCAGCCGTTCCAGGATAAACGTCAGGGCCGAGAGACTACCGCCCCGAGCCAGTTCCAGAGCTGAAGGGACTAGATCCGGCCGTTGGCGAGCTGGCAAATCTTCCCAAGCCACCCAGACCGGGGTTTTGGGCTGGGGAAAACTCGCCTCATAGGGAATATCCACCGCATAGATGGTTGCGCCCAGAATGCCCCTTGGCGCTAAGGATTGAAGCACCGGAGAGAGTTTCTCCATCACCATCTCGCGACTGGGGAAGTTCTCAAGGGTCAACTGACCGTAATGGAGGGGACTACAGACCAAATGGAGGGTAGAATCCTTGAGAACTGCCGATAGTTGTAAGTCAAGGGGGGCTACCGTGTTATTGAGACGTAAGGTAATGGCGGCGACATCTCCCCAACGGGCCCAGGCCTCAATGGTGCGATCGCTCGGGGTTAAATCCACCCGCAAGGTCCATTCTGGTCGTGATTCCCCACTCACTTGTCCCAGGAGAACCGCATCCCGGAACCCCCGTAAATTCAGGTCCCGTAAACGGCGAGCGATAGGCTGGGCTAATAGGGCCGCATCCGGAGCATAGGCTGACTCACAGGCAATCCAGAGGCGACGGCCACCACCTTGGCGCTCAATGCGCTTTACGGAAATCCAAACATCTGTTGAGATATCCTGTAAGGCGCTCTCAACGCTCTCAATGATGGTTTTCTTATCCCGCTTCTTCCTAGACGTGGGAGGGGCTTCTTCCTCGGCCATATTCTGGCTGGGGCGGTCTCTTCCCTTTTGAGTTGAGGAGTGAAGTGAGTCCACTGTAAAGCGAACCGTCCAATCGGGAGTCTCAAACGGTGGCGTATCCCCGGGGGGAGCCTCCATCGAACGACCATAGAGACAAACGCGCTCAATCGGGGGCGCAGAGTCAGGGAGGGGACAATCCTGATGAATCGCCTGGGAGAGCCGTGCCATCACCTGAGGGGCATCAGGGCAATGTTCCCCCCAACACCAGACCTGCAAATCCCGATCGCGGACGGCGACCGCCATCGAGACACCCGGAATTCCCAGTGCCTCCTTGGCCCAGGAAGTTAGGTCAATGGTCGTCCCCGCGTGGGGGGCTTTGTCTGTGTTCAGTACCACCAATCACGTCCTACCTTGACTGCTGTGCGATCGTTTAAACTGCGGATTCACTCCCCGTTAACGTACCCTAGACCCAAGAGAACCCACCTACAAATCCAAGACCCACCCAACCGATCGAGAGATTGAGTTTTGGCTCTACTTGCAGTACGAAAGAGAAAGATCAGCAACTGATCACATTTTGGCACACTGACCGATGTAATTTTCAGGAGGGCTAGTCTCATGGAATCCTATAATAACTCAGGTCATCGCCCAGGGGGCACAGCCTCGGGGTTAACCCTGACCCGCCTTTTGGTTGGAGTTGCAACGGCTCCGGTCCTGGCTGGACTCTGGGGCGCTCAGACTCTGTTTGAGTCCACTATTGCCCTTGGAGAAGCCAGTGAGGAGTTATTTCGAGGCGATCGCCTCCCGATTCTCAATGTCCCCCATGACGAGTCTGAGTCGCAGAAGGCTCAATCCACCTAATGTCTGTCACGCAGACTACAACAAAAACTAACGATTTGTTGACAAAATAAATTGTTTTCTGTCAACCAGTCGCCAGTTTGCCCGTTCTGCTCAATTCATCAGTCTCTAAGACGTTCGGTTACACCCTTGCTGGCCGGCGTTACTTGCTTGGGGCGTGAGTGTGCATCGCAGCGGGCAAACACCAGGAAACCTGCCCCAACATTGGCAAGCCGCCTAATCCGAATATCATAATGAGTCCAACACTTGAGAGAACCGATCGCCCATTCAACGTCTCCTCCACTTCAGACGTTCGGCTGCGTCACCGTCTCAAAGTCGTTGAGGATTTGTGGGAATCCGTACTACGTCAGGAGTGCGGTCAACAAATGGTTGACCTCCTACATGAACTCAACCCCATGCAAGCCGAAGGTGGACAAGCCCCGAATCTCAAAGATTCTCCCGTTGTTCGCAAAATCGAACAACTTGACCTCAACGATGCCATTCGTGCGGCCCGAGGGTTTGCCCTATACTTCCAGCTGATTAACATCGTCGAACAACACTATGAACAACGGGATCAGCAAAAGGCGAATGTCAGCAATAATTTAACCTTCACCGAAGAATCCATCTCACGGGTCGAATCCCCCAGTGAAGAGTTTTCCGAGCTAACCACAGGCTCAGTACAAACTCCAGAACGGGGGACCTTTGGCTCCCTGTTCCCCCAACTGCGACAACTGAATGTTCCCCCCAATCTGATCCAGAAACTCCTCGATCAACTCGATATTCGTCTCGTGTTCACCGCGCACCCCACGGAGATTGTACGCCGCACCATTCGGGGCAAACAGCGTCGGATTGCCCGGGTGTTACGCCAACTTGACCGGGTCGAAGATGGCCTCCATTCAATGGGCCGCACCTCCTCCTTGGAAGCGGAAGCCTTACAAGAACAACTCATGGAGGAAATCCGCCTCTGGTGGCGTACCGATGAATTACATCAATTCAAGCCGACCGTTCTCGATGAGGTGGAATACACCCTGCACTACTTTACCGAAGTGCTCTTCGACACCTTGCCCCAACTGTACCAGCGGCTGCAACGGACCCTCAAAGTCTCGTTTCCCCACATTGACCCGCCTAGTTATAACTTCTGTAAATTTGGCTCCTGGGTGGGGTCCGATCGCGATGGGAACCCCTCGGTGACTCCCCGTGTGACCTGGCAAACCGCCTGTTACCAGCGGAATTTGGTCTTAGAAAAGTATATTCATGCCGTTGATAGTCTCAGTGAATCTCTGAGCCTGTCCCTGCATTGGAGTGATGTGCTCCCGGAACTGCTCGAATCCGTCGAACAGGATCGGCTACAAATGAGTGAAGTGTATGACCGGCTGGCCATTCGCTATCGCCAAGAACCCTACCGCCTAAAATTGGCCTATGTGCAGCAGCGGCTGGAAAATACCCGCGATCGCAACCTCAGTCTCTACCATTCCGAAGACTGGCGCCAGCAAATCCGCGAGGTGAAAAGTCTCCCGGTCTACCGCTCCGGCTCAGAATTTCTGGCAGAATTGCAACTGATTCAACGCAATCTCTTTGAAACGGGCCTGCAATGCAGTGAATTGGATACCCTCATCTGTCAGGTCGAAATCTATGGCTTCAACTTGGCCCATTTAGATATTCGCCAGGAATCCTCCCGCCATGAGGAGGCTCTCAATGAACTGACGGACTATCTGCAAATTCTGCCTAAACCCTATAGCGAACTCACGGAAGCCGAACGGGTGGAGTGGCTAACCCAGGAACTGCAAACTCGCCGGCCCTTGGTTCCCACGGAGTTACCCTTCTCCCCCATCACCAAAGAAACCATCGAAACCTTCCGCATTGTACGCCTGCTGCAACAGGAGTTCGGCACGGAACTCTGTCAGACCTATATCATCAGCATGAGTCGCCAAGCCAGCGACCTCCTAGAAGTGTTGCTACTGGCTAAAGAGGCGGGTCTCTACGACCCAGCCACCGGAACCGGAACCCTGCAAGTCGTGCCCCTTTTTGAAACCGTGGAGGACTTAAAACGGGCCCCCTCGGTGATGAAAGACCTGTTTGAGTTACCCCTCTATCAAGTTCTGCTAACCGGGGGCTATGGACGAGAAGATAGCTCGGATACCCCCCTGAGTCCCTCCCTACAAGAGGTGATGCTGGGCTATTCCGACAGTAACAAGGACTCCGGTTTCCTCAGCAGTAACTGGGAAATCCATAAGGCTCAAAAAGCCCTGCAAGCGGTCAGCGAACCCTATGGGGTGAAACTGCGTATCTTCCACGGACGGGGGGGGTCCGTCGGTCGTGGTGGCGGACCAGCCTATGAAGCCATCTTGGCCCAGCCGGGACGCACCATTGATGGTCGTATTAAAATCACCGAACAAGGGGAAGTGCTAGCCTCGAAGTATTCCCTGCCTGAGTTGGCTCTCTATCACCTAGAAACGGTCACGTCAGCCGTGATTCAATCGAGTCTCTTAGGATCGGGGTTTGATGACATCGAACCTTGGAACGAGACAATGGAGGAGTTGGCTCACAAATCCCGTCAACATTATCGCTCCCTCGTCTATGAAGAGCCGGACTTTATCGACTTCTTTATGCAGGTGACCCCCATTGAGGAGATCAGTCAACTGCAAATTTCCTCCCGGCCCTCCCGCCGTCGTCAAGGGAAGAAGGATATCGGCAGTTTACGGGCCATTCCTTGGGTCTTTAGTTGGACCCAAAGCCGCTTTTTACTGCCGGCCTGGTATGGAGTGGGAACGGCTCTCAATGACTTTTTACAGGAAAAACCGGAGGAACACCTGAAACTGTTGCGCTATTTCTACATGAAATGGCCCTTCTTCAAAATGGCCATCTCGAAAGTGGAGATGACCTTGGCCAAAGTGGATTTACAAATTGCGGAGCATTATGTACGGGAGTTGAGCCATCCCGAGGATCGCGATCGCTTTGCGGTGATTCTCGATCGCATTACCGAGGAGTATCATCGCTCTCGGGAGCTGATTCTCCAGATTACGGGCCATACCTATCTCCTCGACGGAGATCCCGGCTTACGCCGCTCAGTGCAGTTGCGCAACTCCACCATTATTCCTCTGGGTTTGTTGCAGGTGTCCTTGCTCAAACGGCTGCGTCAACATGGTAAGAGTGCCACTCCAGGGGTGATTCACTCCCGCTACAGTAAAGGGGAGTTACTACGAGGGGCCTTATTGACACTCAATGGGATTGCCGCTGGAATGCGCAATACAGGTTGACCCCATGGCGGTGCGGAGGTGGGCCTTGGGCAACTCGTCTGGGGCTACCCGTTGGTGTTGGGTTCTCCAGATCAGCCCGACTCCACCGCAAAACGGTTTAAGATGGGTAACTAGGCCTGTTTATTGTTTAATACCAACGTCATGTTTGTTCTGGCAGCGATCGCAGTTATCGCCATTCTTATCGCCGTTCACGAGCTAGGTCACTTCCTCGCGGCTCGCTGGCAAGGCATCCATGTCAACCGCTTTTCCATTGGCTTTGGGCCGATTTTGCTCAAATACCAAGGACCGGAAACGGAATATGCCATCCGCGCCTTCCCCCTAGGAGGGTTCGTCGGCTTCCCTGATGATGATCCCGACAGTCCCATTCCCGAGGATGACCCGGACTTACTGCGCAATCGCCCGGTTCTCGATCGGGCGATCGTTATCAGTGCTGGAGTCATCGCCAATCTAATTTTTGCTTATCTAGTCCTGGTGTTCCAAATTGGCTCGACGGGGATTCCCACGGGGTTTAATGCGGAACCGGGGGTCGTCGTCCCTCAAGTCATGTCCGTTGAGAGTCCTGCCGCTCGGGCTGGCCTACAAGACCTGGATATCATTCTGGCGGTGGATGGAACTCCCCTGGACGCTGGAGAACCGGGAATTTTCGATCTCAAAGACACCATTGAAGCCAATCCCGACACCCCGATTCCCCTGACGGTGCAGCGCAATGAGAGCCAACTCTCCCTGACCGTAACCCCAGAACGGGGCAATGATGGTAAGGGACGTATTGGCGTACAACTAGCCCCCAATGGAGAACGGGTGTATCGTCAGGTGAGTAATCCCTTGGAGGTATTAGGCATTGCCGCTGGCCAGTTTCAGGTGATTTTCCTGAATACGGTTAAAGGCTTCTATCAGCTCATTACCAACTTCGAGAATACCGCTGGACAAATTGCGGGTCCGGTGGGGATTGTGGCTCAGGGGGCGGATTTTGCGGCCCGAGATGCCATGAATCTCCTCTTTTTTGCGGCGGTGATTAGTGTCAACTTAGCCATTATCAATATCTTGCCCCTACCCGCTCTGGATGGGGGCCAATTGGCGTTTCTGCTGGTGGAAGGAGTCCGGGGCAAACCGGTTCCCGTCCATATTCAAGATGGGGTAATGCAGTCAGGGCTATTATTATTGCTGGGGTTAGGCATTTTCCTGATTGTTCGCGACACGAGCCAGTTAGACTGGGTTCAACAATTGAGCCGTTAAGGGCAACCTGCATCGATTTCTATGGCTGGGACATCTCCATCGCAACAATCCTGGAAGCAACAACAGGCGTCAGAGGTGTTGAACCGTTTGACGCGGCTCTATCCGGATGCGACCTGTAGCCTCACCTATGAGAGTCCGGTTCAGTTGTTGGTGGCGACGATTCTCTCGGCCCAATGTACCGATGAACGAGTGAACAAGGTGACGCCGGCCTTGTTTGCTCGTTATCCCGATGTGGCGGCCTTGGCTGGGGCCAACTTAGGGGAGTTGGAGCAATTAATTCGCTCGACGGGCTTTTATCGCAATAAGGCCAAAAACATTCGTGGGGCCTGTCAGATGATGATGGAACGGTTTGACGGCCAGGTTCCTCAAACCATGGACGCCTTAACCCAACTGCCGGGGGTGGCTCGGAAAACGGCTAATGTGGTCTTGGCTCATGGCTTTGGCATTAATGCTGGGGTGACGGTGGATACTCATGTGAAACGGTTGAGTCGCCGTTTGGGACTCACAGTAGAAGATAATCCGGTTAAGGTGGAGCGGGAGTTAATGCCGTTGTTACCCAAGGCGGATTGGGAAAATTGGTCAATTCGTCTGATTTATCATGGACGGGCGGTGTGTAAGGCCCGCAAGCCGGATTGTGGCGGTTGTGTGTTGGCCGATCTCTGTCCGGCGGCGGCTGAGATGGGGTAGTTCACGTCATGCGATCGATGGTTCGATATTGGATGGCTTCGGCAATGTGGCTGGCTTGAATTTGCTCCTCTTGGGCTAAGTCGGCGATGGTTCGGGCAACTTTGAGGATGCGATCGGTCCCTCGGGCGGAGAGGCCCAGTTGACGAATGGCGGCTTCGAGGAGTCCTTGACTGGCCTCATCGAGGTGACACCAGCGGCGTAGGTGGTGGCTTTGCATTTCGGCGTTGCAGCGAATTGGCTCCTCTTGAAACCGTTGTGAGGCTTGTTGTCGTCCGATTTTGACGCGCGATCGCACCGATTGGGAGTCTTCCCCGAGGTTCTGTTGCAGAATTTCTTGGGGCTTGAGGCGGTTGACGACCACCTGTAAATCAATGCGATCCATGAGGGGCCCTGAGAGTTTGGCCCAATACTGTTCTCGCTGACGGGGGGAACAGGTACAGGGTTGAATGGGGTCGCCGTAATAGCCACAGGGGCAGGGATTGGTACTGGCAACTAGGGTAAACCGGGCGGGAAATTCTACGGATTGACGGGTTCGGGAAATGGTAACTTGTCCATCTTCGAGGGGTTGACGCAGAAATTCTAGGACATCTCGTTTAAATTCGGTTAATTCGTCTAGGAACAAGACGCCGCGATGGGCCAGGGAGATTTCCCCGGGTTTGGGATAACTGCCGCCCCCGACGAGGGAGGGACCGCTGGCGGAATGGTGGGGACTGCGGAAGGGACGTTGACTCACCAGTTGACCGCGATCGCGCAGTAGGCCGGCGACGGAATGAATCTGGGTCACGTCGAGGGCTTCGGGCAGGGTGAGAGGGGGGAGAATCCCCGGTAATCGCCGCGCTAACATGGTTTTACCACTGCCCGGGGGACCGACAAAAATGAGATTATGACCCCCAGCGGCGGCAATTTCTAAGGCCCGACGGGCATGAGCTTGGCCTTTGACATCTTTGAGATCTAACCCGATGTCAGCGTCTTGGGAGAGGGCTTTGTCTAAATCCACGACGGTACGGGCAAACTGTTCAGGTTGATCGAGAAATTGGCTGACGTCCCGGACGCTGCTGAGGCCGTAGACGGCGATGTCTTGGATGACGGCAGCTTCTTGGGCATTGGCCTGGGGAACGACTAAGCCACTCATCCCCATGGAGGCGGCGGCGGCGGCAATGGGCAAGACCCCACTGACGGGCCGTAAGCTGCCATCGAGGGACACTTCTCCGAGGAAGAGATAATCTCCGAGGAGTTGGGGGTTGATTTGTTGGGAGGCGGCTAAGATTCCTAAGCTGATGGGTAAGTCGAAACTTGGCCCTTCTTTACGCAGGTCGGCTGGGGTTAAGTTGACAACAATGCGACGCATGGGAAAGCTAAACCCGGAATTTCTCAGGGCAGCTTTGACTCGTTCTCGTGATTCTTGGACGGCTGTATCGGGTAATCCGACCACGACCGTTGAGGGGAGTCCTCCCGAGACGTCAATTTCCACTCCCACTCGGACGGCATTAATGCCATAGAGGGATGCACTCCAGATTCGGGCTAACACGATATAGGCTCAGCTTGGCTGGGTTTTAATGGGTCAATTATTCCGGGTTTGCTGGCTCAATGATGTGATATCTGTCACAGTTTTCAGTAAATCTCATCAAACCTCCATGAATTTACGGAGTTTTTTAAGTAAATTTACAGTCGTGTTCTTTCTGGTATGATGTCTGTAAAAAATAGGAGTTCCTAGAGTTCACAGGCGCTGTTAACATGTAACTTTTGTAAACGCGAAAACTTGGGTCAATTTATCAGAAGTATTTCAGTTATCTTGAGAAATTAGGGAATATTGGAGGGGTAAGTGTCGCAGAATCACTCGTTTGAGAATAGTTTAAGGGTATCTTGGTTCTTAGGGGGTTTATCTAAAGGGGAATACGGTTTAAGTGAAAATACGAAGATCGAAATTTAGTCCATCCGTGGTTTTATTGAGGTAAAGTGTTGTAAATTAAACCTACGACCTAAACTCTACTCAGTACGGGTAACTCTGAAACCCGCGTTATGATTATGTCTGTGATAAATTTACTCATGAGGAGCCTGCTCCCTTCAGTGACTGTCGCTGTGACGATCGCCCTGTTTGGGAGTACTCAAGGGGCGATCGCCAGTAAGTTTTTTGAGGCTGGGGGACTGAGGGGAATTCCCCAAATTCCTGACTCGGCTGGCTTTAGCGAAAACAACTATCAACTCGACGATCTCGAAGATCTCTGTTCCAATGCTGACCCCCTCACGGCCCTAGATGCCTGTTCTGAGGCAATCCAGCGGCAGAACTGTCATCAGCAGGAGGTCCTCGATCCCCAGTTGTTTCCTAAATGTGCCATCCTCTTTGATAATCTCGGGGCCCTGTTGGAACAAACCGGCCGCTATGATGATGCTCTCACGGCCCTGGACTATGCTGCCGAACTACAGCCTCGGGATGCCAATATTTGGTACAACCTGGGCATTGTCTATGTTCGCTTGCAGCGGTACGAACAAGCCCTAGAGGCGTTTGACAAGGCCAGTGTTCTTGATCCAAATGATACCCAAGCCCAAAAGCAGGCGGACTTACTGCGTCAACTGCTCGGGCCGGGTTTACACTGAGTGGGTTCTGGGAGAGACGGTTCCTTTAGCCACCACTGCGTTTCGCTGGATAGCCAGCCTCCTGTAGCAGGGTGACGACTCGCTCGACGACATCCCCCTGAATTTCTAGGGCATTCTCTTTCACAGAGCCACCTGCACCACATTGACGCTTGAGGGATTTGAGCAGGGCTTTCAGGGTTTCCGGGGGACTTTGAAAGCCGGTGATCACCGTCACGGTTTTCCCTTTACGGCCCTTGCGGGTGGCTTGCACTCGTAGGGACTGCTCTTGTGGGGGGAGTTCTGGGGTGGGGCGGGCGATCGCATCCTCGTTAGAATCGCCAAATTCGGAGTAAACCAGACGGTTTTTCATGGGATGGGGAGACGGTAAGGGGTACAGTGGGGGAGTTTGGGCATAGGGTAACGAAGGCGGGTTATCCCTGTCAATAGGGGGGACTCTAGAGGAGAGAGCTGGGATCTCGGGAAAAACGGTTGAGTTCTTCTTGTAAGTTTTCTACCGACTCTTGTAGTTGGGCTAAGGTATCATTGGTGTGTTGGAGGGTGTGACGTAGGTAATCGGAGGTTTCTTCACTGGAGCTACCCAACTGAGTCATTTCATCCCGTATTTTTTGCGCACTGAGCACTTGTTCCCGAATGCCTTGAGTAATGAGACTAATCCGAGGGGTAATGGCTTGGACGTGAGCCTCGGTAAAGGTATTCATTTCTTCGACTCCATTGGCGACGGCGGCTTGCATATCTTGAACAATGGGGTTAATGGCTTGGGCGGTGGTTCGGGTTTGACTGGCTAGGCTGTTAATTTCTTTGGCGATAATGTTAAAGCCTTGACCTTCTTGATATCGTTCAGAACTAATGGCTTGAATTGAGGCGTTAATGGCTAAGAATTTAGTTTGTTTGGCAATGGTATCAATGGTGCTGGTGATGCGGGTAATGCGACTGGCTTGTTCGGCGATCGCTCCGAGTTTTGTGGATAAGGATGAGCAAGAAACTCGTAATTTTTCAAAGTCTGCCTCAATCTCACTCACAGCTTTGACCAACTCTTGCGATCGCTCGGCGATCGCTTGTACCGTATGAATAACTTCAGTGGTGGATTGTACCTGTTTCGTCATCATCGCTTCAAGTTCTTCTCCTGAGCGTGTGATGGCTACTGTAAAGCGAGTTGAATCTAGAACGTCATTGACCAAATTCTTGATAAAGCTCAGACTTTTTTGTAAGTCTGCGAACAATGACCGAGCCTGACGTTGGTAAATCTGGATATACTCAATAGCAATACCAATCAACGGCACAAAGTAGGCTAATATTTTAAGAAAATGAGCAATATTAAAGCCATTATCGAATAATGCCGTTGAGCCAAAGGTCATATACGCTTGAGTGGCGGCATTAGGAATGGCGCTGATAATGAGTGCGTAGGAAAAAGGACTAGGATTAATAGTATAGAATTTAGGATATACCCAGACTCCAGCTCCTGTAAATAAGAGCAAGGGAACTAAATCCCAAGGTCGGGTAATTAAGGCATCTGGATAGATAGTTCTTGGAAGAATTTCTTGGGTTGCCATGAAGTGAATTAGAGCATAAGCTAATAGACCACTGGCACCACTAATTATGACAATAAATCCTAGATTCTGCTTCGGATTAAGATGTTTATGAGCCACCCTACGGCTAATGAGTAAACTTACTCCAGTTACCATAATCAAGGCATGAAACATACGGCAGATTGCCCAAGTAAATGGAATTAAGTTTTCCGTAGGTGCGATAACCTCTAGGAGATGACTAGCGGCCAGGGTATGAAATCCATCCATCATTCCTGAAAAAAATAGGGCTATCCCTAACACGGGTGTGATCGGATCTCCACGCAAGCTATAGTCCATTAAACTCAGCAAAACAATCAAAACAGCCGTACAAACAGCACTCCATTCCAGGATCGTATGGATAAAACTGCCCTCTAAGCTATTATGCATTGCCTCAAACAATTCACCCTCGCTTAAAGTTCCTGCCTGATCAGGGGTTAATATTTCTCCAAATGTTGAAAAATCTAGCCCTAGGGTATTCAGAAAAAGGGGTAAAATACAAATTGCAACCACTGCCCATGTTACCGTCGGAGGAATCCGATTGTCTGATAACGTTACTACTTCAGATGGAACGATTGTCTCGCCAGAATCTATAGATTTCATCGCAACTTTTTTAAACTGATGATTGGCTATCTTAGATGTACCTCAAGTTAGTTCTCCAGTTTTGTTTGGAGAATTCGTTTCGAGATTGTGCAAAGGTATCAGTAGAAACTGAGCCTGAGCACAACCTGAGTTCTTCTAGGTTAGTTCAGCACTGTCAACTTGTCGAATCAGTGAGATGCTTTGTTATGTTTTGATTATAATTCTTACTGTGAATCAGAACCCGATGTTGATAAAACTTCAAAGACCCAGAGGTGTTCCTCTCCACTGTCAAAGTAAAAACGCTCTTGCAACTGGTCTCCAGGAGTTTGGCATTCTTCCCCAACACAGAGAACATAGTCTAATGGACGATTCGTAGCTAATATAGCATCTTCAAGGGTAGCAAATCTTTGGCCTGGAAAATTACGACGACTGGGGTCATCCATACAGATAGATTGAAACTCAACTTGGGGAAGATGGAGGAGATAGTAGTACAAGCGAGTTGCACCCTCGGTGAAAAAGCCAACCCGACTCCCTTCAGGAAAAAACTCAGCTAGAATTTTGAGTCGTTCATCACCATGAAACTGTTTGGCGGGGTACAGGCGATCGCGTCCCCAATCACTCCGAACCCAAGCACTAGCTTGTAAGTTCCAGCGACTAGGATCATAGGTCGTCAAAATTTTGGCATCCCGGTCGTATAAAGAAATATACCAAAGGTTTAAAACTGAAATTCCCGTAATGATTAAGAATAGCGAGCTTTCCTGACGTCGAGAGCGAGTTATCCTATCTAAAACTTGAGCTACACAAGCACCAGATGCGGCAAATAAGGGACTTAGCATTCTCATTTTGTACTGAGACCAAGTTGACGTAAGACAAAATATCAGAAAAAATGAGATCAATGTTCCTGCTAACCGCTTGCTAAACTTCGGCCGCGTCCACAAACTGATCAGGAGCGAGGGTAAAATCAGGATGAGTCCTAATATCCCAAATCCCGCAAAGGCTTGATGGGGAGTCAAGACAAAATGAAAGGTTTCCCCTCGTTGCAATCCAGCATCTCCTAATAGGGGATAAAGAAACTGATAGTATATCTTTTCAATATGAGCAAAAATAGAGACGTCGAAAATACTATTGACCAAATCTGGAGGAATGGGAGTTGAATCAACAAACTCTAGAATAAAGCGAACTAAGTTGGCGAGTCCTCCTTGTATCCCTTCCTGATTTTTATGGAAATCAACAAAACCACGGGGACCTGACCATGTACCCCAGGCTTGGTGGTTATGAATGAATAACCATAGTTGAGACATCACGAAGAAGGGCACAAGACTAGCCAGCCAAAACAGACTATTCTTGTTAATTTCTTGAAGCCAAATTCTGAAGCCATAGGTTTTGATTAAGGGAATTCCGTAGAGGAGAGTCAGTGGGAGTGCTATGGCTAAAAATGTGGTTTTTGCCCCAATACCAAAGAGGATTCCTAAAATAAGTAAAAAAAGATTAGCAGAGGTGGGGGACTGAAAGAGGCGATCAAGAATTAGTAGGCAAAAAATTGTAGCTGAAGCGGTGAAGATGTTGTTTTTGGCAATCCAGCCTTGAAAGATGAGTTGGGGAAGACTGGCAATAGCAAGCATAATAGCGATCGCAAGTCTTTCCGAGACGTATTTACGAGCAAGGGCATAATTTCCCAAAAGTATCGATAGATAAGCAATAAAATTGAAAATACCTCCGCCAACATCTGTATTCCATCGCAAAAAAAGATGAGCTAAAATATCGCTGGCTACGGGGAAAATAGCCTGATTAACTTGGCAGACTTGGTCTAAAAACAGACTCGATTCTTGCTGAAAAAGTAAAACTCTTGCAAATCCATAGGTCATGACATCATGGGACGCCTGAGGAATAAAGATGGCTTTGAGTCCTAAGTAAAGAATTGGTAGACCTGCCAAAATCGATAAAACCCAGTATTTTTTGAAAAAGTCTAGCGTGGCAATCCATAGGAGTTTTAAAATATGTTTGTTCTGCTGTACCAGCCAAAAACTAAACAGAACTAAAAGTGCTTCCCAAAAAAAAGACATCTGGGGGATGCCTAATAAAAACGATATCTGAAAACAGAGTGATAGTCCAATTAAGGCTAAGTTTAGTCCAATCGCTAAGGACTCAGACAGGCGACGACTAGGATGAAAAGCAAGTAAAAAACCGCCCAGACAAAGGACGGTAATTTCTAAAAAAGAAATGGATAGTTTTAGCATGGCGAACTCTTGCAACATGGAAGATGGGTAAAATACAGTAGTTAGACCCTGATGGTTAGCCGTTACCCTTTCTTAAATTTGATAGGCTGCCCAACCTTTTTCTAGCATTTCTTGATGTTGAGCGACGATGGTCTGAGCTTCGGGACGTTCAGCGATGTTGACTGTCTCACTGGGGTCTTCCACATGATCATATAACATTCGGGCCCAAACAACCCCATCATCATTTTTCCACTCAGTATAGCGATAGCGATCGCTCTTGACAGAATGCCCGCCATTGTAGTAGCTAAAAGCAGCTTCTTTCCAAGGCAGGTTAGGATTTTCTAACAAGGGAACAAAACTGCTGCCCTCTAAATGGTCGGGTTTGTCTAACCCACATAAATCACAGAGGGAGGGATAAATATCCACAAACTCCACCAAGGCATCGGTGCGCTGTCCCGCTGGAACTCCCGGCCCCCGGACGATTAGAGGCGTGTGTAAGGAGGTTTCAAAGTTGGCGTGTTTACACCACAAGCCATGTTCTCCGAGTTGCCAGCCATGATCTCCCCAGAGAATGACAATGGTATTATCTGCGAGTTCCAGGCGATCGAGGGCATCAAGGATCTGCCCCACGAGGGCATCGGCGTAACTGGTAGCCGCGTAATAGCCATGAATTAAACTCAAGGCCATCTCATCTGAGACGGGTCCCTCAGCGGGAATCCCATAATAATTGCGGAGTTCTCCCCAGTTATGTAACGCTGCATCAGGCGCACCTGCGGGGCGAAAGGGGTTATCCGCAAGACTCAAGTTTTCCCGTTGATATAGGTTCCAATAGCGGGTTGGGGAGTTAAAAGGGAGATGAGGACGAAAGAGTCCAGTGGCAAGAAAGAAGGGGGCGTGACCATCTTGGAGACGTTCGAGGGTGCGAACCGTGCGATCGGCGATTTGGCCATCGGCGTAGATATTATCCACCACATTAGCCATTTCAAACGGAGGTCCATAAGTTCCTCCGTGGGCTTCAACAATGGCACGGTTTTCTGGGGTGATATAGGATTCTAAGCCCCACATTCCTCGGGGCCGCCAGGGTTCTTCTCGCCAACTATCGGCGTCATCTTGCAAGATGTGATAGATTTTGCCGTAGGAAATGGTTCGATAGCCTTTGTCCTTGAACCAGAGGGGTAAACTGGGTTCGTTGGGCATATCTTCGTCTTTGCGGGCTTGATAATCACTGCCAAAGCGGGTTGGGGTGGCCCGGGCCCCAGAGAGGGTACTGGCCCGGGAAGCCCCACAGATGGGAACTTGGCAATAGGCCCGTTCAAAGAGAGTTCCTTCGGCGGCAAGGCGGTCAATGTTGGGGGAGATCATCTCACTGCGTCCGTAACAGTTCAGTTGCGGACGTAGGTCGTCGATGAGTAACACGAGGATATTTGGGTAGTTATGACGGCCAATCTGACGTGGAGTTTCAGAGAGATTCAGGCGATCGCAACCCGACAGCAGTTTTCCCCCAACTCCAACAGCCGTGGCTGTCATGAGTCCGTTAATTAGACGACGACGGGTGATAATGGACATTCACTTACCTCCTCAATTCTCTTTATAGATCCGAAAATTTGGATGACTTAATGCTCCCCTGGAAGCTCAGTCTTGTTTGACCACGACGTCCGAGTGATACCCTATCATACAAAACAAAGTTTGCGAGTGGACGCAGGGTTCTTGTTACTGAGAGGGTAACACTTCAAAAATAGTTGTGACTTCTTGGTTGCGCTCAAACTGGAAACGCTCCCTTAAGCGCGGCCCAGGGGTCTGGCATTCCTCTCCGACACAGAGGACATAGTCTAAGGGAGTTGATATCTTAGATATCGCTTCTTCTAGGGTTGCGAATTTTTCGACGGGATCAGCCCGCTGTTGGACATCATCCATGCAGATGCCCTTAAACTCAACTTGAGGAATGTGCATAAAATAGTAATGTAAGCGAGTTTCATTTTGTGTGAAGAAGCCAACGCGACTTCCTTCTGGGAAAAAATCTGCCAATGTTTGTAGCCGTTCATCTCCATAGAATTGGTTGGGAGAATAGAGGCGATCGCGCCCCCAGTTACTTTGAACCCAGTAGCTTTCCTGAAGAGTCCATCTCCAGGGATAATAGCTATTTAGAAGCCGTAAGTCTTGATTGTAGCTAACCACATAAAAAAGTAATAAAATAGAAGCAAGCGATGTACCTAAAACTAGAAAACTTTCTTGCTTTTTAGACCGGGCTAATCGAGAGAACGAATTAGCGATACAGGGCCCTGAGCAGCCGAAAAAGACAACCAACATTCTGATTTTGTAAAGTGACCAAGCAGAGGAAAGACAGAAAATAAGTAAAAAGGAGATTAAGGTTAATGCTAAATTACGGGTAAAGGATGGTCGAGTTCGCATACTCGCTAAAATAGATGGAATAACAATCAGCAAACCCAACGGACCAAAACCACCATGAGTCTGATGAACTCTCCAAATCATAGAAAAGGGGCGTTGACTCTGTAATGCAGCATCGCCAAATATCGGTTCAAACACAGAATCATAGATAAATTGTAATGTTTCAACAGGGGAAAGGTTTAAAAGTTCCTGAGCCAAAACATTGGTTATATTAAGAAAATCAATGAACTGAAAACTGAAACGAACTAAGTTGGCAAGCCCACCTAAAAGACCATCTTGATTCTTATGAAACTCAACAAATGCAGGGGGACCCGACCAACTTCCCCAGATAACATGATTATGAATAAACAGCCACAATTGAGAGAGAACTAGGAGAGGAATCAAGCCGATTAACCACCAACTCCAGTTCCTCCGAATTTCATGAACCCAGATTCGTAGCCCATACTTACGAAATACAGATAGCCCAAAAACTATAGAAAACGGAAGAGCAAATGCCAAAAAAGTGGTTTTGGATGAAAGACCAAACATTAAGCCTAGCAGGACTAAGAATAAGTTTTGAGAGATGGGTTTATCGAGGAGTCTTGCCACAGCTAGCAAACAAAATACGGCAGCCGATGCTGTGAAAATATTATTTTTAGCAATCCACGATTGTAGAAATAACTGAGGCAAACTAGCAATCACCAAGCAAACGGCAAGGGAACCTCGCTCTGACAAGTATTTCCGCGATAAACAGTAGTTTCCTAAAACAATAGAAATATAGGCTAAAAACGAAAAAAAGCTCACACCTATCTCCGTCTGAAAGCGCAAGAAAAGATGGGGTAAAATATCAGCGCCTACTGGGAAAATAGCGGTGTGCATTTTGCAAACACTGTCCAGTAGTACAGTGTTTTCAGCCTGAAATAGAAAAACTCTGGGCAAATGGTAAGCTAAAACATCTAAAGATTCCTGGGGAGCAAAAAATGACTTAATACCGGCGTAAAATATAGGAATAAATGATAATACAAGAAGTGCTATGTGTTTTTTGAAAAAAAGGAAAGAGGCTCGGAACGTATTTTTAAGTCGGCTCCCTTGTTTATAGCTTGCAATAAGAATCCCAATGACCAGGAGACTCTCGACCGCAATCGAAACGCTGGGACGTCCAGCTAAAAAAGAGACTTGAAACAGAAACGAAATAGCGGCTAATGCCAAGCCAATTCCCAAACTGAAGGATTCTGATAGTCGTCGTCCTGGATGATGTAGGATTAGAAATCCTCCCCAACAGAACAGTAACAGCTCTAAGAACGAGACGAGACTATAGAGCATTCTAATCACTCCTATATCAATTTAGAGGGGAGAATAGCTCGGCCCAAGCGCTCTCAGAGGCTCAGGCCTAAGCAATTAAGGGCTGTTACGCAGGGGTATCCTGTAAATCGGGACGTTCTTCATCAACGATCGCCCCCTCAACGGGACAAACTTGCAGGCAAATCCCGCAATCGATACAAGTCGAAAAGTCAATCCAGTACCAGGGGGTTCCCTTTTTGTTTTTGCCCGGTCCTTCATGGATACAAGCCACGGGACAGGCTTCAACACAATCGGCAACGCCTTCGCAGGTATGGGTGACAATCGTATGGGACATTAGGTTCTCCTTAACTCGGTATCCATCACCCGATGCTGCAATGGGTGAAGCAGCATCGGTCTCCTCATTCCATGGGTCATGGGAGCTATTTACTATTGTGACGGATCGCGAGTCCTCATGCTTGCCGTGATTCTCTGGAGTTGAACCAAGCCGCAGGGGCCTCCATTGGTATCGTGAAGATAGTTCACCAATCATGCCACGCAACCGTAACCCCATGGCTAAAACTGCCATCGTTCTCCTCTCCGGAGGACTAGACTCCTCTACCGTACTCTATCAAGCCCAAGCCGATGGCTACACCTGTCACGCCATCTCCTTTGACTACCAACAGCGACATCGCCGGGAACTGGACGCAGCCCGGGATATCGCCCAAGCCGCCGGAGTCCAAAGCCATCAGGTGGTGCAATTCGACCTCAGCCAATGGGGGGGGTCTGCCCTAACCGACAGTCGCTTGGACTTACCGGGCGATCGCACCCTAGCAGAGATGTCCCAAGATATCCCCATCACCTACGTTCCCGCTCGCAACACCATTTTCCTCAGCTTCGCCCTGGCCCTAGCGGAAGTCCAACAGGCCCAACGCATCTACATCGGTGTCAACGCCCTCGACTATTCCGGCTACCCTGACTGTCGGCCCGACTATATCCAGGCCCTGCAAGAAGCCTTCCGCCTGGGGACCAAACAAGGACGAGAAGGAACTCCCATCAGCCTTCAAACCCCTCTCATCCACCTCAAAAAAACCGAAATCATCCAACTGGGGAACCAACTCGGGGTTCCCTGGGAGAAAACCTGGTCCTGCTATGCCGGTGGTGAAGTGGCTTGTGGCGTTTGTGACTCCTGCAAACTGCGACGAGCCGCTTTTGACTCCCTCAACCTCACCGATCCCATTCCCTACGCCCAGTAAACCGGCCCAGTAAACCGGCCCAGTAAACCGGCCAATACTCACGCAGGGGCGATCGCTTTCTCAAACTTTCTTTACAATTAAAGGAACAGCGCCCATATCACTTAGGAGGATGTCATCTCGTGGTCGAACAAACTCGACAAAACTGGGACTTCCGACGATTCCTCGATACCCTAGGCTTTTTCGGAGAAATCCCCTTCGTCGGCAGTTTCACCTGGCTGCAAAAATTACTCGGTATGAAAGACGACGCTATCTTAGACAGTCCCACCACCGCTGCGGGAGTAGTCCTGGTTGCCGGAGCCACCGGAGGGGTTGGCAAACGAGTTGTGCAACGACTGCAACAACAGGGGATTCCCGTGCGTGGCTTAGTTCGCAACGCCCAACGAGGGCGGGAACTCCTCGGTAACGACGTAGACCTCGTCGAAGCTGACATCACCCTCCCAGAAACCCTGACCCCCAAGGTTTTTGAGAATGTCCGCGCGGTCATTTGCTGCACCGGAACCCGCGTCCAACCCGTCGAAGGCGACAGCCCCAGCCGCGAGAAATACTATCAAGGGGTCAAGTTCTACCTCCCCGAAGTCGCCGAAACCCCAGAATATATTGAGTATCAGGGGGTAAAAAACCTCGTTAACGCCGCAAAACCCTATCTAAAACAGCGGCAAAACGAAAAAATGATATTTGACTTCAAACAGCCCCTGCCCAACTTCACGAGCCTCTGGGGAGCTGTTGATGATGTGGTCATGGGCGGTGTGAGTGAAAGTGGTATTCGTCAAATTTCCGGTGCGGCCCTGTTTGAGGGGAACGTCTCCACCGCCAACTCAGGGGGATTTGCCTCCGTGCGGACCCGTCCCCTGGACCAACCGTTGGACTTATCCGCCTATGAGGGAATCGAACTGCGAGTTCGCGGCGATGGCAACCGTTATAAATTCATCCTACGAGGCGATGACCGTTGGGATGGAATCAGTTACTGTTACTCCTTCGATACGGTCTATAACATCTGGATAACCGTCCGCATTCCCTTCGCCGAGTTAATCCCCAATTTCCGCACCAAAACCATCAACACGGGAGAACCCTTCCCCGCTCAGACGGTGACGGCATTTCAACTAATGTTGAGTAAATTTGAGTATGACGGCGAACTCAACCCCACCTTTTCCCCTGGGCCATTTCGCTTAGAACTTGAAACCCTGAAAGCCTATGGGGGGCAACCGTTACCGCAATTTATCATGATTAGTTCGGCGGGGGTGACTCGTCCCGGGAAACCCGGCTTAAATTTAGAGGAAGAACCCCCAGCGGTGCGCATGAACGACCAACTCGGCGGGATTCTCACTTGGAAACTGGCGGGAGAGGATAGTGTACGCGAGAGTGGCGTTCCCTATACCATTGTCCGTCCCTGTGCCCTCACCGAAACGCCGGGGGGCAAAGTCTTAGAGCGCGATCGCGGTGACACCATTAAGGGCCAATGTTCCCGCAATGATATCGCTCAACTCTGTATCGATCTCCTCAATGCGCCGGAAGATACGAATACAACATTTGAGGTGAGGGAAAAAGGATAGGAAACAGGGAACAGGGAACAGGGAACAGGGAACAGGGGGAAAGAAGGCAGTTGTTCTATTGCCTCTTGCCTCTTGCCTCTTGCCTTCTCTGTGTCCTCTGTGCCTCTGTGGTGACCCTCTTGCCTCTTGCCTCTTGCCTTCTCTTCCCTATCTCCTCCCCCTCATGCTACCCTAGTGAGGTTGTCAAAATTTCGCACATTTGGCGTTTCGGGTGTTTCTGATGGAGCTGAAGTTCCTCGGAAATCAAACGCTGGATGGAGGAAAAACCCGAAAATACGGAGATTTCAAGTTTTATGGCAGTTATTACACTGGCTCAACTCCTCGAATGTGGAGTTCACTTTGGACACCAGACGCGCCGCTGGAACCCCCGGATGTCTCAGTACATCTTCACCGATCGCAATGGGGTTCATATTATTGACCTGGTGCAGACGGCCCAACTGCTCGAAGATGCTTACGACTACCTGCGTTCAGCGGCTGAAGCGGGCAAAAAATTCCTGTTTGTGGGAACCAAACGCCAAGCGGCTGCCATTATCGCTCAGGAAGCAGAACGCTGCGGGGCCTACTACGTCAACCAACGCTGGTTGGGGGGGATGCTCACCAACTGGACGACGATTAAAACTCGTGTCGAACGCCTCAAGGAACTGGAGAACCTAGAAGAATCTGGGAACTTGGATCTGCGTCCCAAGAAAGAAGGGGCCATGTTGCGTCGGGAACTGTTTAAACTGCGTAAGTACCTGGGTGGGATTAAGGGAATGCGCAAAGTTCCTGATATCGTGATTTTGGTCGACCAACGCCGCGAATATACCGCTGTTCAGGAATGCCACAAACTCGATCTGCCCATCGTTTCCCTGTTGGATACCAACTGTGATCCCGATGCCGTCGATATTCCCATTCCGGCTAACGACGATGCCATTCGATCGATTAAGCTAATATTGGGCAAACTGGCCGACGCAATTTATGAAGGTCGTCATGGTCAACCCGATTCTCTGTCTGAAGATGATTATGACGATTACAGCGTCGATGATTTTGATGACGAAGAGTTAGACTCTGATGACGTTTCTGAGGAGTTCTCGGACTCTGACTTGGATGACCCTGAGAACGAGACTGAACCTGTGGCTCAAGCCGCTCAAACAGCCCAGTCTGAGGAAGAATAAGCAGCTTCCCTTGTACGTGTAGCACAAACGACAAAATTAGAAGCAATCATGGCGCAAATTTCAGCAAAAGACGTTAAGGAACTGCGCGATAAGACGGGCGCAGGGATGATGGACTGTAAAAAGGCTCTCAGCGAGAGTGGCGGCGATTCCGAGAAAGCCATTGAGTGGCTTCGTCAAAAAGGAATGGCTTCTGCGAGCAAGAAAGAGGGTCGTGTTGCAGCTGAGGGGTTAGTCGGAAGCTACATCCACACCGGTGGACGGGTGGGTGTTCTGATTGAAATCAACTGTGAAACGGACTTTGTGGCTCGTCGCGAGGAGTTCCAAGAACTCGTCCGCAACATTGCTATGCAAGTCGCCGCTTGTCCCAATGTGGAATATGTCCGAGTTGAGGATATCCCAGCGGAAATCGCTGAGAAGGAAAAATCCATCGAAATGGGCCGGGATGACTTGGCAGGTAAGCCGGAAAACATCCGCGAGAAAATCGTGGAAGGCCGCATTGGTAAACGGCTCAAGGAATTGGCGTTGTTGGAGCAACCCTACATCCGCGATACGAATATCACTGTTGATGAACTGGTGAAACAGATGGTGGCACAGTTGGGTGAAAATATCCGTGTGCGTCGTTTTGTACGCTTTGTTCTCGGTGAAGGTATCGAGAAAGAAGAGAGCGATTTCGCCGCTGAAGTGGCCGCTCAAGCGAATGTGGGCAAAAACTAACCCATTCCGTTAATGTATGAGGGTTCAGGAGACGGTTGGGGCTTCTGAACCCTCTTGTTTCGGGAAGATGGCTAGTATCATGGGGGAGATGATGAGATGACTGGATCGACGGAGCGACTCTATCAAACGTTGGAGCGTCTAAGGGGCGAGTTATCGCAACTGTCACATCAGTTTGAGGACACCTACCGCGAATATATTACGGCGTTGGCTAATGCGGTACGTCATCAGCTAATCCTGGCTACCTATCATCTCTGTACTCAGGGCTATCCTGAGGCGTTTTTAGCTCTCTCATTTTCCCAACGACAGGGATTACAACTGAGGGTGCGCCAATTGGCTAAACAGGCTGAACCCATGATGCTGCAAGGGTTGTATCGCGCTACTGTTGAGGTGCTTCAGGAGGCTCGTGCGGTGACGGAGTCCTCTCAAGCTACGTCTGAACCGGCGACAGACTCCCCTGACGACGATGAGGAGTCTGAGGAGTCTGAGGAGTTAGGGCCCCTCAGTCGTAGTGATCAGGCGGCGTTGGAGGCATTTGCGGAGGAGTTTGAGTTACCGGATGATTTGTTTGCTCGTGTGGGAATTTCTGGTGTAACGTCAGACACTGAGGATGGGGATGAGGTGCCGTTTCTAGAGACTGAGTCTCCTGATGCGAAAGCACAGGATTTGATTGATTTAGAGGACATGGACAGCTTACCGTCTCTGTCGGATTATGATCCCATGACTCCTGAGTTGATTGCCAGTTGGCAGCGGACTGTGGAGGAGAACATTGCACGGGTTTTGTCTCAGTTGTCGCAACGGGTGAATCGTTTGTTGCAAAGTCGCACTATCCTACCTGCAACGGTTCCTCCGAAGTTAGTTCAGGCGGCAACTCAGGTGGATGCAATGGCGGATGGGGCTAGCAATGTGCCCAATTTGTTAAAGTTGTTGGTGGAAACGGAGGCGGGGGATGAGTCCCGATCGCAGGTGGCCCAGTTGTTGGCAGTTCGCCTCCGTTTGGCAGATATTGAGTTTGCGGACCCGACTCTGAAAACCTGGCGCGATCGCCTCCGCAAGTTATCGTCTCAGTTGGTGAGCCTCGGACGGACCTACCAGGACAAACAACGACAACGGGCCGTAATTGAGGCCGAATCGGCCTGGCGCTCCAGTTGGTTTGAGGAAGAGGATTAACGACTCGTTAGGCCTCTTGGCGGGTGGGGCGCGTGATATCAATGGTAATGCGACCGCCGAAATCGGGAATGGGAGCGGCGGGTTTGCTAAGGCGAACTCGCACGTGCTGGACTTTCTCTAGGGTTAAGAGGCGATCGGCGATCGCCCCGGCCAGTCGTTCGACAAGGGCAAATTTCTCGGTTTTGATAATCTCTTTGACCTGGGCGATCGCCTGGCGATAGTCTAAGGTATCGTCAATGACATCACTGGCACTGGCTTTATGCAAATCTAGCCATAGGGTTAAGTCCACCTCAAACCACTGGCCTAAGACTTGTTCCTCCGGGAGCAACCCGGTATAGCCATAACAGCGAATTTGGGAGAGTTCAATAGAATCCATACACAGTGTTTTGGGGAATACTCCAGCCTGAAAATGCCCTATTTAGCCGCCGGAGCGGGCAGGGAGGCTTCCGCTGCCGGAGTCGCTTTACTAATGGCTTGCAGCAATAAGTAATTTAACACAGTTCGCACCGCAATAATCGCGGCTAAACGGGCAATATCATCCCAACGACTAGAAATCATAGTTTTCAGGATGGTTGCCCCAATCAAAAAACTTAACGCTAGAGAAAATGAGTAACCCATAACCAGCCGACCCCGCTGAAATGCCTCCGTCGTTTGGGGTTTAAAAAGAGCATCTTTGAGATAAATCACTAAAGCACGACTGACCCCAATCGCAATCACAAACAGGGCCAAGAGTTGACAGAATCCCGTTAAAATTCCATTTAAGGAAATCACCACTCCTGAGAGTTCTGCCTCTAAACCATCTAATAGCATTCCTGATGTTCCTAATTCATCACCTGGGGGATTGTCCTGACCGTTCATCATTTTTGACCTGTCAGCCAATAGGATTTCATCTCACCTCGTCCTTTCAAGGCAACTATCCCCCGCTCTTGGAAATTATAGCGTTGTTTCAGTCGCTCATAGGTCGCCTCCGTGACCTGAATTTTTCCTGGTTCCCCATGAGACTCCATACGGGAGGCAACATTCACCGTATCTCCCCATAAATCATAAATAAACTTGTGAGTCCCGATGACCCCAGCCACCACCGTTCCTGTATTGATACCAATACGAATTTTAAATTCTTCGGGATGTTGCCGTTGAACCCGCTCAACGGCCTGTAACATGGCGAGGGCCATATCAGCGATCGCCTCAGCATGATCGGCACGGAGAATCGGCAAGCCTCCCGCTACCATGTAAGCATCGCCAATAGTTTTAATTTTTTCCAGTCCTAGTTTTTCGGCGATCGCATCAAACTCGGAGAAAATCTCATTGAGAAGACTCACCATCTCAACGGGAGTCAAACGCAAAGATAAGGAGGTAAAGCCGACGATATCCGCAAACAAAATAGTGACATCATCAAATAACTCAGCGATCGCCCCCTCCTCCACCTTCAAGCGAGCGGCGATAGACTCGGGTAAGACATTTAACAACAAACGCTCGACGGTTTCCTGTTCCTCACTCAACGCGGCGGCATTTTTCTCTAAATCCTCTAACATTCCATTGATCGAAGCCCCCAAATCGCTAAGTTCATCATGACCCGGGGTGGACACACGCAAGGTTAAATCATGACTTTTACCCACCTCAGATACCGCGTCACTCAAGTGAGCCAAACGCCGCAGCACCAAACGGTCTAGAAGAACCACCGTCAGGACGCCAAAGACACCCCCCACCAAAAGCAGTGACCCCAGTAAATAGCGTAACCCTCGCTGTCCCTCCTGATAAACATCCCGAGGTAGGGTGACCTCCAGCAAAAGCTTAGGCATACCATAGATATCCGAGATCCAGTGATATCCGGCTATTTCCTGACGGTTGAGCGGCTCAATAACCAGGCTATCTGGCTTCTCCTCCAAGCGTCTGGCCATGTTCCGTAAATGGTCAGACCTCTCGACCTCCGAGAGACGGTGGAATTTAATCCGTAACTGGACATCTTCCGACAACTTCTGCACCTGGAACGTATCCCAAGGTCGTAGCATAATGAGTGTCCCCGGCATTGAGCCACCACCAGTACTGGTTAAGATGGGACGAGACGACACCAGGAGCGTTTCCTCCGGTAAGACCCAAAAGCCTGCTGTTAAACTATTCGGACTCTCATGGGCCAGTAGGGGATGCTCTAGAGTGAGTTGTTCCAGCAAACTGGCTGGCAGAGGCTCCTCGAAATTAAACCTAAAGTCATCCCCTGCCTTAATTGTTCCCTCGCGGTCAATTAAAAGCATCCCTCTCAGTTGAAGGTTGGTTAGGACCGTCTCGGTGACGTTCTCCTCAATAAATTGGTCATGATTCCCGACCATGAACTCATGTAGGGAATCCCAGTTGGCCCAGTCTCCCGTTATTAAATTGAGTTGGGTCACTTTTTGGATTAGCGCATTCTCAATCCGTCGAATATCTTGGGCAGCATTTTTATTCTCGAAATCCCAAAAACTCCGAAGAAGAATTAGCGAAATACTACCCGATAAAATTATGATCAGTCCCAGTAAACTAGAGCTGATCACAATTAAGCTTTTTTGATACAGTTTCATGTTTCGCTAAGTTTAGCCAGGGAAGGAGAGAAGCCAATATAGCTGCTCCACGAACATCACAAAACTTACTATTTGCATCCTAGGATGAGTTCTGGGAGTATCATTACCTGGGTTAACTCGCCAATAGAACTAATAGTTTAATTCCAAACTCATCCTCAAAAAGTTCCTTTTTGTACTCAAGACTCCACCGTTCCAAATCACAAGAATCTCCAGAGTTTTTAGGATAGAGTAAAAAATTCATTTGTTTGGAATCAGTGTGATAGTCACAGCGAACCTTTTGGATAGCTCCGAGCTGGCGGCGATCTAGGGCGATCGCCAAGCGCATTAAACTACTCAACTGGCGAATTAAAAGGCGATGCTCACTGGACAAATTGGCGTAAGGCTCGTGTTTCTTCTTGGGGGCACTCTTGCGGTGATAGCGAGCTAAATTAGCGATTAACTCAATCTCCAATTCCGTAAAGCCGAGCAATTCTCCATGGCGAATCAAATAGTAGGAATGCTTATGATGCGCTGAATGACTGACATAAAGCCCACAGTTATGGAGTAATGTCGCAACCCATAGTAACTCCCGTTCCGTCTCACCCCACTCATGGAGACTCCCCTGAGTTTGGTCAAACAAACTGACCGCAAACTCTGCCGTGCGTTCAGCATAGGGCAAATCCACATGGTACTTCTGAGCAATCTTGCGGGTACTTCGTTCTCGCACCGAACTTTGATAACAGAGTTTATCCTCAATCAAACCCCGATTGAGCATCCAATCCACAATCATCCCTTCCCGTAGGGCCCGCTCACAAATTATGAGCTCATTCACCCCCAACAGAGCCATCGCCTCATGGAGAATCACCGCCCCAGCGACGATAATTTCAGCACGACGCTCCACCATTCCTGGAATGTTGAGACGTTCCTCATAACTACTCTTGCGGAGTTTTTTGAGCAATTTCTGGAGATGCTTGAAGCTAAGAACATAGCCATTGAGAGGACTGGGAACGCCTCCCAAGTTATCGATCGCATCCATCGTCGCCAACGCCTCAATGGTTCCCGACGTCCCTACCATGCGCAAGGTTTCCCCAGGCTGAACCCTAGCCAAGAGATCCTCAACCGGACGTTCAAGCATCCCCTGGACATAGGCTTCCAGGGCGGTATAGTCCTGATCATCAATGGGGTCACTATGGACATACTGACCGGACAAACGCACCGCTCCCACCTTAGTACTACTGAGGCTGCGAGGTTCCTGGCCATCGCCGAGAATCAACTCTGTTGACCCCCCCCCAATATCAATCACCACATGAGGTTGACGGGCCAACTCCATCCCCGAGAGGACTCCCAAATAAATCCGTCGCGCCTCCTCGGGGCCTGAAATGAGATTAATCGACAAGTCCAACTCATCCCGAACCCGTTGAATGAATTCCTGACCATTGGGGGCTTCCCGGGTGGCGCTAGTGGCCACGGCTACAATTTCGTCAGCAGCGAGACTATGGGCAATTTTTTGATAGCGTCGTAGAGTTTCAACAGAACGCTGAACAATCTCTGGTTTGAGATTTCCCGTCTCTAGATCACAGTCCCCGAGGCGGACAGTTTCCTTTTCGCGCGTAACAATAGTAAAGGCGGGCAGTTCCGGTTGAATCCGAACCACAACCATGTGAATGGAATTGGTGCCAATATCAATAGCCGCCAGAACATAGTTGGAGCGAACGGACACCCCAACGGGACGAGCCTGCATCCGAATCGCATTGCTCGGGGGGGTTGTGTCTGTCATGACGAAATCCTCAAACGTAAGCCGTTCTCCTGTATGTTATCAAGGCCACGTCCAACACCATAGGGGTGATGCTACTGTAGTTGAGGGGAGTCCCCCATCTTGACGGGTCGAAAACTTAGGAGTACAACAAGTGCAACTTGCCTTGATGATATCTCGTCTTGTCCCATTCGTCGTTGGACGGGTCTGTGATTTCTTAACCCTGCATCCTCTCTTTGTGCATCTTCAAGCTCAAACGTGTTTGACATCGATGAACTGACCGTGACTCAAATCCAGGGCCCCGATGATCTCTTTGACGTGCGGGGACAGTTGTTGCGTAAAACCAATCCCCTACGCAGCAAGATTTTAATTTTTTCCACAATTTATCATCAATTCGATTTCAGTGATCACGACTGGATGGCTCTGAGAACTCAAGAGCTAGACGCGCTCCTGCGTAATCTGTTCGATGCTTGCCCAACCCTAGATGAACTCGATAGCCGTCTGCACCGAACCGCTCGGGATTTAGAGGGAACCGAGGAAAATCTGCAAGCAGCAGACTTATTGGTGCGTTGTTTCACCCGATTTTACGTTCAGGATCTCCCCAGTCGCCCAGGTCAAGGGTTCCAGGATGTCTCCCTTACTCCTGAGCTAACCGGTGATCCGGTGACCCTCGGAAGTCATATTACCGAGAATCCCGTCCAGAATGTCAACTCAGATTCCCAGGAGGAGGAGGACAGCGACAGCAGTCTCTTTTTTGATTTAACCTTCAATCGCCCTCCAGCGATCGCCCCTGAGCCTCAGTCTGATGCCGATTCCCCAGCCCCACAGTCCCCTGTACCCTCTTCAAGTGCCGCTCCCCGCTTATCCGATCGCCTGTTGCAGCATCTGGCCACCACCGATGAAGTGCAAGATCTCATCCGTCGCTCCAGTAAGGATCTCACCGAGGCGATCGCCCAAAGCATCACGGACTTAGAAATGAACCTAGAAGCGACCTGTGCCCATGTTTCCCCTGAAGAACAACTACGGATTAAGCATGAAGCCGTCACCAGCCTCTTGAATGATGTCCGCCTGAATATCAATCGCATTGGCGGGGTTCTCGATCATGCCCCCTCCCAAGACTCCCTCGTTGATGAGGTGCAGCAACAGGCTAGCCAGGGAACCCCTCGGGCGATCGCCCGTTGGCTAATTCAGCGTCATCATCCCTTAGGACTTAACCTCCTAGCGACGCAAAAAGGCCGCTGTCTCCATCTCGTCTTGGATTTAGCCTCTCTCCATCCCAGCACTAACTCAGATCCCCAACATCTTGCCAGTCAGATGTACGAGAGTATTCTAGAATTAAGACTAAGCAGCGCCGATCGCCTAAAAGTCCATGGTCGTGAACCCGGACAAAAACGTCCCAGTTGGACGCGATCGTTTCTGCTGTAACTACCCTTTCGCCTCAAGCCTGGCCAAACCCTTATGGACGCTCGGGAAGTTCTAGAACGCTACATTTCCGGAGACATTGACTTTAAGAGCGTCACTCTCTGCAATGCCAAACTAGCCGGAGCCGAACTCATCGGAATTCGCCTGAGTGGGGCCAATCTCCAGGGGGCTGATTTACTGTTCGCCTATCTCACCCGCAGTCAACTCGATGGCGCTAATCTTAGTAAAAGCAAACTTGGCGGCGCTAATCTCAAACAAGCGAACTTACAAAAGACCCATCTGCGAGACGCAGATCTCCACGGAGCGATTTTACAACGGGCCGACTTGCGAGGTGCTGATTTAAGCCTAGCAATTCTCGTTGATGCCAATTTAATGGGAGCCGATTTGCGCAGTTGTAACCTCAGTGGTGCTGATTTACGGGGGGCTTCATTGCGGGGAGCCAATTTACGCTATGAACGGCGGATTTATAACCCAGTTAACTTGCGCGGCGCGAATTTAGCCTATTGTGATTTACGAGATATTGATTTGAGTTATGCGGACTTAACCCGTGCCGATTTAACCGGAGCCAAGTTAACCCAAACGCATTTACGGGGAACCATTTTCACCCAAGCCAAGTTGAAATGGGCCAATCTACGCCGCGCCACTATGATTGACACGGATTTAACCGAAGCGGATCTACGGGGAGCCGACCTTTCCGATGCCATTGTTGCCAGTGCCAGAATGCGGCAAGCCCGGCTCCAAAAAGCAACCCTTTATATGGCAAACCTAGCCCGTTCTAATATGACACAGGCTGATTTACGGGGAGCCGATTTACGGGAAGCCAATCTCTTAGAAACCAATTTAACCAAAGCCGATTTAACGGATGCTAACTTAACCAATGCCAATTTATTTGATGCAGATTTAACCCTAGCTCGTACCAAAGGGGCTAATTTTACAGGGGCTAAAATCAACGACGATTAAGCGTAGAGATGACTGTCATCCCCCCTATTACCGACTGCCTATTGCCTATTGCCTATTGCCTTATCATGCTAACTCAACCCTCCGAACCGACCTGGAAAACCGTTATTCGCCTCTTACGTTGGGATAAGCCTGCCGGCCGCCTAATTCTCATGATTCCCGCCCTCTGGGCCGTGGTTTTAGCCGCCGAGGGAACCCCACCCTTACCCCTGATTGGTGTCATTATCCTGGGAACCCTCGCCACCAGCGCCGCCGGTTGTGTCGCCAATGACCTTTGGGATCGTAACATCGACAATCAAGTGGAACGCACCCAATCCCGACCCCTCGCCTCCCGAGCCCTCTCCATTAAAACAGGGATTGTGGTGGGATTGGTGGCCCTCCTCTGTGCAGCGGGCCTAGCCTCCTATCTCAATCGCTTCTCCTTCGCCCTCTGTGTAGCGGCGGTTCCGGTGATTTTGCTCTATCCCGCCGCCAAACGAGTGTTTCCAGTCCCCCAATTGGTTCTCTCTCTGGCTTGGGGCTTTGCGGTGTTGATTAGTTGGAGTGCCGTGGAGGGGGGGTTAACCGCTTCGACGTGGTGGTTGTGGGGGGCGACGGTTCTGTGGACGTTAGGCTTTGATACCATTTATGCCCTTTCTGATCGCGAGGATGACCTGAAAATCGGCATTAACTCCAGTGCGATTTTCTTTGGAGAGGGGGTTGTGGGGGCGATCGCCCTCTGTTTCCTGGCTACGGTGGTCTGTTTGGGGGTTGTGGGGATTCAACTGGGCTTAGGGAGCGGATTTTGGCTGGCTTTGGTTCTGGCAATGGGGGGCTGGACTTGGCAAGTGGCCCGACTTCAGGAAGAAACCTTACCCCGCCCCGCCTTTGGCGATTTGTTTGCGCAAAATGTCTGGCTGGGGTTTGCGGTGTTACTGGGGATGCTTTTGGGACTTTAGGGGATGAATTGCCGTGAGGTTCCTCCTACACTGAGATAACAGCCGTTTGTGATTGATAGCGATTTTTATGAAAACCCGCCAACTCGGTAATAGTGATTTACAGGTCTCGGAAATTTGTCTGGGAACCATGACCTACGGGCAACAGAATAGCATTGAGGAGGCTCATGAACAACTCGATTATGCGATCGCCCAAGGGGTGAACTTCATCGACACCGCCGAAATGTACCCCGTCCCCGGCCGGGCCGAAACCCAGGGCCGAACCAGCGAATATATTGGTCAATGGCTCGCCAAACAGCAACGGGACCAACTCATCATCGCCACCAAAGTCACCGGCGGCGGTTCGATGGAGTGGATTCGCGGTAAAGATCGCAAAGTCGATCGCCCCAACATCGAAGAGGCGGTAAACAACAGTCTCAAACGCCTGAAAACCGACTACATCGACCTCTATCAAATCCACTGGCCCGATCGCTATGTCCCCCTTTTTGGCCGGGGACCCTTCAACCCCGACCAAGATCGGCCCACGGTTCCCATCGCTGAACAGTTAGAGGTCTTTAAGGACTTAGTGGATGCGGGTAAAATCCGCTATCTGGGATTGAGTAACGAAACGCCCTGGGGGGTGAATCAGTTTTGTCATCTGGCCGAGACATTGAACCTTCCCCGAGTCGTATCGATTCAGAACGCCTATAGTCTCCTCAATCGCGAATTTGACCTAACTCTAGCTGAAACCAGTTATCGGGAAAATGTCCCTCTGTTAGCCTACAGTCCTCTGGCCTTTGGTTTCTTGACCGGGAAACATCAAGGTGGCGTCGCCCCCAACTCCCGCGTCGCCGAGTTTCCCGGCTTTGGGGCCCGCTATGGGAAGCCCAACGTCCAAGGGGCCTTGACGGCGTATCTGAAGTTAGCCAAAGACTGGGGATTATCACCGGCCCAGATGGCCTTGGCCTTTGTGCGATCGCGCTGGTTTGTGGCCAGTACCATTATCGGGGCCACGACGTTAGATCAGTTAAAAGAAGATATCGGCAGTGTAGCGGTGGAGTTAACCCCAGAAATGTTAGCCGCCATTGACGAAATTCAGGCAAAATATCCCAACCCAGCCCCTTAATTGGGCATAGGGAGAACCCACCCCGCCCTCCGGGCACCCCTCCCAAGAGGGGAAAGACGGTAGGGTGTGTTCCGGCTTGCAACAGATTTAAACCTTTGACGACTCCTGTTCAACTTGCCGGAACGCACCATTCTTATTATGAACAATCTGCCCACAATCCTGTTCAATCGCATCACGCATCATCTGCACATCATCAGCCGGAATACATCCGGCAAACTCAAGTAACTCTTGGCCCGGGACTCCTCGAACTTGGGTATTCGCTAACATTCGGGCAAATTCCAGAACTTGCCATTGCAGATGTTGGGGCAGTTTCTCCATTTCTTGGACGACATCATTAACCGTTTCGTTCATCATTTTTATCTCCACCCATGCTTCACGTTATTGAACCTTGACTTGGAACTGGCCAGAACGCACCCTTGGCAAACCTCTAATCAAACAAATCCGATACAAGACAAGAAAATTCCGGTAAAATCGGACTGGTGAGGGAATCCCTAGAAAAGAGAGTTTCTGAGAGGCTTAACTGAGACCCCTCCCGGCGATAGACCTTTAATTCCTGCTTGTATCGGTCAAGAATCCAATACTCCAAAACCCCTTCCGATGAATAGAGTTTGAGTTTGAGTTCGTAATCCCGTAGGCGATCGCGTTTCGAGTTCGACAAGACTTCCACCACCAAATCCGGGGCGGCGGTTAGATGGCCCGAGTCATCTAAACACGCATCCAGTCGTTGCTGACTCACCCAAGCCACATCAGGGATGACACTGTTGATATCGGAAAAAATAATCCCTGGGGCGATCGCCGCTCGTCCTAATCCCGTTTGACGCGACCAGGTCTTTAAGACCATATAGACATTACCACTAATTTCTTGGTGCTGCCAATGAGGGGCGCGAGTCACAATCAGTTGTCCATCGATGATTTCATAGGAGTTATTTGGGTCATCAAATAACTCCAAATCGGCGATCGTCCAGCGAACCGTCTCTGAGGATACTGGCATAACTTAAACCGTTATCATTCATAAGGAGTGCGCCCGGGCGACCACAAGGGTTCGCCCCTACGTCTTTTCTGGGCGACCACAAGGGTTCGCCCCTACGATTGCCTTCTTCCCCCCTTTTGCCTTTTGCCTTTTGCCTTTTGCCTTCTTCCCCCCTTTTGCCTTTTGCCTTTTGCCTTTTGCCTTCTTCCCCCATAATAGGGGACGACCTTCAGCCGCGCCCACTGTGACCCAACGATCGCTCGCCCTGGATAGTCTGCGAGGCTTGGCCGTTCTCGCCATGGTCTTCTCGGGAATCATTCCCTTTGGCGGGGCCCTCCCAGCTTGGATGTATCACGCCCAAGTTCCCCCCCCGGACCATGTCTTTAACCCCGAAGTTCCGGGACTCACTTGGGTGGATGTCGTCTTCCCCGCCTTCCTTTTCGCCCTGGGGGCCGCGATTCCCTTGGCCCAGCGGCGACGGATTGAACAGGGGTGGCCCGGGTGGAAAATTGCCCTCTCAACTCTGTGGCGAGGGCTATCTCTGATTGCATTTGCCGTCTTTTTACAACATTGTCGGCCCAATATCCTCGACCCCGATTTAGGAGTTTGGCGATGGTGGATTTCTCTGCTGGGATTTCTCATTTTGGGGTTAGCCTTTGGCGAATTTCCTCCCTGGATTCCTCGTCCCCTTCAACGAGGCTTAAATCTCTTGGGCTGGCTATTGGGAATTATCCTGTTATCTCAGTTAACTTATGCCGATGGCAGTGGCTTTTCTAGCACTCGTCATGATATTATATTGGTGGTTTTAGGCAATGTCGCCATTGCCGGGACCGCCATTTGGTGGCTGACTCGGGACCAAGTTCTGGGTCGATTAGGGGCGATCGCCCTCGTGTTTGCCCTGCAATTGTCCCTGGGAGAACCCGGTTGGGTGCGATCGCATCTCGACATCTCCCCCATCCCCCATCTTCTCAACCTCGCCTATCTCAAATATCTACTCATCGTCCTCCCCGCCACGCTTATCGGCGATGGACTTTGGCAGATGTTGCACCAGGAAAAGTTTACCCCAGGCTGGACCGCGCGGCGTTATGGGGCGATCGCCCTCTTGGGACTCACCTGGACCCTCACCCTCTTGATTGGACTTCAGGGGCGCTGGCTGGGGCAAACCCTGGTGATAGGGGTAATTTTGACAAGTTTGACCTGGTGGCTAAAACAGAAGCCCTACAGTCCCCAGGAGCGGCTGCTGAGCCAATGGATGACCTGGGGAACCTATTGGATTGCTTTGGGCGTCATCTTAGACCCAGTTCAGGGAGGAATCAAGAAGGACCCCGCCACCTGGAGTTATCTGTTCACCACCACAGGAATCTCCATCTGGCTATTAGTCAGTTTACTAATTGTGGTCGATATCTTTCGGGGCGATCGTCGTTTACCGGGGTTAATTCCCCCACTCATCGACACCGGCCGCAATCCCCTAGTTGGCTATGTAGCCTATCTCAACCTAATTTTGCCCCTTCTCACCCTAACGGGCCTACGCACCTTCATCAACGCCGTCACCGCCTCCCCCCTACGAGGAACCCTACGGGCCCTAATCATGACGATGCTAGTAGTGGGAGTTGTCTGGGGACTGAAACAACTCCGTTGGCGTTGGCGGCTATAAAGCGTCGCCCTCATTGCAAAAACTACCATAATGACCGTTTCTCTAGCATCCAAAGATTGTCTTAGGACCGTCTGAGTTAAGATAAAATCACCCACCTCTTGCCTCTTGCCTCTTGCCTCTTGCCTTTCTCCCCTCTTGCCTCTTGCCTTTTGCCTTTTGCCTCTTCCCTCATATGACCACTGATCAAGAATGGGAAGAATGGGGTCAACGAGAGCCATATTTTGGAGTCTTGACCCAGGATAAATTCCGACGTACAAATCTCAGTAAAGCCGCAAAACAGGAGTTCTTTGAATCAGGACGAAGTCACGTCAACTGGGTGTTAGACCTCTGCAAACGCCATGTTGACCCCAACTTTAGCCCCAAACAGGTTTTAGATTTCGGCTGTGGTGTGGGACGATTGGTGATTCCCTTGGCTGAGATAGCAGACTCCGTTGTGGGGGTGGATGTCTCAGAGTCCATGTTACAGGAAGCGCGACAAAACTGTCAGGATGACTCCCTCACCAATGTGACGTTACTCAGATCCGATGATAGCTTGTCAACGGTTAGGGGGGAGTTTGACTTTATTCACTCGTTTATTGTTTTTCAGCATATCCCCGTGAGCCGAGGAAAACAGATTTTTTCCCAACTTCTCCAGCACTTAACACCGGGAGGAATTGCCGCGATTCATGTTACCTATGAAAAAGCAAATCATCGATCAACTTTATTGCAAAAAATAGTAAAAACTATCAAAGTAATCCTAAGACCCTTACGTCAATTGAGGAGTTTTTACTTGCCCCCAACCGACCCGGAACTGCAAATGAATCCTTATCCGCTGAATGACCTCTTTCTAATAATTCAATCGTTGGCAATAGATGAAATTTATGTCAATCTAACCGACCATGGAGGTGAATTTGGGGTCTATTTACTGTTTCGAAAACCTCAATGATCCGAATCTATTTGCTAGGATTGACCCTCATGATATTAAGCTCATGTTATCCCCTGAATTAGTCCATGAGCCTGGTCTTAGTTGAGTTCTCCCCGTTGAGCAGCCAGTCGGATTAACTGCGATCGCGTACTCAGATTTAACTTCTGTAAAATGTGGCTAACATGAGTTTGCACTGTCCGATGACTAATAAATAAGCGTTCGCCAATTTCCTTATTGGTTAACCCCAGGGCCACTTGTCCGAAAACCTGAACTTCCGCTGGCGTTAAGGGAAGTTCATCGGGGTTCTCTGACTCCTCATCCCCCCCAAACGCCTCCATCGAATGAAGTGAGATGTCAGAATTCGAATGATTCACAAGTTGCAGGACGTCCAACATTTCTCGCTGTAAACGAGAAGTTCGCTCCAGCAGCATTTTGAGTTTTGCGCCAATTTCCCATAATTCAAATGGTTTCACAAGATAGTCATCCGCTCCTAATTGATATCCCTGAAGCCGGTCATCTACCTGTCCGCGAGCTGAAAGAAAAATGAAGGGAATAAACTGATAACTCCGACTAGCTCGAACTCGACGACAGAACTCAAAACCATTCATTTCTGGCATCGATACATCAGAAATAATCGCATCTGGTCGAATTTTATTCATTTGGAGAATAGCCTCCTGTCCTGAAGCGGCTTCGCTGACCTGATAGCGGTTTTCCTCAAGATAATCTCGTAGAATATCCCGTAATCTCGCATCATCTTCAACAATTAGAATTTCACTCACAATTAATTCTCCTGTAAATGGCGGCCGTTCCTCTCAGAAAAGAATAAATGAGGTTTAGGGGTGGTAGATCGGTGATTTCACTATTCTTGTAGCCAAGCAGAAAACCGAGATAACTTCTCGTTAGAATTGCTCAAAAAACGAACACCCTAACCTAACTATTACAGGAATATTTTGAGAAATCCGGACAGTTTCTATAAAATCAGAAAAATCTCGGATAATTAACACCCAGTGGCTCACTCATATTTTGAGATTTTACAAAATTCCCATGATGATGTGTAGGCAAGTTCAAGTACGGTCAGTAAAAACCCGCTCCAATAATAAAAAAAACACAATTTATATCAGTAATCTCTCTATCAGCCATTTTTATGACTCGAATCGGCGATCGCGCCGATGTGTCACGGTGATGTCTCTCCCTATGATTGAGTCACAACCGAAGCGAGACGACGAAATAACCCTGAATTGTCTCCCCAAACCCTTGGTTGTTCTCCACATCGTTGAATCTACAAAACTCGTATGAACACTCACATGTCAAGCACATCCCAAGGGAACGAAGCAACCAGCATTCGGCAAGACTTACGCGATCGCCTAGCTGAATTTCACGCCGCCTATCTTGAGCGCAATGCACTCGTCAACGGAGATACCCTAACCAGTCTTTTAAAAGACGACATCCTGGAATCCATCCATAATGAAGATCATCTCCTCCGGGACTTCTGGGGAGATTGGCTCGATGGCGAGAGTGGAGAGGATGGTGTCAACTATGAAATTGAACCACAGGTATTTCTGGGAAAATCGGGTAACGATGTCCTCATCGGAAGCCAACGCCATGAAACCCTATTTGGCGGAAAGGGACGAGACTTAATTTATGCCAAGGGGGGAAATAATCTCATCTATGGTGGCCAAGGAGATGACATCATTCTCGGTGGTGACGGCCATGATACGATTTCTGCTGACATGGGGAACGATACCGTCTATGGGGGTAGTGGAAACAACGTCATCGCCGGACGGGAGGGAAATGACCTCATCTACGGAGAATCAGGGAATAACCTTCTGTTTGGGAATACTGGCGATGATACCCTCGTGGCCGGACAAGAGAGTAGTACCCTCTTCGGTGGACAAGATAACGATCTCCTTTTGGGAGGTGACGGAAATGATGTCCTTTACGGTGACCTCGGAATTGATACTCTCTCCGGAGGTGGGGGAAAAAATATCTTTGTCCTCGATTTTCGCTCCACCGCCAGTGATATCACTCAGTCCGATGTCGCCTTGGACTTCAATTCAGATCACGACCGTCTCGGCTTAACCGGAAACCTGACCTATGAGGATTTAGACATTAGTCAAGGAACTGGAGATGCAGCAGCAGATACTCTCATTCGAGTTCGTGAGACGGGATTCTTTTTAATGCGTCTTCAAGGTGTGAACGCTGATTCCCTGAACAGCTCACATTTTACCCACAACTTAATATCTTTAAGTGATGACTCCACTGGGGATGACTCCACTGGGGATGACTCCACCGGCGACAATTCTACCGGTGATAACTCCACTGGGGATGACTCGACTAGCAGCGATAATTCTACCGGCGATAATTCTACCGGCAACAATTCTACCGGCGATAATTCCACCGGCGGCGATAATTCTACTGGCGACACTTCTAACTTAGACCTGTCCTCCTTCAACCCTCTCATTGGGGACATCTTCAATAACGAACTGATTGGAAGCGAGGGACAGGATCTCATCTTCGGAGTGTCCGGCGAAAACCGGATGACAGGTGGTGCAGAGACAGACGTATTTGTTCTCTCAGCCAATGGCTTAGCTACCATTACTGACTTTAGCTTAGGTGAAGACCGAATTGGCTTGTCCGGTTCTCTGAGTTTCCTAGATTTGGAGATTAGCCAAGAGGGAGAGACCGCCGTAATTCGTCTCAACGGAACCCCAATCGCGATTTTGGAGAATGTCAATGCAGAGGACTTGACTGCTGAGCAATTTATAGCTGTGGATTCCAGTTTCTTAACCACCTCCACCTCCCTCAATCCCTTGACTTTAACCGGAGAACCGCAAGTTCTAACGATTCCCAGCGATCTTCTCACCGCCATGAGTCCCTTGGCAGATTTCCAGTCCAGCATTCGTAATGCCAGTTCCCTGCAAGATGTTCTCACATTAGTCGATCAACTTTCCGCCGAAGTTAGCAATCTCTTAGAGAGTCAGATTGATGGTGTGACCGATGCACAACAGCAGTTCACCAACTTAACTAGCAGCAACCTCTTCCAAACCTTAACCAATTCCCTCAATGGCGTGATTAACGAAGTCACCAATTTGGTCAATGCTGAGATGGCTGAAGTCAGTGGACTCTTGAGTTCCCTGAATGGGATTACTGATCTGACTGGACTCTTAACCCCTCTCAAACAGTCCCTCAACAACATTGCTAACTCTCTAACAGAGTTTAATACCTCTCTCGCTAGCAGCCTTGGGGATGACATTAACGGAATTACAGCTTTAACGGACGACCTCAGCAATCTCTCAACCGCCGATTTGCAGACAGTCGCCGGACTTCTGCAACAGGTGACTGAGTCTCTCGGCGGCTTAGGCGAGTCTTTAGAGGCGATCCCCAACACTCTAGAGACAACCCTAGCGGATGATCTCAACGCCTTGAATGGTTCCCTGACGGGTTCAGTAACCAATCTACTCGGCGGACTTCTCGGAACGGTTCAAGATTTCGCCAACTCCCTGGAACAGCTTCCCACAACAGTAGAAACATCTCTGGCTGATGATGTGACGACTCTCGGGAGTTTTCTGGATGAGGTGACCACGCTCCCCAATCTAACAGAGGTGATTGGGTCTCTAGATAGTCAACTTGACGTTCTGTTGGCTCAAGTCAATGTGGTTGTGGGAACGAATGAAGATGAGATAATCTATGCGGGGTTATCTCAGCCAAATTTAGGGTCTGTGAATCTAACGGGTTCAGGAGGTCAAGATGTCTTCCTTCTTGCTCCGAATAGTCGCGAAGCTATCATTACTGACTTTAATCCGGACGAAGATTTGATTGGGGTAGCTAACGGGATTGACTTCGCGAACTTGGAAATCTCCCAAGTGGAGGGTTCTACGACAATTCGCTTAGATGGACAGGATTATCTGACTCTGAATGGCGTCCTCTTTAGTGACTTAAATACTGACCTATTTGTTCAGGTAAATTTGAGTAATTTGGGTCTGGATACGTCACTGTCTTTGCGGTAGATAAAAAAGTCCGTAACTGGACATCAAATGAATCAAGGTTAGGGTGAGTAATTGACTTGATTACCCACCCTATCTAACTTGAAATCCCTAAAACCACCCCCCAGCTGCTAAACGTAGCAGCCGACCGACTGAGGTATTTCGATTCACCGTTTGACGCGGGATAAAATAGGGATTGCGAAAAGGAGTCAGGCGCAAACTTCGGGTATTATAAAGATAGCCCGATTGATGATACAGTTTAACAATCTCTAACGCCGGGTCATCAATCGCCCCAAAGGGATAAGAGAGATGATTCGCCACCGTCTCAGTCCCCTCCAACCCCGTCAAACAATCTCTCAGTTCCTGTTGCGATCGCCCCACCTCTTTCTCCACCTCTTCCTGAGAAATCAACGTCAAATTATCATGATTCGCCCCATGAGATTGAATATCATAATAACCCCGTCTAAATCCCTCCCGTAACTCCTCACAACTGGCGTGTTCTAAATAGGTTCCTCGAACTCCCATAAACGACGAATTAACAAACCAAACTACCGTAATCTTCTCCCCCGTTTCCCGATAAAGCCGCTCTAACAACGGCAAAACATTGACATGAGCATCCCGATAGCCGTCATCAAGACTAACCATCACTTTGGGGCGATGTCGATACTCCTGAGGAATTGGGTCTGGGGGGTCTTTATAATAGTAATTATAGAGGTCTTGGGAGGATAAAAACCAATAATTCCGCGCCACTAACCGGCGCAGAAAGGTCTCAAAATCCGCTAAACTGTAATCCGGGCGAAACTCCGGACGTTGAGGAGGTCGCTGTTGGGGATTGTCCAGATTGACAATGTCGTGAAAGCCAAAAATGGCAATCTTCTCAATCAGGAGTTCTCCCCCAACCATCACGAGAAGCAGTCCTAAGAGAAACGCGATCGCCCCTCGTTTAACCTTGGCGTTGAAACCCATAAAACCGAACCCAAACAGAACATCAGCAAATCACCCATTCAGCTTGAGGGCGATATGATTGTCAATCAACGCCAAATGTCCCTCCTCCGCCATCGCCGAAAACGACTCAAAAAATCGGCGGGGTTGAACCGGGAAATGAGCAAAATCAAACTGAGCATCCCCATCAGCGATGTTAGCCCAAAAATAGCGCAAACTGGGAATCAGGGGTTCCGCCGCCTCTCGGGAGAGATGGAGAGGCGCATCCGTGAGTAAGCGTAGCATAAAGGGATAAGCGCGATCGCCCATCCAGTCCCGAGAGAGTTGAGCGAGATTTTCCCAATTCTCCACCCCCTCAACTCTCCCCGACTCAATTTGTAACCACCCCTGGCCCCGACAATCCCGCCGATACTCCAAAACCCGATAGGGATGAGGATAAGACACCGTAGAACCCGTCGTAATATCATAGAGCCTCCCCTCCCGCGCAATATCCTGGACATGGAGATGGCCCGTAAACACCAATTGCACCCCATGCGATCGCAACACCCCCCGTAACTGCGGTGCATTCTCCAACATATAGCGTCGGCCCAAACCATTCTCCGCCTGGCCCGGGAGATGTTCAATCACATTATGATGCACCATCAGCCACACCTCCTCCCCCCGTCGCTGCTGCAATTGTTCATCCAACCACTCTAACTGCGACGCCAGCAACCTCCCCACCTGCTTTCCCTCCCCATCGAAGTGATTAGAATTCAAGCCAATCAGATGTAACCCCCGACGCAACTCAACCGTATAATCCAACCCCTGAGGCTGGCCATAACCACAATGGCGATAATAGTCCGCAAAGTCCCCCATCCCAATCGAATGGTCATTGGCCACCGCCACCGGGATATCATGATTTCCAGGAATCACATACACCGGATAGGGAAGTTCCCCCAGGCGTTTCGCTAACCAGCGGTGATTCTCCGGTTCCCCATGTTGCGTCAAATCCCCCGGAATCAGCAGAAACTCTAAATCCAGTCTACTGAGGCGATCTAAAATCGTCTCTAGAACCGGAATCGAGACTTCCACCAAATGGAACCGCTGGGGACTCTCCCAAATGGTATGAGGAAGGGCAATATGTAAGTCACTGACGATCGCAAATCTAAAAGCGTCCATAGCTAACGAGAGTGAGAAGCCGCAGATGTCGAGGTTCGATCGCATCCACATCTTCCCATAGTAGCGACTCCCGCACCCTAGACTCACCCACTTCCCCAGTTGAGGAGAGTTTCCACTATCCTAGAACAGAACATCTCTCTATCTCCCGGTCGCCATGAAGGTTCTGCAACTCGTCCCCTCCGTCTCCCTCGTCTATGGCGGCCCGAGTCAAATGATTTTAGGTTTCTCCCAAGCCTTAGCGGAACAAGGCGTGGACATCACCCTCCTCACCACCGACTCCAACGGCGACTCAGGACAAGATCCCCTCGATGTTCCCCTCAATCAAGCCATTCCCCAAGATGGTTATCAGATTCGCTATTATCGCTGTTCCCCCTTCCGCCGTTATAAATTCTCCCTTCCCCTATTTCAATGGCTGTGGAACCACGCCAGGGACTATGATTTGGTCCATATTCACGCACTCTTTTCCCCAGTAAGTAGTCTCTCGGCTTGGATTTGTCGTCAACGAGGAGTTCCCTATGTGTTGCGGCCTCTGGGAACTCTCGATCCGGCGGATTTACGCAAAAAATCCCGTCTGAAAGACCTCTACGCCAGGGTGTTAGAACGGGAAAACCTGGCCCAAGCCGCCGCCATTCACTTCACCACCGCCGAAGAAGCCAAAATTTCTCATCGCTTTGGGGTGAAAACTCAAGATTGGGTGATTCCCCTGGGGGTAACGCCACCCAATCCCCCAGTGGGGATAGACGAGATCTGTCATCAATTGGGAGTGGATACAACTCGGCCCCTGGTTCTGTTTATGTCCCGGGTGGAACCAAAGAAAGGCCTAGATTTGCTGATTCCGGCGTTGGAGGCCGTCGCCGCTAAGGGAATTGAGTTTCAGTTTGTCTTGGCTGGGAGTAATCCTCAAGATCCGGCCTATGAACAGAAGATTGGCGATCGCCTCCGCCAGTCTTCAATCCAGGAACACACTCGCCTTACCGGCTTTGTCAGGGGTGAGACGAAAGCCGCCCTACTGCACCGGGCCGATTTGTTTGTGCTACCGTCCTATTATGAGAACTTCGGCATCGCCGTAGCTGAAGCCATGGGAGTGGGAACACCGGTGTTAATTTCTGATCGCGTCCAGATTTGTGATGCGGTGGCTGCGTCGGAGTCGGGTTGGGTGGCGGATTGTTCGGTGGAGTCGGTTCGCGATCGCCTCGTGGAAGCCTTAACCCACCTCGATGACTGTCAGCGACGCGGGAACAATGCTCGCACCTATGCCACTCTTCATTATCGTTGGCCGGCGATCGCCCAGCAGGCGATCGAACATTACCAACGCATCATCTAGGGTTAGCAGAACCAATACAGTCGTTTTTGGACAATCCCCATGAATCGTCAACTCAATCGTAAACGTTGGTCTTGGCTTGTGGTCATCAATGTTATCTGTCTGAGTCTTCTCGGACTGCTTCTCCTCCTCCGTCCCGTCTCGGCCCAATTTTCACCCCCAGACAACTCCCAGAACCGCAATGGACGAGCGATTCGTTGGGAATATCGCTCGGTGTCCGCCAGCCAAGAAAATGACCCCGACTTTGAAAACTTTACCCAGCAAATTCGCGACTTAGGAGACTTAGGCTTTGAGATGGTCACCTGTGTTCACGCGCCAGACAGCCGCCGCAGCGAGCGTTCTATCACCGCCTGCTATTTCAAACGACCTCGCTCTTCCTCCTAGCTGACTCACCAAAAAACGGGCAAAAAAATGGGGAGTAAACGTTAGTTTACCCCCCAATTCCCTTAATAGGATTTCCGACGATTACGGAAACGCCGACGCTCACGGTGACGAGCAATCTCCTTGCGTTTATGTTTCTCCGCCGGAGTCTCAAAACACCGATTCTTTTTCATATCCGAAAACAGTCCCGCGCGGGAGACTTTGCGCCGGAAGCGACGTAATGCGGATTCGATGGGTTCACTATCACCCAAGATAATTTGAGTCATTCACTTCCCTTCTACTCACAGTTCACAGTTTGAAAAAAAAGAGGCTCGGGAACTGTCCCGTTCCTCTTACAAGGGCGCGCCATTGAGCTATTAAACCCTATGAGGAAACCTCAAACAACGGTTCACTCAATGGACATCACCCCCGGGCGAAACCTTATCCGCCCTAACCTGACGGCTAGACATCAACGATGCAGCCAGCCGCGTAACTACTTCAGTGCAATTATACAGCCTGTGAGTCTACTGCGCCATCCACAGCGCCAATGCTAACCATCCAAGACTTTTAAATTAACCTAACGGCGGTTGTACCGAGGCTTGTCAGTGCGAGGCTTAGCAGGGTTAACCCGAATAACACGATCCATCCATTCTGCCCCATCGAGGGCTTCAATTGCGGCGGCTTCTTCGGACTCCTGCTCCATTTCTACAAAGGCAAATCCCCGCATACGACCGGTTTCACGATCGGTCGGAACGTGAATCCGTTTAATAGTCCCGTATTCTGAGAAAACGTCACTTAAATCCTCAGAGGTGACTTCATAAGAAAGATTTCCAACGTAAACGGACATCGAGGGTCTCCAAAATCAAACAGCGTGCAGAGATGGAGATTTCGGAGTGAAGCTTGCTCAGACTAAACGGGAGAAAACCAGTTAATACCAAAAACAAACACTAGGGCCGATAATTCTTCTATCTCTCTCCCCAGCATAACACGCTTTATCGGGGCTGGGGATTTTTTTTGTTTCCTTTTATCTTTTGCGGATATCTGTCTCCGGGGACGTCTCAAGGCTAAAATCGCAAGCGTCCCTGGGCCCGGTTGAGATTCTCCCGATACTCCGACCGGCTGGGGGCCAGTTCCAAAGCTTGGCGATAGGCCTGCACCGCTTCTTCTGGGTTTCCTAGACGCTCCCAAGCATATCCGAGACGATTCCACGCCGCCGCTAAACTCCCATCGAGTTCTAGGGCCCGATTGAGAGACTGACGGGAGCGGTCATAGCGTTCGAGTCCCTGTTGGGCTAAGGCAAGATTATACCAAGCGATCGCCGGACCTAACTGTCCCCAGCGACCATCCCCTTCCAGGGCCTGCTCACAGGAGGAGATCGCCTCCACCCAGCGATTTAGGGCTACCTGGTCAGCGCAACGATTCACCAAGGCGAGGGAATAGGTCGGCCGTAGGCGCAAGGCCCGATTATGAGCCTCCAGAGCTGCTTCATAGTCCCCTAAATTGCCCAAACGAACTCCCAAATTGGTCCAAGTCATGAAATCGTCAGGACGCAGCTGTAACGCTTTCTCACAGGCTACCACCGCTTGGCGATCGCCCCCCTTCTGACAGCGGGTGATATGCTCACGATAGGTGGCCTCCATCCCCTCCTCGTCAGCGTGAGCTAACCTGGGGGCCAGGGGAGCTTGACTGAGCAGGGCCAGCCCGGCGATCGTCAATAGGGACAGGGGTTGAAGCCGTCTAGGCCATGGTTGATTGCGCATCACACCTCGCTGGAGTTGTACCTCATGGTGGGGGCTGAGTTGAGTCTCCTGGGGGGGTTAAGAGGTGGGGTCCTCCGGTGGGGTTGGGGGTTCCGTGCGTAAGCGCACTGACTCCCGGTGAGAATGTAACCCCTCCGCCTCCGCCAGAGTTTGAATCGCCGCCCCCATATTTTGTAAGGCTGAAGCAGAATACTCAATCAGACTTGAATGTTTCATAAAGGTTTCCGTTCCCAGGGCTGAGGCGTAGCGGGCCGCGCCGGAGGTGGGTAGGGTATGGTTAGGCCCAGCTAAGTAATCCCCCACCGCTTCTGGGGTGGAATAGCCCAGGAAAATCGCCCCCGCGTGACGAATCTGGGGGAGCAAGTCCCAGGGTTCGAGAATTTCCAGTTCTAAATGTTCCGGCGCAAACTGATTCGACAGCTCAGCGGCTTCCTTCAGAGAATCTACCACCACCACTAGACCATAATGGGCGATCGCCTTCTCCGTCCAGAGCCGTCGCGGATGATCACTCAACTGCGCTTCCACCTCCACCACCACCTGACGGGCCAAGGCAGAATCGGGGGTCAACAAAATCGCCGCCGCGATTGGGTCATGTTCAGCTTGGGCTAATAAATCGGCCGCCAAGTGACTGGGGTTAGCATGACTATCGGCAATGACCAACACTTCCGACGGTCCAGCGAGGGAATCAATCCCTACGGTCCCAAAGACCATTTTTTTAGCTAGGGTCACATAGATGTTACCCGGGCCAGTAATCACATCCACCGGGGTAATGGTTTCGCTTCCATAGGCCAAGGCGCCGATGGCTTGGGCCCCACCCACCCGGTAAATCTCCTGTACTCCCGCTTCCTGAGCCGCCACCAACACCGCCGGGTCTACCCGTAGGTCTTTCCCTGGGGGGGTGACCATCACAATCTCTTTAACCCCAGCCACTTTTGCCGGAACTGCATTCATAATGGCCGTACTCGGATAGGCCCCCCGACCTCCGGGGATATAGATTCCCGCCCGATCAACCGCCGTGTAGCGTTTCCCGAGAACCACGCCATCCTTGCCAAAATTGACCCAACTCTTGGGAACCCGTTGACGATGGAAGGCTTCGACTTGCTTGACGGCCAACTGAATTGCGTCTAAAAGCTGTTTGGGGATTTGTTGATAGGCCGCATCCAATTCCGAGCCAGTTACCCGCAATTGCGAGGCCGTTAAGGTCTGACCGTCAAACTCTTTCGTATAATGAAGTAGAGCCCCATCCCCCTCCTGGCGAACCCGATTGAGAATGGTGCGGACGCTTGCCTCTTGTTCTGGCACCCCGTCAGACTGGGTGCGGTTCATGATTCGCCGTAACTCGGACTCGGCTTCAGGTCGCTCAGTGATGATTCGCAGCATGAGATGTTACAGAATGCCTCCGCGCGTGTCTGCCCCAAATACATATCCAGGCTTTCCTGGCGATCGCCCGCCTCGGAGCCGGAGGGAACGATCTCGCTTAGACTGACTACCCTATCAGCTTAGCGCGGATTTTTTCAGAAAGCGCCACTTCTCACAAATGAGATGCTATATTAGTATGTCTGGTAAGAACCGCCCAAGCAAACGTTAACAGAATTGAAGTATAATAGGGGAGTTAATCGGTGGCAAACATCAAGTCTGCAATCAAACGTGTTCAAATCAACGAGCGCAACCGCTTACGCAATAAGTCCTACAAGTCAGCCATCCGGACGCTGATGAAGAAGTACTTTGCCGCAGCGGATGCCTACCAAAGTAATCCCAGTTCTGAGGCCTTGGAGGAAGTTCAACAGCGTATGAACGAGGCCTACAGCAAAATTGATAAGGCCGTGAAACGAGGTGTCCTGCACCGTAATACCGGCGCTCGTAAGAAGGCCCGTCTAGCTAAAGCCCTGAAGCAAGATAACACCACCGCCGCGTAACCTGTGCGGCCGCAGCCCATTGAGCCGATCGCATGACGCTTATTGACACCCACGTTCACGTCAACTTTGACCGTTTCGAGGCGGACTTCGAGCAAGTTCGCGATCGCTGGCGGGCCGCAGGAGTCAGCCAACTGATTCACTCCTGCGTGCATCCCCGGGAATTTTCCCGGACTCAGGCCATTGCCGCCCAAGTGCCGGAGTTGTCATTAGCCGTGGGGTTGCATCCCCTTGAGGCCCAGGATTGGACCGAGGACCTCGCAAGAGAGATTCATCGTTTGGCTCAAGAAGAGCGCCGGGTGGTGGCCATTGGTGAGACGGGGTTGGACTTTTTTAAGTCTGACAACCGCCCCCAGCAAACCGCCGCTCTGCAGGGACAATTAAAAATCGCCCAAGCCCTAAACTTGCCCGTGATTATCCACTGTCGTGACGCAGCTAGCGCCCTAGTGGAGGAATTACAGCAGTTTCGGACCCTGGGCGCTCAGCCACGAGGTGTCATGCACTGTTGGGCTGGAACCCCCGAAGAGACCCAAGCGTTTCTGGATTTGGGGTTTTATATTAGTTTTAGTGGTATCGTCACCTTCAAAAATGCCCAAACCCTGCAAGAGTCAGCCAAGCTTGTTCCCGACGATCGCCTCTTGATTGAAACCGACTGTCCCTTTCTCGCCCCCGTTCCCAAGCGGGGCAAACGCAACGAACCCGCCTTCGTGCGCCATGTTGCCGAAACCCTGGCCCAACTGCGGGGTGTGTCTTTCCATGACCTCGCCGAACAAACCCGGCAGAATGCGATCGCCTGCTTCAGCCTCAATCCGGTTTAACCCGACGATTCTGAACCTGAGCTAGTCTATATCCCCCAGGATAGACCTCGATCCCATCGCAACCGCAGACCCCGAAACGAATGCCAAGCCCTGGACCTGACTTAAATCGTCCCTTATCCAGTCGAGCCTCAGTCGGCAGCCCACGTCCGACAGACTCACACGCTGTTCATCCAGACCCCATCCGAACGCCTGTCTCAACCTTCCTCCGAGGTTTCACCATCTGAAGCCTCGATTTGCCATGCTGCGCCCCAATCCGCCAACCTGGGTCCAGACTTCCACGTCTTTAGCGCATCCCAACAGTCCGACCAAGAAGACGCATGACTAACCTACAAACGACCACCACCAGCACCGCCCCCGTCTTTCACCTGCCCGACCTCGTCGCCATCCAGCGATCGAGCTTTCGCTGGTTTCTCGAAGAAGGACTCATCGAAGAACTCAACAGTTTTTCCCCCATTACCGACTATACCGGAAAGCTAGAACTTCACTTTATCGGTCGTAACTACAAACTTAAAGAACCCAAATATAGCGTTGATGAGTCCAAACGGCGGGATAGTAGCTACGCCGTACAGATGTACGTTCCCACCCGGCTGATTAACAAAGAAACCGGAGAAATCAAAGAACAAGAAGTCTTCATCGGCGATTTGCCCCTGATGACCGAACGGGGAACCTTCATCATTAACGGTGCTGAACGAGTCATCGTCAACCAAATCGTGCGATCGCCCGGCGTCTACTACAAATCCGACGTCGACAAAAACGGTCGTCGTACCTACAACGCCTCCCTCATTCCCAACCGAGGCGCCTGGCTGAAATTTGAAACCGACCGTAACGGCCTCGTCTGGGTGCGCATCGACAAAACCCGCAAACTCTCCGCCCAAGTCCTGCTCAAAGCCCTAGGACTCTCCGACGCCGAGATTAGCGATCGCATCCGTCACTACGACTTCTTCGAAAAAACCATCGAAAAAGAAGGGCAATTCAGCGAAGAAGATGCCCTCATGGAACTCTACCGCAAACTGCGACCCGGCGAACCCCCCACCGTCTCCGGGGGCTTGTCCTTGCTAGAGTCCCGCTTCTTCGACCCAAAACGCTACGACCTCGGCCGCGTCGGGCGCTACAAACTGAACAAAAAACTGCGCCTCAACGTCCCCGACAGCACCCGCGTCCTCACCTCCGACGACATCCTCGCCGCCGTCGATTACCTCATCAACCTTGAATTTGACATGGGGCAAATCGACGACATCGACCACCTCGGGAATCGTCGCGTCCGTTCCGTCGGCGAACTGCTGCAAAACCAAGTCCGCGTCGGCCTCAACCGTCTCGAACGGATTATCAAAGAGCGCATGACCGTCTCCGACGCCGACACCCTCACCCCCGCCTCCCTCGTCAACCCCAAACCCCTCGTCGCGGCCATCAAAGAGTTCTTCGGCTCCAGCCAACTCTCCCAGTTTATGGACCAGACCAACCCCCTAGCGGAGTTGACCCACAAACGTCGGATTTCCGCCCTCGGGCCCGGTGGACTGACTCGGGAGCGGGCCGGATTCGCCGTGCGGGACATTCACCCCTCCCACTACGGACGCATCTGTCCCATCGAGACCCCTGAAGGTCCCAACGCCGGACTCATCGGCTCCCTCGCCACCCACGCCCGCGTCAGTAGCTACGGCTTCATCGAAACCCCCTACTACCGGGTCGAAAACGGTCGCGTCATGCGGGAGAACGCCCCCATTTACATGACCGCCGACGAAGAAGACGACCTGCGCGTCGCCCCCGGCGATATCCCCATCAACCCCGAAGGCTACATCCAAGGGGATCAGGTTCCCGTGCGCTACCGTCAGGACTTCACCACCACCACCCCCGACCAAGTGGACTTCGTGGCCGTCTCCCCAGTGCAAATTATCTCCGTCGCCACCTCCTTGATTCCCTTCATTGAGCATGACGACGCCAACCGCGCCCTCATGGGGTCGAACATGCAGCGTCAAGCGGTTCCCCTCTTGCGCCCAGAACGACCCCTGGTCGGAACCGGACTTGAAGCCCAAGCCGCCCGAGATTCCGGCATGGTCATCGTCAGCCGCACCCCCGGAGTCGTCACCTACGTCGATTCCGAGCGGATTTTGGTGCGTCCCACCGTCGAAGACGCTGACAGCAATGGCTTACCGGAGATTATCGAGTACGAACTGCAAAAATACCAACGCTCCAACCAAGACACCTGCCTCAACCAACGCCCCATCGTCTTTGAAGGGGACGAAGTCGAAGCCGGACAAGTCCTAGCGGACGGAAGCGCCACCGAAGGGGGAGAACTGGCCCTCGGGCAAAACATCCTCGTGGCCTATATGCCCTGGGAAGGCTACAACTATGAGGACTCCATCCTCATCAGTGAGCGCCTGGTGATGGATGATGTCTATACCAGTATCCACATCGAGAAATACGAAATCGAAGCCCGCCAAACCAAACTCGGCCCCGAAGAAATCACTCGCGAAATCCCCAACGTTGGTGAAGATTCATTACGACACCTTGACGAAAGCGGCATTATCCGCATTGGGGCTTGGGTCGAATCCGGAGAAATCCTGGTCGGGAAAGTCACCCCCAAAGGAGAATCCGACCAACCCCCCGAAGAAAAACTGCTGCGAGCCATTTTCGGTGAGAAAGCCCGGGATGTACGGGATAACTCCCTGCGAGTTCCCAACGGTGAAAAAGGTCGTGTCGTCGATGTGCGGGTGTTTACTCGGGAACAGGGCGACGAACTGCCCCCCGGTGCCAACATGGTGGTGCGCGTCTATGTGGCCCTGAAACGGAAAATCCAAGTCGGGGACAAAATGGCCGGTCGCCACGGCAATAAAGGGATTATTTCCCGGATTCTGCCCCAGGAAGATATGCCCTATCTCCCCGATGGAACACCCCTGGATATCGTCTTGAGTCCTCTGGGGGTTCCCTCGCGGATGAACGTGGGACAAATCTTTGAATGTATGTTGGCCTGGGCCGGGGATAACCTCAACGCCCGCTTCAAAATGGTTCCCTTCGACGAAATGCACGGAACCGACCAATCGCGGCAAACCGTCAACCGCAAGCTGCAACAGGCCCGGGATAAAACCGGTAAAGATTGGGTCTATGACCCGGACAATGCCGGTAAAATTCAGGTCTATGACGGACGGACGGGGGACCCCTTCGACCAGCCGGTGACCGTGGGCAAAGCCTATATGCTCAAACTGGTTCACCTGGTCGATGACAAGATTCACGCCCGTTCCACGGGACCCTACTCCTTGGTCACCCAGCAGCCCCTCGGCGGGAAAGCCCAACAAGGCGGACAGCGATTTGGGGAAATGGAAGTTTGGGCCCTCGAAGCCTTCGGGGCCGCCTATACCCTGCAAGAACTGCTCACCGTCAAATCCGACGATATGCAGGGACGCAATGAAGCCTTGAATGCGATCGTTAAAGGTAAAGCCATTCCCCGGCCCGGAACCCCAGAATCCTTCAAAGTGCTGATGCGGGAACTCCAATCCCTCTGCTTGGACATTGCTGTTCATAAAGTCGGCGCCGATGAAGATGGCAATAGCCTTGACGCTGAAGTCGATTTAATGTCCGACGTCTCCAGCCGTCGCGCCCCCAACCGTCCCACCTACGAATCCATGGCCAAAGGAGGAGACGACGAGGATTAATCCTCTGCCAAACCCCACTCCACCTCCGCTGTCCTCATCCTCCTCAATGGGGGCTTGAGCCATCAGCGGAGGTGACTATCCCCCCTCATCCCACAGACTAGAGAACCTTCGGAGTACCCAAAACGATGCCAAAAGTCGAACAGCGCTTTGATTACGTCAAAATCGCCATCGCCTCCCCGGAGCGGATTCGGGGTTGGGGAGAACGCACCCTTCCCAACGGCCAGGTCGTCGGTGAAGTCACCAAACCCGAAACCATCAACTACCGCACCCTGAAACCGGAAATGGATGGTTTGTTCTGTGAGCGCATTTTTGGCCCTGCTAAGGACTGGGAATGTCACTGCGGCAAATATAAACGAGTGCGTCACCGGGGCATTGTCTGCGAACGCTGCGGCGTGGAAGTCACCGAATCCCGCGTCCGCCGTCATCGCATGGGCTACATCAAACTCGCCGCCCCCGTCACCCATGTCTGGTATCTCAAAGGGATTCCCAGCTACATGGCTATCTTGCTGGACATGCCCCTGCGAGATGTGGAGCAAATTGTCTATTTCAACGCCTATGTGGTCTTGAATCCGGGCAACGCCGATAACTTAGCCTATAAACAACTGCTCCTCGAAGACCAATGGATGGAAATCGAGGAACAGCTGTATGACGAGGACTCCCAACTCGAAGGGATTGAAGTCGGGATTGGTGCCGAAGCCATCCAGCAGTTGCTCATCGATATGGACTTGGAAGTCGTGGCGGAGAAGCTGCGGGAAGATATTTCCAACTCCAAAGGACAGAAACGAGCCAAACTCATCAAACGGCTACGGGTGATTGATAACTTCATCGCCACGAGCGCTCGTCCTGAATGGATGGTGCTCGATGCTATTCCCGTGATTCCCCCAGATTTGCGCCCGATGGTGCAACTCGATGGGGGTCGCTTTGCCACCAGTGACCTCAACGACCTCTATCGTCGGGTCATTAACCGCAATAACCGACTGGCTCGTTTGCAGGAGATTTTAGCTCCAGAAATCATCATCCGTAACGAAAAACGGATGTTGCAAGAAGCGGTGGATGCCCTCATCGATAATGGACGGCGGGGACGCACTGTGGTCGGTGCTAATAATCGCCCTCTGAAATCCCTCAGCGACATTATTGAAGGGAAACAAGGGCGTTTTCGTCAGAACCTACTCGGGAAACGGGTGGACTACTCCGGACGGAGTGTGATTGTGGTGGGGCCGAAATTGCAAATCCACCAATGTGGGTTACCTCGGGAGATGGCGATTGAACTGTTCCAACCCTTTGTCATTCACCGGCTGATTCGTCAGGGGATTGTTAACAATATCAAGGCGGCTAAAAAACTCATTTCCCGCAACGATCCCAATATCTGGGATGTCCTTGAAGAAGTCATCGAAGGTCACCCGGTGATGCTCAACCGGGCACCGACCCTGCACCGTTTAGGGATTCAGGCCTTTGAGCCGATTCTCGTTGATGGTCGTGCCATTCAACTGCATCCCCTCGTCTGTCCGGCCTTTAACGCCGACTTTGACGGTGACCAAATGGCGGTTCACGTGCCCCTGTCCCTAGAGGCTCAAGCCGAAGCGCGGCTGCTGATGTTGGCCTCCAACAACATCCTCTCTCCTGCCACAGGACAACCCATTGTTACCCCGAGTCAGGACATGGTCTTGGGCTGCTACTACCTCACCGCCGAGAACCCCACTGTTCAAGATGGCAAAGAACAGACCTTTGCTAGTCCTGAAGACCTGGTGATTGCTCACGAACGGGGATTCGTTCACCTGCACAAGTACGTCTGGGTGCGTCTGAGTCCTGAGGACAAAATCCTCACCAATGGCGATGACCCCCTCATCGAAGAACAGACTCTCGATGATGGCAGTGTCTTAAAACGCTACCAGTACAGTCGCCAACGCTTCGACACCGATGGAAAACTTGTGGCTCAATATGCCTATACCACCCCAGGTCGGGTGATTTATAACCAAGCCATTCGAGAAGCTCTGGCTTAGAGAGCCGTCTTAACCCGGGGAGCAATATGCTCCCTAGGCCCTGCCCCTGCTTGCCCCTATCACAGCCGTCAACGTTGAGAGACTATGCTCTTTTACAATCGAGTCGTCGATAAAAAACAACTACGTTCCCTGATTGCTTGGTCTTTTAGCTATCATGGAACCGCCAAAACTGCCCAAATTGCCGACCACCTCAAAAACTTGGGCTTCCGCTATGCCACCCGTGCTGGGGTGTCTATTAGTATCGAGGACTTGCAGATTCCCCCCAGTAAGCCCCAGTTGTTGGCCACTGCCCAACAGGAGATCGATGTCACTGAGGCCCGCTACACCCGAGGAGAAATCACTGAGGTGGAGCGTTTCCAGAAAGTCATTGACACCTGGAGTACCACCAGCGAAGAACTTAAGGACGATGTGGTCACGAACTTCAAACAAAGTGACCCTCTCAACTCCGTCTATATGATGGCCTTCTCTGGGGCACGGGGGAATATCTCCCAGGTCCGTCAGTTGGTGGGGATGCGGGGCTTGATGGCTAACCCGCAAGGGGAAATCATCGACTTGCCCATTAAAACCAACTTCCGGGAAGGTCTGACGGTCACGGAGTACATTATTTCCTCCTATGGTGCCCGTAAGGGTCTGGTGGATACCGCCCTACGGACTGCTGACTCAGGTTATCTTACCCGTCGTTTGGTAGATGTGTCCCAGGACACTATTGTCCGGGAAATCGACTGTGGAACTCAGCGCAGTATCCCCCTTCAGAGTATGCGTAGCGGGGAGCGGGTATCTATTCCTCTAGAAACTCGTTTGCTCGGTCGGGTTTTGGCTGAAGATGTGCGTCACCCGAAAACGGGGGACTTGATTGCCGTCTCCGTCCACAATCGCCATGAAGGCTGTGATGAAACCATCGAATCTCGGCGGAATCAGGTGATTGGTCGGGAATTGGCTGAAGCGATTGTTGCAGCGGGCTTAGAAGAAGTGCGGGTGCGATCGCCCCTAACCTGTGAATCGGCCCGTAGCGTCTGTCAACATTGCTACGGCTGGAGTTTGGCCCACGCTGAACCCGTTGACCTAGGTGAAGCGGTGGGAATTATCGCCGCCCAAAGTATTGGTGAACCGGGAACCCAGCTCACCATGCGGACTTTCCACACCGGTGGGGTCTTCACAGGGGAAGTGGCTCGGCCCGCCAAAGCCCCCTTTGAGGGAACCGCTCGTTACGGCAAAGACCTCACGGCTCGTCCCTACCGGACACGCCATGGGGAAGAAGCCTACATGGTGGAACAAGCCGGCGACCTGATTATTGAACCCACAGGGAAAGGGAAACGCCATACCATCTCCCTCCCCCAAGGCTCCACCCTCATCATCCAGGATGGGGACAAAGTCCATGCGGACCAATTTATCGCCGAAGTCCCCATTGGTAGCGCCCGCACCCGTAAGAACACGGAAAAAGCCACCAAAGACGTGGCCACGGATATCGGTGGAGAAGTCAAATATGCCGGTCTGATTCCCGAAGAGAAAAAAGACCGTCAAGGGAACACCACCATCATTGCTGCGCGCGGTGGCTTAATGTGGGTGTTGCAAGGGGAAGTGTACAACCTTCCCCCTGGTGCCACCCCCGTGGTGAAAAACGGCCAGTCCGTTGAAGCCGGCGATGTTCTAGCCGTCACCGAAACTCCGAGCGAAACCGGCGGAATTGTACGGATTCCCCAATCCGAGGAGTTCCCCACTCCCGAAGAGACGGGGGAATCCAGCCTGGCCGCGGTTCCCACTATTCCTAAAGAGGTGGATATTATTACCGCCTCCGTGCGTCTTGACAGCGCCAAAGTTACCACCGTCACCAGTCAAGGACGTGATCATTACATCGTCTCCACTCAACAGGGGCAAGAATTTACCCTCACCGCCACTCCAGGCACAAAAGTGCGGAATGGTCAAGTGGTGGCGGAACTGATTGACGATACTTACAAAACCCATACCGGGGGGATTCTCAAGTACGGAGATATCGAAGTTGCCAAACGGGGCAAGGGCAGTAAAGCCGGCTACGAGATCACCAAAGGGGGAACCATGATCTGGATTCCCGAGGAAACCCACGAAATCAATAAAGACATCTCCCTGCTAGAAGTGGAAGATGGTGATTTTGTTGAAGCGGGTACGGAAGTGGTCAAAGACATCTACTGTCAGAATAGTGGGATTGTGGAAGTCGTCCAGAAAAACGACATTCTGCGGGAAATTTCCATCAAAGCCGGGGACTTCCACCTACTCGATCTCAGCAGCAACGATAAACTGAGCGTTCCCGAACAAAGCCTCGTCCATCCCGGACAAGAAATTGCTCCTGGTTTAGTTGCTGAAAGCCTCTGTTTTGTGGAATCCGTCACCACCCCTGAAGGAACTGGGGTGCTACTGCGTCCCGTGCAAGAGTTCCAGGTTCCTGATACTCCCTCGGTTCCCAGTCAGCAACCGGCAGAAGGTCAGGAAAACGCCTTCCCCATCGCCCTGCGCCCCGTTCAGCGGATGCTGCCCTTTAAGGATGGGGAACGGATTAAATCCGTGGAAGGCCAAGAACTCATCCGCACCCAGTTGATTCTCGATATTGGTAGCGATGCTCGTCATCTGGAAGCGGATATCGAACTGGTCCCCGATGAGGAGGATGATGAAGCCATGCGTCTGCAATTGGTGGTCATCGAGTCTCTCACCGTGCGCCGGGAAAATACCAACGTTGACCCCCTCTTTACTAGCACCACCAGCAGCCGGTTATTGGTTCAAGACGGCGACCAAATTGAGCCAGGTGCGGTTGTCGCACGTACGGAAATCGCCTGTCGCAATCCGGGCATGGTGCGGGGGATTCGTGAGGGGACTGAAGCCACTCGTCGGGTTCTGATTGTCAGTGAAGAGGACCGCTTTACGGTGGACTTGGGGGATGCTTCACCTCAGGTTAAGGACGGAGATCTCCTGGTGAGTGGTGCGACCCTTACCGATGGCGTCACCCTAGAAGAATCGGGACAAGTGGTGGGCATCCAGGACAATCAAGTGATTTTCCGCCATGCTCGTCCCTACCGTGTCTCTCCGGGTGCGATTCTCCATGTGGATGATGGTAGCTTGGTGCAACGGGGGGATAACCTGGTGCTCCTGGTGTTTGAACGGGCGAAAACTGGAGATATTATTCAGGGCCTACCCCGGATTGAAGAACTCCTGGAAGCCCGCAAACCCAAGGAAGCCTGCCTCCTGAACCGTCGTCCAGGAACCGCTCAGGTGATTTATGAGGATGATGACTCAGTCGAGATTCGCATCGTTGAAGATGATGGCACCGTCTCTGAATACCGTACCCTCTCAGGCCATAATGTCTTGGTGGTAGATGGTCAACGGGTGGGGGTGGCTGAACCCCTAACCGATGGTCCTTCTAACCCCCATGAAATTCTCGAATGCTGGTTTGACTATCTAGCTCCCTCGGGAACCTATGAAGCGGCGTTGACAGGCTTTAGTCATGTACAAACCTTCTTGGTGAATGAGGTGCAGTCGGTGTATCAATCCCAAGGGGTGGATATTTCTGACAAACATATTGAAGTGATTGTGCGTCAGATGACCTCGAAGGTGAAAATCGACGATGGCGGCGACACGACGATGTTGCCCGGTGAGTTGATTGAACTGCGTCAGGTGGAACAGGTGAATGAAGCCATGGCCATCACGGGCGCGGCTCCGGCCCAATATACACCGATGCTGTTGGGGATTACGAAGGCCTCCCTCAATACGGATAGTTTCATTAGTGCGGCGAGTTTCCAAGAAACCACTCGTGTTCTTACGGAAGCGGCTATTGAGGGTAAGTCAGATTGGTTGCGCGGCTTGAAGGAAAACGTCATTATTGGTCGTTTGATTCCTGCCGGAACTGGGTTCAATGCCTATGAAGAGTTAAATTTCTCAGCTCCCGATGCGGATATCAATGAGATTAACTCGGTGGTCAATGGTGTGGACGATGAGAGTAAGATTCAAGATGTGGTCTTGGACGATCGCACGGCCCGCGCCTACAACCTCACGGGAAGTGTCAGTGATGACTCGGCCATCTTACCGGATGGGGATGATGGTTCTACGGCGATTCTCGATGATGAGGATCTCGATGATGGTGATGAGGAGGATGACTTCGATCCCGATGGGTTTGATGAGGAGGATGAGGACTTTGATCCGGATTCCTTTGATGACGATGATAGTGATGACGAGGATGATCCCACGGCGTAACTGGGATAGGTTCGTGATAGCTTAACCCATACCCCCACTTTGCCCCGGCAAGGTGGGGTTTCTTGTCTAACAGTTGGATGTTCAAAGGTTAAAAATAGATAGATATAATTAAGGTTGGTTATGTCATAAATGCCTGTTTTATCTGGGTTGAGGAAGTATTGATTGTTCATTATCGGTTGTCCATTACCCTAAGATGTTACAAAAATTGCAACGCCATTGGCTCAAGCTTCGTCCCCTGGCGATCGCCCTGGCCGCCCTGTTACTGTTGTTAGGGGTGAGTCATGTTCGCTTGCAGAGTTTCCCAGTACGCCATAACAGTCCAGAGATGGCTGAGTCGCTCAACTCCTCAGATAACGAAGACCATTCAGAGGAGGATATCGGTTTAGAGTTCTTTAATCGGGGAACCGATCGCGCTGTACGGGCCTGGCAGGCCTCACAACAAGCCTCCACCCCAGAAGACTGGCATCAAGTGGTGCAATACTGGACCGAGGCCCTGGCCGCGATGCAATCCGTTCCCGTGACGGCTCCTCAACGGGCTTTTGCCCAAAAAAAGGTGCAAGAATACCTAGAAAACGCCGATTTCGCCCTACAACAGGCGGGCAATAGCGGCAATCGGCTGCCTCACCCCACTTTTAACAGTTTGGTCTTAGACGAACAGTTTGCCCTTTATCGTTCCTACGTGGCCACCTTGGGACCGCCGGATATCTTAATTATCGGCAGTTCCCGAGGCTTACAGGGACTCGATGGCAAGCGGTTGCAATTTGACCTCAATCGTCGTGGCTTCTCGGGGGTACGGGTGTTCAATTTCGGCATTAATGGGGCCACGGCTCAGGTGGTGAACTTACAGTTACGAGAGTTACTCACCCGAGACCAGTTACCTAACGTGATGGTTTGGGCCGATGGTTCCCGGGCCTTTAACAGCGGCCGGGAGGATCGCACCTTTAGCCGGATTCGTAATTCCCCTGGCTATGAGCGACTGCGCAACAGTGGTGTCCGACAGGGGGGGCTTCCGGTGATTCTCTCCCGTCGAGATATCGACTCTAACGGCTTTCAGATTGTGCGCGATCGCTTTAACCCCCAAACCTATTTTCAGCAATTCCCCCGAGTTCCCGGCCAGTATGACGGGGATTATGCCAACTTCAACCTAGGAGGAGTTCAGGGAAACGCCACCAACCGAGTGATTGAGTTCTGCCAAAGCCGTAATATTCCCCTGATTTTAGTGAACCTGCCCTTGACGAATGAGTATTTAGACCCCGCTCGCCGCCGCTATGAACGGCAATTTCAGGAGTTTTTGCAGCAACAGGGTCAGAAATCCGGGGTTTGGGTGCGGGATTTATCCAACCAATGGCGCGATCGCCCAGATTTCTTCGCCGATCCCAGTCACCTCAACCGTGAAGGAGCCGCCGCCGTCGCCCAACGACTCGCTCAAGATACTGAACTCCCTTGGGATTCCTTTTTGAGGGGGTAGCTTGTCCCGATTCCGACCCTAAATGAAGCTCCAATTCAACCCAAGTCCACAAACTGTGATCGCGCCCATGTTTTCCATTAACCTCCCGCTTCTATCTTGGTTTGTACTCCGGGCCGCCCCCCCCCTTCTCGCCCAAGACTCCCCCGTTGGCTTCAACCCCCAACTCTGGCTACAACAAGCCCTACAAAGCATCCAAGACTTAGGACCCCTCGGCATCCTCGCCTTTATTTTGCTCTATCTCATTGCCACAGTCGCCTTCCTCCCGGGTTCTATCCTCACCCTAGGCGGTGGCGTGGTGTTTGGGGTTATTTTCGGGTCTATCTATGTCTTCATCGGAGCCGTTCTCGGGTCAACCTTAGCCTTTCTCATCGGCCGCTACCTGGCTCGGGACTGGGTAGCCGACAAAATTGCCCGTAACCCCAAATTTGCCGCGATTGATGAGGCCGTCGGACAAGAAGGTTTTAAAATCGTCTTCCTCACCCGACTCTCCCCCGTCTTTCCCTTCAACCTTCTCAACTACGCCTATGGTGTCACCAATGTCTCCCTCAAAGACTATGTTCTTGGAGGTCTGGGGATGATTCCCGGAACCATTATGTATGTCTACATCGGCTCTCTCGCCGGAAGTTTGGCCACCCTGGGAACCGGGCCCGCCACCGCAGATCCCCAAGCACAACTCTGGCAACGCATTTTACAAATTATCGGCTTAATTGCCACGGTAGCCGTCACCCTGTACGTCACTCGCATCGCCCGCAACGCTCTAGCCGAACGTGTGGGAGAACAAGTGATTAAGGGTGAATAATCCGCGCATCGGTGCGTTCTGGCACGTTCAAATCGAGTGGTCAACGGCCAAAATGAGCTGATGCCAGTGAATAATCCGCGCATCGGTGCGTTCTGGCACGTTCAAATCCAGTGGTCAACGGCCAAAATGAGCTGATGCCAGTGAATAATCCGCGCATCGGTGCGTTCTGGCACGTTCAAATCCAGTGGTCAACGGCCAAAATGAGCTGATGCCAGGACGCACCCTACCTCTCTTGCCTTTTACCTTTTCCCCTGTTCCCTGTTCCTCCTATGCCCAACTCTCCCTTTCACCCCTTCAGCATCTCCCCCATGGATGAGTACAACCGTGAACTCCTCCAACAAATCCATCCTCCCGATTGGGTGAATCCGCAACCGGCTAATTGCTATGACTTGGTGGTGATTGGTGGGGGAACAGCCGGGTTAGTGGTTGCTGTTGGGGCCGCTGGACTCGATATTGGTCTTAAAGTGGCCCTCGTTGAACGGAATTTGATGGGGGGCGATTGCCTCAATACTGGCTGTGTTCCCTCCAAAAGCTTGATTCGCTCCTCCCGTGTCGTTGGGGAGATGTGGAATGCCTCCAACTATGGGATTGCTTCACCAGAGAGTATTGACGTGGATTTCTCAGCCGTGATGGAACGGTTACGGAAGATTCGGGCCGGGATGAGTCATCATGATTCAGTTCATCGCGTTGCTAAGGTGGGGGTCGATATCTTCCTGGGACAGGGTAGTTTCATTGGGAATCAGGCCATTCAAGTGGATGAGGTTACCCTCAACTATAAAAAGGCGGTAATTGCCACAGGAGCTAGGGCTGTTCATCCCCAAACGCCAGGATTAGCCGACGCAGGCTATCTCACCAATGAGACGGTGTTTAACCTCACTGAACGCCCCAAGCGCCTGGCCGTCATTGGTGGAGGTCCGATTGGCTGTGAATTGGCTCAGGCGTTTCGTCGTCTGGGGTCCCAGGTGACGCTGATTCATCGTCATGGCCATATTTTGCATCGGGAAGATGCGGATGCGGCGGAGATTGTGCAACAGCGGTTTATTCAGGAGGGAATTGAGTTAGTTCTCGGCGGTGAACCGGAGCGAGTGGAGAAGACCGCAGCGGGAAACGTTCTGACTCTTCATCACCAGGGACAGTCAAAACAGGTGCTGGTGGATGAGATCCTCATTGGGGCCGGGCGAACACCGAATCTGGACGGTTTGAATTTAGAGGCGGCGGGTGTGGCCTACCATCGTCGAGGGGTGAAGGTGAATGAGTATTTGCAAACTACGAACCCCAACATTTATGCGGCGGGGGATATCTGTATGGATTGGAAATTTACCCATGGGGCGGATGCAGCGGCCCGGATTGTGATTCAGAATGCCCTGTTTGCTCCCTTTGGCTTGGGCCGACCGAAGTTGAGCAGTTTGGTCATGCCCTGGGTCACTTACACTGAGCCAGAAGTGGCCCATGTGGGACTCTATGAGAGAGAGGCCAACGAGAAAGGTATTGAGACCAAAACGATTAAGATAGAGTTTAAGGATGTAGACCGGGCGATCGCTGATGGGGAGACGGAGGGGTTTCTCAAGGTTCTCCATGAGAAGAGCTCGGACAAAATCCTCGGGGCTACGATGGTCTCCCGTCATGCGGGAGAGTCGATTAGTGAAATCACAACGGCGATGGTTGGCGGTCTGGGGTTAAAAACCTTGGCCAGGGTGATTCACCCCTATCCCACCCAAGCTGAATGTATCCGCAAGGCGGCGGATGTCTATAAACGAACCCAGTTAACCCCGACCAGCAAAAAACTGTTGAAACTTTTGCATCGTTTCACGTAATTCCCCGATTGCGGTCGAAGCGGTGCGTTCCGGCAAGTTTCACGTAATTCCCCGACTGCTGACGAAGCGGTGCGTTCCGGCAAGTTTGAGCCGAGTGGTCTAAGTGCAACCTTGATTGGAGCCGGAACGCACCCTACCCCCTCTCTCTTCCTCTGTGTCCTCTGTGACTCCGTGGTTCCCCCTCTTGCCTCTTGCCTCTTGCCTTCCTCCCATGCTCGATCTCAACCAAGTTACAAAACTCCTACCTGGTATTGGCGAACATCTACGGGAGGAAGCTGTCGCGGCTCAGAAACGGCTCGAATTGGCTCAGGGGTTGTTTGAGACGGCCGCTCAGCGTCAAGAGGAGTTAGTCGCGGCTCAAGAACAATGGCGCGATCGCATCTGGTTTTCGGCAGCTACCCCGGTTGAACCCCTCCAGAGTCAAATCCTCCTGCAACGGCCCCCTTCAGTCCATACTGTCATTGCCACAGATGGCTCGCAAATTGCCCCCAATCAGCATGAAATTGCCTATTGCTATCTCCTCAATATTGGGCGAGTGGTCTTGCATTATGGTCAGAATCGCGCCCCGGTTCTCGATAGTGTGCCGGAGGTGTTTTACCGCCCGGAAGATTTATATGCTTCGCGTCAGTGGGGGATTCGTACGGAGGAATGGATGGGCTATCGGCGGGCTGTCTCGGAGGCCCAGGAGTTGGCCCTGTTGGGGGTAGAGTTGCGCCGCCAGTATCCGGAGTTGCCGCTGTTGGCTATGGTGGATGGTTCTTTAATTTACTGGTTCCTCGATAGTCTGCCTGATGAGGCCCGCGATCGCATCCTCAACCCCATCCTGGATGCTTGGGAACGGTTGCGGGGGGTGGGAGTGCCTCTGATGGGCTATCTCAGTGCTTCCCGTAGCCGTGAAGCTCTGAGTTTTTTACGGTTGGAGGCCTGTGCCTTTGAGCAACCCAATTGTTTGAGTTATTGTCCCTATATTGCCCCAACAGAGGGGGATGTCTTGGGGAAACGAGCCCCCTGTCAGGTGATGGAACCGCTACGCGATACCAGTTTTTGGGGCGGTTTGTTACAACCGGGAGAACGCAGTTGTTTGTGGAAGTCATCGTTACCGGTGTTGGGGTTATATCCGAACGAGCAGACTGTATATTTTTGTTATGTTCACGTGGGGACAGAAATTGCTCGGGTGGACGTTCCGGCTTGGGTTGCAGAGGATTCTGACCAACTTGAAGCGGCCTTGAGCCTGATGTTAGGACAGGTGTACAAAGGATATGGCTACCCGGTGAGTTTGGCGGAAGCTCATAATCAGGCCGTGGTTCGGGGGGGCGATCGCCAACGGTTTTTTGCTCTCCTGGAACGGCAAATGATTGAGGCTGGGTTAACGAATGTTGGAACTTCCTATAAAGAAGCTCGTAAACGCCGCAGTATCGCTTAAGGTTCAAGTCACCTCCCGTTCCACGTAATTCTGTTGCCCCTGAAATCTATGAACGCTCAACTCAACTCAACCTGGATTTGGAAGGTGTGGGCGGCCATTTTTTTGGTGTCTGGCCTGATTTTGGGAGCAACGAGTTTAATACGCCCTGGATTAGTGCGCGATCGCAATGCAATTTCCGAAGATGTGGAGATTAAACGGGAAATTATCGACCTGCGAGAACTGTTAGTAATGGTAGAGCGCATGGAAAGGAATCTGGAGCCAGAGAGCACACCGGAGGAAACTGCTAATCTACCGTCAGTTCCACAAGCACAACTCCTCGTTCCTGAAGTCCTAGCTGAAATCCCTCAAGCAGAAGAACTAGATGGGAATAACGAAGCCCAACAGCAAATGATGAGCTTAGTGACTGAACAGGCTCGTTTAATTTCAGAACTGGAACAACTCCAGGGCGTTTATAGAAAACTTCAAGAAGATTACGCTCAACTCAATCAAGATAACCGCCGAATGGCACAAAAGATTGACCAATTACGTGGGTATCAGACAGACTATCAGCAACGCATTGAACGGCGCCGGGAATCGTTGCAGGAACACTTAGCTAGAATTCGGAAATTTGAAGCTGTTGAAGATACATTTTCTCTTGAAGATATCACGTTGAGCTATCTAGGACAGACCATCAATTTTCAAGAATTGGATGCGGAACTCGCGCGTAACAACCGAAATCTGACAACACTCCGAGGAGATATTCGTTTTCTGGAAAATAGTTTTTCCTTTGCTCTGGTTTTGGGGATGGCAAATCTTTTAGTCGGGTTTGTGTACTACTGGTTAGACCGGTGGAATCAAGAGCAGGCGCGAAAAATGAGGGAAACCGATGAAAAAATTGAGGAAGCGCAGTTAAAAATTCGTAACTTTAGCTGGAATATGGCTAATGCGAGTTTAGAAAAATACTATCAGCGCAATTTAATGGAAGTTCAAGTTATTTTTATGACTAGCGTGGTGGTTATGATTTTGGGGTTTTTAGTGATTCTGGCCTCTTTAGCTCTTGCTTTATCTAGACCTCAACCCATCGTTTCTTCCCCTGAGTCTTCTTCAGAAGAGCAGGTTATAGACAATCAGGATGAGTCTTCATCTGGGGAATTAACCGCCGAGCAGTTCAGTGCCAGTCCGAATCAGAGTCATGTTGCCACGATTGGGGTGGTTGCGGGGATTATCACGAATTTTATCGGGGCAACTTTTATGTTGGTATATCGCTCTACGGTGCGAGAAGCCTCCCGCTATTCTAATTCCCTGAATCGAATTAATGATGTGGGAATTGCCATGGATATTCTTAATACCTCTGCTGAACATGGGGATAGCCCTGAAATCTTGGCCGCTAAAGTTGAAATTGCTAAACGTCTTGTGGAGAGCGATCGCCACCCTGATGTTGATTGAGTTGTCAACTAGCCACCCGAGTAAACATCAAAGCCGAGAGCGGCTAAGAGTGCTTCACAGTCTTTTGTCAGGGGAATGCCCAGTTGTTTGGCAATGCTCAGGGCCTGTTGACAATACCCGATCGCCCGCTCTGGGTTTTGCAGTTGTTGATGAAGTTCGGCTAAGTTTTTCAACCCTTCTGCTTCCCCATGACGATCGCCAATCTCCCGGGTAATCTCTAAGGCCCGTTGCAGACTCTCGGTAGCCTCCTCGTAGCGGCCGAGACAGATATAGGTTTCTCCCATATTCGAAAGGGCGATCGCCTCCCCTTCCCGAAAGCCAATTTTACGGGAGATATCCAAATAGCGTTCTTCATAGCCGAGGGCCTGGGAATAGTCTCCCAAGGCATAGTAGGCAAATCCCAAATTTCCTAGAGCCTGGCCCATCCCCCGACGGTCATTTAACTCCTGAGCAATGGCTAAATCCTGTTGATGATAGGCGATGGCTTGCTGATAGTTCCCCTTTTCATGTAAAGCTAAGCCTAAATTCCCTAGGGCTTGGCCAATTCCTGCGTGATCGCCCAAACGTTGCACTAACGTCAAGCCCTCCTGAAGATAGCGAATGGCTAAGTCATACTCCCCTAAATAATAATGTTCTAACCCCAAATTGCCCAAAGCAATGGCTTCATGTTGTCGGTCTGCCAGTCGTTGGGCTAGGGTTAAATGGTCTTGATGATAGGCGATCGCCCGACTATAATCTCCCAAACGGGAATAGGCTTTCCCCAACCCTTCTAAACAGACCAGATTTAGCGGTGCATCACCGTTGCCTAGTAGGCAATTATACATCTCCATCTGTTCCTGATAATAGCCCCAAATTTCTAGTTGTCGATGTAACGGTTCCCCGGTTAAGGACTCTAAGGGCAACAGCAATAACTCCTGACAGCGTTGCCAATCTTCCACCTCCGCTAAATGGCGAAACGCCTCAAGATAGCCACGCACCTGATCTAACTTAGAATCGGGGGAAGGGGCCTCATAGTGAATGAGCCAATTGAGAGCCGCACGGTATTGACTGCGACGACTCCGGGGAGAGATACGTTGCAGGCTTGCCGGGGTCAGCCGTAACCGTTTTAAGAGCTGCTGACGAAATACTGACTGAGAAATTTCCTGAGACACAGTCTAGCCATCATGGGATGATGAGTTTATTTTTAAGTTCCCCTGCCTCTGAATCTAACCTCTGGAGATGACTCAAGGCAACGCTACGAATTAGATTGTGTTGGCGCAACAAGATGCGATCGCCCTCGGTAATTTCTTCCACTAGATAGCGATCGCGCAACGTCTCCAGAGCCAGTTGACCTTCAGCTTTATCATAATCCCAATCCTCCAGATGGGAGAGCCAGAATGACTCAACAACAGGGCAACGGTAGACTGATGCCTCACAGAGTAAAACATACGCGGCTGGGGCCTCTCGTTTAAGGCGTACAAAGGTTTGTTCGAGGCGATCGCGAACCTTCATCCGTAACAGGCGGGTGCATTCATGAAGTTGCCAGCGATCGCTCCCCGACGTCGTCTGTCCCATTTTTGCCTGGGCGATCGCCGTTTCCACCTCCTCAATATCCTGTCCATAGCGATTCCAATAGGCCCGCACATTCCCGGAAAAAGGTGCATTCGAGATTTCCCCAGCAATGACTCGCAACGCCAGCGGATGTCCTTCATAGGCGGCCCCAATCCGGGTCAAATAGTTTTGACTTTCAGGACTCAGATCCAAGTTTGCCTTAGCAAACAGGGCTAACTGTTCCGTTTCATTAAGTCCCTTCAAGAACTCATAAGTCCAAAAATTGCTGTACCGTCCCGGGAGTTGGCCCGGGAAGTCTTGAGAGGTCAGAAGCATCCGGCTCTGACAAACCGGGGCCGCTAACACCGCCTCAAAAAACATCGCCCATAAGGGGTCGTTAAAGTCGCTCCAACCCTCCTCTTCATTGCCTTTCAGCATCCTTTCTAAGGAATCAATGATCAGCAAGAGGGGATGGGTCAAGACATACTCAGCGGTGCGATCAACTAAAACTTGTCCATCCTTAGATCCTTCCACAGGCGATCCCCACTGCTCCCACCAACGGCTGGCTACGCTGATAAAGTCATTGGGTTGGCGATCGTTATCCAGATTCTCCCGCCATAACTGTTGCCATTCTTTACCCGTCCATCGTGGGTATAAGGAGACGGCGAGTCGCTCTGCTAGAGCGGTTTTGCCAATCCCGGTCAGTCCCAATAACACCAGGAGACGGCAGGACTGTTGCAACTGCTCACTTAACTGAGCCAAAACGGTTTCCCGTCCCACCCAGGCCTCATCATAGGCAAAAAAATCTAACCTAGCATGGCCCGGAACCTCCGTCAGCGCAACCCTAGGCGTCACCCGCTCGCCCAGATATCCGGGATTCTCCCCCCTGCCGCTTGGCGGGCTAGGGCTCACCTCAGACAGGGCCAGCACCTCTTGCCAGGACACGTCAACGGCATCACAGATGGCCCTAAAAGTTTGCGATCGCACCGGCAATCTCCGCCAAAACCGCTTCAAGGTTGCCGCTGAGGTGCCAGCGGCTTCACACCACTCGGGGGATGACTTAAGCCAACCCTTATACCGTCGTGCGTCATCCACCTGTCGAAGCCCTTCAATAGATGCCCTGAGTGTTGCTGCCACGCTGCTCAATCTCCTTCCTCTCGATTTCCCGGCGACGTCTTAGTTTTAGCTCACTTGCGGCTAATATTTATGGATGTCTTGACAGAGCCAAAAATGAGCCTATAATGAGTACATCGCATTTTATCAGATGGACGTTTTGCCTCAAAGTCCCGTTACATCAGGGATAAGGCAATCTTGCAAGACCCAATCACAGTCTTGTAGGACCCGACGTTTTAGTCGGTGTTAGGAGCTATCTGGGTCTTATGGAGCGTAACGACTCAGTTTTGGCTAACTCAGCGTCCATGACCAGAGGATATTTGTCATCAGCCAGCCCCATTAGAGGAGTGTGAATCATGAACGACTACCCCGTCCATCGCCACCCATATGAATTTTCCTAACCAACTCAGCGACTCATCGGAGTCTTCTTATCCCTGAGAGCCACCGTTGAGCTGAAGGGTCTAGCCCTATCACATTAGGTCCGTTAAGCCCCTAATTTTATCATGCAAACCTGCGATTTTGAGGAACTGATCGTGCCAGCCCAAAGCCAAACCTTACAACTTGATAGCCCATCCTGGACCCTCTCCCAGTCCGATTTCGATACCTCCTATCCAACAGCAGTTCAAGTCCCGGAAACTGCCCCTTCAAGCACTATTTTATTGGTGTTAACCTTCTGTGTCTGGTTATTGAGACAACGGATGGCCTGACGTCTGAGGATTGGCGGCCAGTCTTATCCAAACCCTGGAAACGGCGGGATGTAAAGAACCCGTCGTTTTTCTACGCTCTGCTCTGGAATCGAAGTTGACCCCATTATGATCGCCCATCGCGGCCGTGGGCTGTTCGCCGCTGCATCGGTTGCTTGAGAAAGGTATTGAAGCGCCACAGGGTCTGACTCATCCTCCTCAATGTCTCTGGGGATAGCGGTTCAGAAACAGGTTCAACCTCATCTTCCTCTGGCTCTTGATAAGAAATCCGATACCCAAATAAATCCTCTGAACGAATTTCATCAAAACTGTCAATCTGAAACACCAAGAGAAAATCTTGGCGCATTTCCTGGGTGACCAGTTGTTCCACTTCAAAAACCTGTTTAGGGGTCAGGGGGGCTTCCGGACGAGTCCTCACCCGTAAATAAACTTCCGGAGGGTTTCGAGTCCAGTCAATGCGGGTTTGAACCAACTCCACCTGTTGGCCCACGGTGATCGTGCGTGTGAGGAGAATTGAGCGTAGGGTTGATTGGAGACGGGTTTGTCGTAGCAGTTGCCCCAGACTGATGGACAGGGGAAGAATAATCGGCAGGGTGAGCAGGACGGTATACAGCAGGGCCCGAGCCATGCGGATTTTCTCCACATAGTACCCCTCCCAGATAAAGACGAGCATACAGGCTAGGGTAATGCCCAAGAGGTTGGTAGCATAGAGCAGGAATGCCCCCCGAGCGGCGAATGTTGCCCCCTGAGACAGAGATAAACCCACCACACAGAGGGGGGGCATCAGGGCCACGGCGATGGCGGTTCCGGCGATCGCATCGCTAACTTCCCGACGCAGCTTGGCAAAGCCACCCACGGCCCCCGCCGCCAACGCAATCACTAAATCGAAGAGGTTGGGTTGAGTGCGTGCCAAAATTTCCGGGCTAAACTCTGTGAATGGAATACTGGCCACAGCCCCAATCATTGCCGAGAGGACGACAGAGAGGAGCGTACCCACCAGGAGCGTGGTGATACCCCGGCGAAACAAAAATACATCTCCCTTCATTGCCCCCAAAGCCAAGCCTCGTAGGGGTAACATGAGAGGAGCGACGATCATCGCACCAATAATGACGGCGGAACTATTGAGTAATAGGCCACAGGTGGCAATAATACAAGAGGCAACCGAGAGAAAGATAAAGTTAAGATTGAGTTTGGAATCCCCAGAAATCTCCTGAGACAGAATCGCGAGGGTCTTTTGGTCAACTTGTGGCATCTTGGACTTGCCCAGGGGGCGGATTAAGCAGTGTTGTTGGTCTTATTGTAGAGAATCCCTAGGTATGAGTAGATTAAGACCCAAATGGTCATGAGCCAGAGGAAAGATGTGGTGTTGTTGACAGACCCGCATAAAATCAAACACAGAGAGATCAAACAATGCCGTTATCAGTGGGGGGTATGCCGAGAACGCTGTCATGTGATCTAACAGTGCTGCCTCAAGGTTTATGGTAGAGAAGGAACGCTTAAACCGAGCGATCGCGCAATTAGCGGGGGACTCGGACACAAATCGTCTGAAGAAATTGTTGCTGTGCATCTGTCAGCAACGCTGGGAAAATGACTCCCGACGCTTAGAATCCCTAGACTGGCGGGTGTTACTCAATGAGCTGCGAACCACCTTTGTGACTCGGGAGCAGTTAGAAGAGGCGTTGGTGCGAGTGGTGGCTCGGATTAACAAGAAGTCCTTATATTTCAACCTCTCCCTGCGGGCCATCGCCATCCTCGACCCCCTCTATCCTGAGTTAGACCCCCCCATGGCCTTCGATGAGGCCTTTTTGCCGTTCACCGAGAGTAGTCATGGTGATGCGTCTCTCGATCGCTGGTTTGACTTACGGTTGCAACTGTCCCAAGCGGGCAATCTCAGCCAAGCCAAAACCCTCCTCTACTCAGCCATTAACGGCAAGTTTGCCTACACCCTCCCCGATTGGAATCATCTCAATCATGAGGAGTTTGATCATTTGACCCAATCCCTACTAGATTTGTGTCAAACGGCTAGTGAACTGCGTCTACGGCTCTACGGGTCAGCTCATTGTCTGAATCCGGTGGATGTCTATGTCAGTATCGCTGAACGGCTCTGGAACACGATGGAGCAGGCTTATTATGCCAGTATGATCGAGCCCTTTGAACTCGATGATTTCGGTCAGGATGCTCTTGATGACCGGACTCTCGATGGCTCGATGCTCGCGAAGAAAACGGCCCTGAACCCTCTGGAGTCTCAGACACGTGATGCTCAAGTCACCGCTGACCCCCGTACTTTGGAGTCCAGCCCCGGAGAAGACCATCATACGACGATTGGTTTAGACCAAGATGTGGAAGCCGCCGTCTGTGAAGCGGCCAACCAACATCTACAGGCGGCGATCGCGGCCATTGAACAACAGACTGAGTCTCTGATTAAGGAAGTGCGAGCGTTAGTGGCCCATACGGATCAGGCTACGGCTAAGGCCATTGAAGCGCGCATCTTACACCAATTCACCGATGCTCTCGGTCAGTTCTACCATCAAGATGATCCCTAGAGGAATCCTAAAGCCGGGCCCGGTTCTGGACAAGGGCTTCTATAAGCCGAGATGTTCTAGGGTTTGGCGAGGGTTCTCTTGGCGACAGTCTCGTAGGCGTTCATAAAGCTGTCGTTCTTCGTCGCTGAGGTGGGTGGGGGGGGTGATGTCCACTTTCACCAGTTGATCGGTACGAGCGCCACTTTTGGGGAGCCGCCAGCCTTTGCCCCGTAACCGCAACATTTGCCCGGAGCGGACCCCGGCCGGGATACTCACGGTCACGGTTCCATCGGGGGTGGGAACATCGATTTTAGCCCCCAAGACGGCTTCATCGGGGGAAATGGGGACATCACAGACCAGGTTATCGCCGTCGAAGTGAAAGAACTGATGGGGTTTTAGCTCGATGTTGAGATAGAGATCTCCTTGACGGCCATAGCCATCTTTTTTACCCTTCCCTTTCACGCGCACTCGGCTGCCGGTTTTGGCGCCGGGGGGGATGCGAACGGAGACTTTTTGACCACTGACGCTGAGGCGTTTTTGTACTCCATGGAAGGCCTCGGCAAAGGAGAGGCTGAGGGTGGCTTCTTGGTCTAAGGAGACACCGGTACTGCGACGATTGTAGCCAGCGAAGTCTTCAAAGCCACCGTTGAAGCCGGAGGAGCGGCTAGAATCTTTGGGGGAGGCGTCCCCGTAGGAGGACCATTGCGATCGCCCTCGTCCCCCTACCCCTCCGAGGACGGATTCGAGAAACTCATCGAAATTCGCATATTGACTGAAATCAAAGTCAAAGCCGCCCGCTGTGGCGCCGCCTTGGGGAGCGCCAGCCCCCCAACCGCCACCGGCTCCGTTTCCAGCCTGTTTCCAATATTGCCCGAAGCGATCGTATTGTTTGCGCTTGTCGGGGTCTGAGAGAATCTCGTAGGCTTCACTGACTTCCTTGAAGCGGGCCTCCGCATTGCGATCGCCCGGATTCATATCTGGGTGATACTGACGAGCCAAACGGCGAAACGCCTTCTTGATTTCATCGGCGTTGGCCGTTTTACTCACGCCCAAGATGGAATAGTAGTCTTTGAAGTCCGTTGCAGCCATGAGAGTCAAAAAATCAGGGGTTCACAGGGTGCGGTCTGCCTTTGTTAATCAAGTTTAATGTATTTTCTTCCAGCGTCGAGTTCGGTTTCTTGGACAGTGGCCCATTTTTTTGGCCCTGGACTCATCGGCTTCCGATGAGAACGCGATCGCCACCCAGGGCGATCGCGCACCATCCCCCAGCAAACCGCGTCGGGGGCGTCGGGGTCTCCAACCGGCTCAAAAAGCCCCTAAATCACGAAGTTATCGGGAATCGTCGCGTTCTTCAGAACCACCACAATCCCACTGCGGATATAGAACCCTAACTCTTCCCGGTCGGCTTCCTCAATATTTTCTTTATTGAGAATCTTGACATTTTTACCAATTCGTGCATTCTTATCCACGATCGCCCGGCGAACGGTACTATTTTCACCGATTCCCAGAGCCATCGAGGGGGCCGAGGCTTCCCCTTGGCGTTCACTAAAGGACTGATAGAAGTCAGATCCCATCAACAGGGAATCTTCCACCACCGCCCCAGCACTAATGCGGCTGCGAACCCCCAGAACCGAGCGATCGACGCGGCATTCTTTGAGGATACAGCCATCTCCCACCAGGGACTCGGTAATTTGGCAATCGAGGAGTTTACTGGGGGGGAGATAGCGGGGCCGGGTATAAATCGGCGCATCTTCGTTATAGAAGCTAAAGGGCGGCTTCGGCTGTTGCGTCAGGGCCAAATTCGCTTCATAGAAGGCTTGAATGGTTCCAATATCTTCCCAATAGCCATCAAACAGATAGGCCTGGATATTGTAATCCTTAGCCGCACCGGGAATAATCTCCTTACCAAAGTCCGTTTGGTCAGGAGCTTCCGTGAGCAGGGTTTTGAGAACCTCCCGTTTGAAGACATAAATGCCCATTGAGGCAATATAGGGCTTCTGCTTCGCCTGAGCGGCATCTAAGCCCAGGGTACTGGTATCGACCTGCATGGCTTTGAGGGCGTCACCTTTGGGTTTTTCTGAGAAATCAATGACTCGTCCTGAGTCATCAATTTTCATCAAGCCGAAATCTGAGGCCCGTTGTTCATCAATGGGAACCACCGAGAGGGTAATATCCGCATTGGTTTCCCGGTGACGCTCCACGAATTGACTATAATCCATCCGATAGAGGTGGTCACCCGAGAGAATGAGATACTCGTCCACATCCAACTCATTCATGAGCCAGATATATTGACGGACCGCATCCGCCGTACCTTGGAACCAACCGGGACTGTCGGACGTTTGTTGAGCCGCCAGGATTTCCACAAATCCATCGGTAAAGCTCGAAAAATTATACGTCCGCCCAATATGGCGGTTCAGGGACGCGGAATTGTACTGGGTCAGGATATAGATTTGCTCAATCCCAGAATTGATACAGTTGCTGACAGGGATGTCAATCAACCGATATTTACCCGCTAAGGGAACAGCGGGTTTTGCTCTGAGTTTGGTTAGGGGGTAGAGGCGCGTTCCCGCACCGCCACCGAGAATAATGCCTAAAACTCGTTTCACCGAAAGACCTCCAGGGCTGCCGAACTCTCAGCTTTAAGTTTGCGATTGTCTGGGTTTCTTGGCAAGGGCCAGTTTTTTTCCTGAACCCTAACATTCCCATAATCTTTGCCGCTGACTCGATGGTAGCTTAGGTCGGTTATCGGGGGCGATCGCCCCCTCAGACGTTAGGTCTCATCAGGGTTTGCGGGAATTGGCTCCGGGGCGCAGCAGAGCCAATAGAAGCTGACGGGAGGAGCCATGAGACCGGGAAATAACTCTTGTCCCGTGGCCCAGTTGAGGAAGCTTTGGGAGGGGGGCCAGGCGGCGGCGGGGAGGTGAGTGGACTCATAGGCCACCACCGACTCTTGCGACTCTAGCCGTAACCCCACTTCCCCTAAAATGGCCGTCAGCTCTGAGGGAGTGAGAAAGCTACAGCCACAGGCTTGAGCCAGTTCCCGAACCGACTCCTGGGGGGAATAGTCCGGGTGAGTCAGAAACGCCCCCAGGAGGAGGCGGCCCCTGGGGGCTAACAGCCGTCGGCTTTGGCGGAAGAAGTGGGTCATGGCTTGGGGCGATCGCAGGTGAGGGAGAATTTCCGGGGCGATGGCCAAGTGGTAGTCTCCCGTGACTTGGGGAGCGTCTAGGAAATCTCCCCCCAAGAGAGTCACCGACAGATGGCGCGATCGGGCCATCTCCTGCAACCGCTCCCCCGCCTCAGCGTTGGTCACCACCGCATCCACGGGATGACCGCGTTTAGCCAGAGGTAAGCTATTGCGGCCAATTCCCGCCCCAATATCCAACACCGACACCTCCTCAGCCTCCCCTAAACTGGCTGCAAGCATCATGGCTTTCCCATCGGGGTAGGAGCCAAAGCGGGACTGATTCGCCAACTGAAACGACCCTTGAGCCTCTGGGGGAGAGGTCAAACTCAAGGTCAGACCTAGTCCCCCAGCCACTCCCTCCTGGGGATTGACCAATTGATAGGAGAGGCTAAGATAGCGACGAGGAGATTCCTCAAATCCCTCAGTGAGGGTCTCTGTCAGCCGCTGTCGCAGCTGCTGGCGTTCCTCGGAACTGGGGTTTTGTCCGAAGAGGTTGAACAAGCCCAGAATCAGATGTTCATAGCGAGGGGCCAGGGCCGGGAGACAGGGAAGTTGTAGGGTTCCCTCTAGGGCCATAGACGCTTGCAATTTCTGCTCTAGGGCTTGCTGTCTTCCCTCCTCAGAAGGGTTCGTCGGGTCTTGATGAGCTGAATTGCCAGCCATCTGGGATTGACGAAGGGGTGTTGTCAGGGCGTTTGGCATCATTGTAGACACTCACAGTTAAGGATTATCACACCCTACAAACCCTGATGAAGACCAACCGGATGTCCTTGTCATTAAGTCCCTACTATCTTGTTGTTTATTGTTGACTATGCTAGACTCGACGATATTTTTAGAGAAATCGCCAATTCGTCTGACCGGGTAATGCCAGAAAGGACAGATTGCCCACTCCCACTCAAGCCCAATGAGTTGACTCCCAAGAAATCAAGCAGACCATAAGGTTTATTTTTATGCAATCCATCGGTATTTATACATTGGCTAATGATTTTGTGTATGACCAGCTCATTGCCTTGCTCAATAGCATTGAGGTTAATGTTAGCCCAGAAATTCCCATTTGCATTATTCCTTATGATGACCGGATGGACAGAGTTCAGCGGGAAGTAGAGTCACGGCCCAATGTGACCCTTTACGATAATCAAGGGAAGCTAGAACAATGGGAAGAGTTTTCACGAGAGATTTGGAGCCATCATCCCAAGGCATCTCAAAAAAGGTTTGCAAAAATCGTTCGCTCCAAAATTAGACTCCAGAGAAAAATGGTTGCTTTTTCAGGAGACTTTGAGCGATTTGTGTTTTATGATGCCGATACTTTGGCAATGAAGCCTTTGGATGACCTATTTGATAAACTAGAAACCTACGATTTTGTATTTGATGATTGGGAGCATTCAAAACAACGCTTAACAGCTCTTAACATTGAAATGATGGAAGCCTCGGGAGAATTTACTGAATCTGAAATTCGTCCTCGGCTACATTGCTCAAGCTTTTTTGGCTCAAAGCGAGGTTTTTTTAACGAGCAAGAAATCAGTCAACTTAAAGCATCATTAGTTCAAGATAGAGAAGTCGAGTGGATTAATGAAATCGCTGATGCTTTTTTGTTTAGCTATTTAACGTTTAGAGGGCCTTATTCAATCTTTAACTATACTTTGAGTGAGAGGGCCGGTGAGCGCACGGGGAACTGTGCTGATGCTGATCCGTTTGTTGAGCTTGACAATGTTTTGTACAATGAACAAGGACGAAAACCGATTCATCGAATCCACTATATGAACTTCCCTCCTCAAGACTTCGCTAAACTCAGTCAAGGGGAGGATATGCAAATTCCTCATAAAGATGTCTTTTTACACTATCGGTTTCTCAAGAATCCTGAGGACAAACCCACTCAACTTCATCAACCTAAACTCGGCACCAAGATTGAGCGCTTTGGAGGCAAAGCAATCTCGAAGATTAAACGTTGGCTGGGTTAGCCTTGCGGAGAACAATCGGTCAAACAAAAACTCTAAAAAAGGTGAGCCGGAAAATTTATGGCAGATTGCATCCGTTGGCGTAGGTGCATCACCCATCCCTTGTATCTTGAGAAGCATAGTCGGCCGTCAACTCGTCTTACTACCTAGCGCAGATAGGCCTCAACGGTGTTTTTAAGCAACATGGCTACGGTCATGGGGCCAATTCCTCCAGGAACTGGAGTAATCCAAGCCGCTTTCTCAAATACTTCCTCAAAGGCCACATCCCCCACCAGTTTATAGCCACCCGCGCCATCACCGACCCGGTTAATCCCCACATCAATCACCACCGCTCCCGGTTTGACCATGTCAGCGGTAATCATCTCGGGACGGCCCACCGCCGCTACGATGATATCTGCGGCGGCGACGACGTCCGCTAGGTTTTGGGTCCGTGAGTGAGCTACGGTCACCGTTGCGTTGGCTTCCAGGAGCATCAGGGCCATGGGTTTTCCCACTAAAATACTACGACCCACCACGACGGCATTTTTACCACTGGGGTCGATGTTATAGGCCTTGAGGACTTCCATCACGCCAGCGGGGGTACAACTTCTCAGGCCCGCTTCCCCCCGCGTCAGACGACCGAGATTGATGGGATGGAGTCCGTCTGCGTCTTTGTCGGGGTCGAGTTGTAGCAGTAGGGCCACTGCATCTAAATGAGCGGGGAGGGGGAGTTGTAGGAGAATCCCATCGACTCGTTCATCGTCGTTGAGTTCCTGGATTTTGGCAGAAATCTCCGCCGCTGTCGCCGTGGCGGGGAAATGTTGGCCAAAGGAGGCGATTCCCACTCGTTCACAGGCTCGTTCCTTGTTGCGGACATAGACCGCACTGGCGGGGTCATCTCCCACGCGGATGACGGCCAATCCCGGGGGACGGTTGCGTTGGGGGAGGGCCGCCTCGATTTGCGATCGCAGTCGAGATTGTACTGTCTTGGCGAGAGCTTTACCGTCTAAAATACGAGTCGTATCCATTGAGCCAGGGAGTATTGTGCGATTGACCGTCACTACCGTATCATTTCTGCCTCGTTTTAATCGCGCCTTGATTCCCCTGCTGTCGGGTTTAGTCCTCCTAACTGGCTGTGAAACGCCGTTAGACTTCGGGGGTGATGTCACACCCCTGGGGACTCTCTCCCAGGAGCAGTTGGGGAACGAGGTGACGGTGGAGGGGGTTGTGGGCGATCGCGCTCCTCTATTAGACGGGGGAGCCTATTTGTTGCAAGATGAGTCTGGGGAAATCTGGGTCATCTCTGAGGAGGAGGTTCCCGAGGCGGGCCAGTCGCTACGGGTGCAAGGAACCCTGGAACAGCGAGAAATTGTCATCAATCAACAGGATTACGGGGAACTCTATCTACAAGAACAGCAACGAACTCCCCAATGACCCCCTTAGTGTTCTGATTCATGGTTAAAGAAGTTGCGATCGCCATTCTCCATCAAAACGGTCGCTATCTCATGCAACTACGAGACGACATCCCCACCATCGTCTATCCCGGACAATGGACCTTCTTCGGCGGAACCGTCGAACCGGGGGAAGCGGCCGAAGTCGCCGTGATGCGAGAACTCCAGGAAGAAATCCGCTATCACCCCCCCTACGTGACCTTATTCCGACGAGAACAGTACCGCGACTTCATCCGTAATGTTTTCCACGCACCCCTCACCGTCGATATCCAAGATTTAGACCTCTGCGAAGGATTAGACTTAGATCTTTGGACCGCCGAACAAGTCCGCCAAGGCGAAAAATTTTCCCCCAAAGCCGGAGAAGTTCGTAAAATTGGGAAACCCCATCAACGAGTTTTACTGGCTTACATTAACTCGCTTAAATTGTCAATTTAAAAACAGATTTCTTAACAATGCAGCCCCAACTCTCCACCATCGGCCAACAAATGTCCCACCTCACCGGGGTGCGGGCGATTATGAAAGATATTATCGAAACCCTGCAATCAGGAGGTGGACGCGATTTTATCGACCTCAGTGCTGGGAATCCGGTGATTTTGCCGGAAATTGAGCAGATGTGGCGCGATTGTACCCAAGACTTGCTGGCCAGTCCCGATTATGGGGAGGTGGTTTGTCGCTATGGGTCCAGTCAAGGCTATCAACCCCTCATTGAAGCCGTCGCCAACGACTTTAATCAACGCTATGGGGCCAATCTCACCCCTCGTAATATCCTCATTACCCCCGGTTCCCAATCCATTTATTTCTTCGCCGCCAACGCCTTTGGCGGCTATACTGCCGGTGGCAATCTCAAGAAGGTGGTGCTGCCCCTTTGTCCTGATTATACTGGCTATGGTGGGGTGAGTTTAGTCCCGGAAGCCGTCGTCTCCTATAAACCCAGTTTGGAGATTGATGAGGAGAACCATCGCTTTAAATATCGCCCAGATTTTAGTCAGTTGCAGATTGACGACACCACCGGTTGTGTTATCTTTTCTCGGCCCTGTAATCCCACCGGAAATGTGTTGAGTGATGAAGAGGTGGGCAAAATTGCTGGGTTAGCGGCCAGTTATGAGGCCCCAGTGTTTATTGATTCAGCCTATGCACCGCCATTTCCGGCCCTGAACTTTACTCCCATGACTCCTCAGTTTGGGGACAATCTCGTCCATTGTCTGAGTTTGTCCAAAGCCGGACTTCCGGGGGAACGGGTGGGGGTGGCGATCGCCCATGAAGACATCATCAACGTGTTACAGTCGTTCCAGACTAATGCCTGTATCCATTCCTCCCGCTATGGACAAGCCATTGCGGCACGGGCCATCGCTTCGGGACAACTGGCTCATCTGTCCGAGTCGGTGATTCGTCCCCATTACCAGCGTAAATATGCCGTTTTGGCAGAAGCCTTACAGCAAGAAATGCCCAAACATCTGTCCTGGTTCCTTCATGCGGGAGAAGGGTCAATTTTTGCCTGGCTGTGGTTCCGGGACTTGCCGACGAGCGATCGCCATCTCTACAATGAACTCAAACAGGCTGGGGTCATTGTGGTTCCTGGCGAGCCGTTCTTCCCCGGATTGCAGGAAGACTGGCCCCACAAACGCCAATGTTTACGCATCAGTCTCACCGCTCCCCCAGAGGCTCTAGTCCAGGCCATGAAACGGCTGCGGGGGGTGGTTGAGGCCTGAGACCCCCCAAAATGCCCAGATAAACTCTCAAGACCTGTAGGCAAATTGCCATTGAGAGGGCAAAATAGGGACAGGCTCGGTCTCAATCCAGGAATTAAGATTTGTAAAAATTCCGGATTTTTCAGGATGCTCCTGGGAACAAACCCGACGCTGCCAACGACGAAAGACGATAGGAATTGGTCGGTGACTTAGTAACATTTGACGCCGTTCTACCCCTGAGCCCGAGTCCCATTCACCCCATGAATCGGGCACCCATCCCAACCTCCCCCCCTCCACCTCCTCGGCCCCCCAAAACGAACCATGTCGATTATCACTGGAACCCCCAACTCCGATGTCATTGTTGGCACCCTTGGCGACGATACCATCGTTGGTCTCAGCGGCGATGACAGTATCCTCGGAGGTCGCGGCAATAATATCATTTTCGGCAATCAGGGCAATGACACCCTTAGAGCGGGTCGGGGTCAGGATACCCTTCTCGGGGGGAAAGGCAACGATAAGATTTTTGGCAGTGAACAGGACAATATCCTCAGTGGTGATGATGGCGATGATACGTTGTTTGCCATTGATGGGGAGAATATCCTCTTTGGAGGTCAGGGGAACGATGTTCTGGTGGCTGGGTTAGGCAATGACTTTCTTTATGGGGGTCAGGGCAATGATACCCTTTGGGCAGAACGGGGGAATAACGTCATTTCCGGAGACCGGGGAGCCAACGTTCTCATTAGCGGGACCGGGGAGAATATCTTTGTCCTTAACATCAATCATGGCGGCCCAAATATCGACGATGCCGACCAGATTTTGCGCTTCAAACCCAACGATAAGATTGCCCTGTTGGGAGGGCCGGATGGACAGACTGTTGACATGTCTGCCATTAACATTGCCTTTATTCGTCGCAATAGCAACTCCAATCGGGGCAATTATGTCCTCACCAATTTAGCAACCGGGGAGTTCCTGGCGGTGATTCACAATGTGCGCCGCAGTGCTTTGACGCGGGAGAGTTTTACAGAAGATTTAACCCCCTCCGACACACCAGATCCGGGACCTCCTCAGCCTCCGGTAGTAGACCCAGATGATGAGTTACCCCCGGCACCAGACCCTGGGGACACGACGACAGAACCGCAGCCGCCGCCGACCCCAGGCCCTGGAGTTCCGCCGGTGATTGAGCCTCCGGATGACCCCGTGGACCCAGATGACCCAGATGACCCCGTGGACCCCATAGACCCCGTGGACCCTGTGGACCCTGTAGACCCAACAAATAACCCACCAGAAGCTCAGAACAATGAGGCTGAGGTGAGTGAAGATGGACCGGCGATTGAAATTGACGTGCTAGCTAATGATAGTGATCCTGATGGTGATCCCTTAACAATTGCATCAGTTTCAGGAGTTACTGCTGGAGTGACGGTCACGATTCAGGGAGATCCTGGCAATCAGCGACTACTCTACAACCCCGGCGAAGCGTTCCAATTTTTGATAGATGGTGGAACAGAGGAAGACACGTTCACCTATACTATCAATGATGGTCGAGGGGGAACGGCAACAGCCACAGTCACCGTTACGATTCTTGGAGCCGATGACCTGCCGACCAGTGAGGATGGGTCTGTGGAAGTTCTCACTGGAGCAACCTTTAGCTTCTCGGCTGATGATTTTGTCTTTAACGATCCAGATGACGGAGATGAGTTTAAGGCAATTAAGTTGGTGTCTAATCCTGGGGATGGGACGTTAACAGTTGCGGGCAACCCTGTTAACATCGATGACATCATTCTAGTAGATGACCTTGGCTCGCTGGTGTTTGATCAGGGACCCTTAGGAGTTGGGAACTCCACAAGCTTTGACTTCCGCGTTAAGAACACCCGGGATTTCCTGAGTGATGAGTCTTACACCATGACCTTGGGCATTGTAGCGAATCCCAATGCTCCCAAGATTGACTTGGATGGAAACACAGCCACCGGCATTGTTGAGGCACTGAATCGAGAGTATCTGGAAGGACCCGTTGGCACTGTTACTCAAATTGTCCTTGCAGAGAATGTTCGATTTGATTTACCTCCTGCGAACTCCCTGTCTCAGGTTGTGGTGACTCTTACTGGAGTCCAGGATGTAGATGAAGTTCTGAGCTTAAGCGCGTCGATTGCTGGGATAGACGTTACAGGAGATGGAACGACTGAGGTGACTTTGACGAATACAGGAAGCGCCTCAGTTGATAATTTTCAAACTCTGTTGCGACAGATTACCTACAAAAATGATGGAATTGATACAGATAATCCCACGGAAGGACCGCGTACGGTAACCATCCGAGCTGTTGACGATGGTGGGTTGGAAAGTAACCCTGCTATCGTCACAATTGATGTTATTGCTGTGAACGACCCTCCGAGTATACATGGAAATGGAGTAACACCAGCGGCAACTACAGACGAACCTTACAATCTAGGGAATTTATTTGCTGCTGAAGCATTTAGTGATCCTGATGCTGGAGGAGAGAATGTCAGCGTCAGCCTCAGTGTTACAGCAGATCCCGGCGGAACATTTAACTACACGGGTTCAACCCTAACAGGCAAATTCACTGGACTCGACTCCAATTCTTTGACCATCACGGCCCCAATTTCAGAAATTAACACAGCCATTCAAAATGGTAATCTCCGCTATGTCCCAAATGTTGAAGATGACTTTGAACTGTTCGTAGAAATCAATGATCAGGGGAACAGTGGCAGTGAGGGACATAACAATGCCCTAACAGATAGTACAACGTTTACTATCCCTATCCAGAACCTTGCTGGGATTACGGAAATGACGATTACTGTGATTAGTTTTGGTTCTAGGGAAGTTGTGCTTCCAGCTAGTGCGTTCGTTGCTAGTGGCAGACGTGACAATGTCACCATTCACGATATCGGGGTAGCTAATAATATTAAACTTGGAACTAATGGGATTCAACAGACTGATGGGGGACAAACTGTAACCGTTCAACTCCGAAATCTACATCAGACCAGTGTCAATAACACTGGAGAATTTCAATACACCATTAGGGATGATAACAGCGTCGAAGATACCCAAACGGTCACGGTGACCTACATTAATTCGACAATGGCTGGGGGAAGCACTCCACCTCTCTTGCCACCTGACGTGGGAACCCTATCGGAAGGTATCAATATCCTGTATGGACGTAGCGAGATATCTAACACATTAGTTGGTGGAGCCGGTGATGATTTTCTCATTGCGCCCCAGAATTCGGATGTCCTCTACGGGGGGGCGGGGAACGACACCTTAGTGGGTGGGGATTATCCTTTGAGTAATAGTGCGAACGGCAGCCCGTCTGATACCTATGTTTTTGACCGCAGTGATATCGTTGTTGATGGACAAGGTTTCAACGCAACGAGCATTGATGCCATTAGGAATCACCCCTATTACAATACAATTTTGAACTTTAATCGAGGAAATAATAAAGATTGGGCTAGGGAGGTAGAAGCGGGCTTTGCCGACGATAACGATGTTATTAAACTCACTGGATTTGGAATTAATGATCCTGCTGACGACGCGGCGTTGGGTGTTCACTTGAATCGGCAAGTTATTCAAGGCAGTACCCTGAATAACATTATCAATCGTCTTACGGGAGACCAACGGTTCTTCATGGTTTTGGACGGCACAAACTTTAACACAGATGACGGCTATTTGCTCTATGACGAAGATGGTAATCATTTAGAAGGAAACAACACCTATATCGTAGCAAAGTTGAGAGGTGATTATTCAATAGGCGCACCAGGTCTGAATGCAGACGACATTCGGGTAGGAGACTTTACATTCCAACCTGATGCTTTTAACCCCCCTTTCCCCTAAACTGGAAACCTGTCTTTGCACTCAATATTCTTTGGTCGGAGCCTCTAATAACCGGTTAGGCTTTTTAAAATACCCACTAAGTCAGTCCTTAGCTGAATTTGTGGTAAATGCCCCTCAAGCCGATGGGTATTTCTTTAAACAAAGCTATATGTCCAAAAATAATCAAAAATGTATTCAAATAGAGAAAAAGCAATTTCATCTATACCAACACTCCGGACAGTTTTTGAGAGCCAATGGTATAATGAGGGGCTAAGCTCTCTTCCAAATCGAGCTAGCCAACGAGAAACCAAGGATTTCAGCGCTTGCCCAGAAAAATGTCCGTGCTATACTGTGGAACCAGTCATATCATTAAACGTGACTGGTATGACGTCCCCGAAGAAAATTTAGCTCGGATTCCCGACTCTATCAGTACCGAACGTGAACTTCCCCGAGACATTCGCAATTTTATACTACTGCCACTGCTATTTCGCAGATTACGACATCACCAGTTAACCATTCATCCTACTTTCAGGGTGCAAAATACCCATACACCCGCGCCGAGAGTTCCCGAATCAACTCAACGGCGCGGTCGTCATACTCGGGACGTTCCACCAACGCCACCAGTACATACCGCTGACCATTCACCACATCTACCAATCCCACATCCGCCAACATAAACCGCAGATTTCCCGTCTTATGGGCAATTACCCCCCCCTCTCCCACACCCCGGGGCAATAACCCATTATTCTCCGTCAGCATCATAATCCGTAACATCCGATCGCGACTAGCCATCGACAGCAACTCCCCCCGTTCAATCTGGGCCAACAGGCCCGCCAACTCCCGAGGCGTGGTCTGATTCGTCCCCTGCAAATCCGGCAGCCAATCCTCTAAGACCGTCTCCTGCATTCCCCATCCACGGAAGCGGTGACTCAACGCCTCCATTCCCCCCAAACGGTCAATAATGAGATTCGTGGCCGTATTATCACTCTCCACCATCATCGACGTGGCCACCTCCAAGACTGAGAGTTCCAACCCTGGCACTTCATCCTGTAAACGACCGGCCCCCCCAGCAATATGGGACTCCTCCAACCGTAACCGCTCATCCAGGCGCACCTGGCCTTCATCCACCGCCTGCAAAACGGCCACCAAAATGGGAATCTTAATGGTACTCGCTGCCGCAAAGGGTCTATCCTGGCCGATTTGAGCATAATCCCCTGTCCTGACATCCAACACCATCAACCCCGGTGTCAGCTCAGGATACTCCGCCACCAACTCCTGCAACTGGCTCGTCAAATCCGTCAACTCTCGTCCCAGAGACCGCTGCAACGAGCCAGGAGTCGCCGTCTCCACAGACTCTCTCGGCTCCAGTGACCCCTCCGAGGGAACCGGAGTCCACAGGGCCATCAACGTCCCCGCCACCGCACTCAAGCCAATCCCAGCAATCGCCAACCGCGCCCCATAGAGCATCGGCAACAGGGGGGCCGGAACCGGCAGACGACGGCGACGGCGACGACGGGGCGTTCCCACCGCTGAACCGGTCCGATTTTGGGCCTGACCGCCGGTTTTACGGGTCGTCCCACTGCCAGAACGTCCAGACGGAGACCCCGAACGACTTGGGCGCGGTGTCGGCGGTGGGAGAGGAATTTGTCCGGGAACGCCTCGATGTAGATAAGGACTGGTTCCACGACGGGAGGGAAAGGAGACCGAACTCCCCAACATCGGCTCTCGCCGCACTCGTCGCCGCTGGGGAGTGGGCAAATTCACCGCTCCCTCCCGTCGTCGCCGCCGACTGGAAATGGGCGTTACCTTATTATTAACCGCCTGACGAGGGGAACGAGACCCGGCCCCAGCCTGCAACCGAGTTCGCCATTGACGGCGACTCCAACTTTCATAACGACTTGAACGACGGGGCGGCGGATTAGACATGAGTGAACAGTCAACACTGTGCGAGTTCCGTTACCGATTCTAGCCCACCTACGAGCGACAACTATGGGAAATCCAATTCTGGCTGGGGAGGGGAGGGGAACCACGGAGTCACAGAGGACAGGTCGAAAGAGGAGGGAGAGGAGGAAGAGGAGGAAGAGGAGGGAGAGGAACCCCAGTCTAAATCGATTCCGGAACACAGCTTACCCCTGTTCCCTGGTCCCTGTTCCCTGTTCCCTATTCCCTGTTCCCTGTTCCCTGTTCCCTGTTCCCTTCTCTATCGCCCAATTCACCTGACGTAAAATTCCCCGCAACATGGCGACTTCCTGAGAGGAGGGATGGGCCCGATTGTGGAGACGGCGGAACTTCTCCATACGGGCGTTGGCGGTATGGGGATAGAGATAGCCAATGTTTAGTAAGAGGTCTTGCAAATCGTCATAATAGGCTTCCATCGCCTCAATGGGAGCTTCTACCTCTTCCAGGGGACTCTCTATCAACTCCTGATTGCCCAAAGACCCCGGTTCTCCCGCCAGGTTATACAGTTCATAGGCACAAATCGCCACGGACTGAGCTAAGTTCAATGACGCATAACTGGCTGTGGAGGGAATGCGGGCGAAGCGTTGGGCCAGATTCAATTCCTCATTGCTCAATCCCCGGTCTTCTCGCCCAAACACTAGGGCGGATGGGGTTCCGAGAAGCCAGGGTAAGACCTGCCGGGGATGTTCTAAGGCGGTGGGTAAACGGCGATTCCTTGCGGTTGTAGCCACCACCCGCTGACAGCCTTGTAAGGCCTCGGCTAAACTAGATACGTAAATAGCCCCCTCTAAGATGTCCTGGGCATGAACTGCCATCTGTCGCGCCTCATCGCTGAGCGGGTCACATTGGGGATTGACCAGCAGCAAACGGCTCAACCCCAAATTTGCCATAATCCGGGCAACAGACCCCACGTTCAACGCGCCAGCGGGTTCTACGAGAACAATTGAGATGGGGGAGAGGGCAGTGGCAGTCATGGCACAGGGAGGAGGGGGTCAGTAGAAGGTTAACCAGAGGGTTAAACAGAAGGTATCGACGGCGATGGGACGAAAACACACAAAGTCCAACTTACCTCAAAAGGTCTGTCCGGTTTGTGGTCGTCCCTTTGAGTGGCGCAAGAAATGGGCCGATTGCTGGGATGAGGTGAAATACTGTTCTGAACGCTGTCGCCGTCGCCGCTAGGGACTTAGGGCCGCGATAGGTCGAGCCTGGGCCCTAGAAGAATCTGAAAAATCCCTGTATAATCCCCATGCGATGGAGTCCCCCCAACTCAGACATCGCCAGTCAACCTCAATCGATTGTCTGAATCTGTCCAAATCTGTCTTCATTTGTCCCAATTATCTGTCTTATGTCCAACACCTACCGCGTCACCCTACATCACCAAGGCGAAACCTACACCATTGAGGTTCCTGAGTCAGAAACCATCCTCAAGGTGGCCCATGACCAAGATATTGACCTCCCCAGTTCCTGTTATGCGGGGGTTTGTACGACCTGTGCGGCTAAAATCCTGGAAGGGGAAGTCTCTCAAGAGGATGGTATGGGGGTTAGCCCGGAACTGCAAGCGGAAGGCTATGCTCTGCTCTGTGTCTCTTATCCTAAATCGGATTTGGTGATTGAGACGGAGAAGGAAAACGAGGTGTACCAACAGCAGTTTGGTCAAGGCTAATTCCCTCGCCTATCTTGTGGCATATTTTTGCCATTTTGTCAAGTCTTTACGGAAAATTCGTTATGACGACCCATTTTATCAGTGCCGAGTTTGATGCCAATGAGTCCCCGCAACAACTCCAGCGGGAGATTGAGGCGGAGTTAGAGAAGCGCGGTGAACCCCTGCGCTGGGCGGTGACGGAGGCCAATCCGGAAACGGGCAAGGTCCAGGTTGAGGCGGTGGTCACCCGCCAGGATTAGGGGGGATTTCCCGAAGCACGCCACCCCGGAGGGCGAACAGCCGTTCGCCCCTACAAACCTATTGCCTATTGCCTATTGCCTATTGCCTTCCCCCCCTGTTCCCTGTTCCCTGTTCCCTATTCCCTGTTCCCTCTCCCCCATGTACACCGCTGTTCTGATTATCCCCACCGGTATCGGCGCTAGGATTGGGGGCTATGCGGGGGATGGGATTCCGGTGGTTCGGGCCCTGTCTGGGGTCTGCGATCGCCTCATTACCCATCCCAATGTCCTCAATGCAGCTCAACTCTATTGGTCTGACCCCAATATCTTCTATGTGGAAGGGTTGGGGTTGGATCGCTTTGCGGCGGGAACTTGGGGGTTGCGGCCGGTGGTGCAAAATCGGGTGGGCCTACTCCTCGATGCGGGGATTGAACCGGAGTTACGCTTACGCCATCTGCAAGCGGCGGATGCGATGCGGGGAAGTTTGGGACTCGGGTTAACGGAGTATGTGGTCACGGATGCGCCTCTGGGGGTGCAATTGCGGCTGGCGGAGTCGGGGGCCAGTTGGGGAACCTTGGACAATCCGGGGAGTTTACTGAGAGGGGCCAAACGGCTGATTGAGGAGGCGGGGGCGGAGGCGATCGCCGTGGTGGCCCGCTTTCCCGATGAGTCCCCGGAACAGCTACAAGCCTATCGTAGCGGCTCTGGGGTGGATGCGATCGCCGGTGCGGAAGCGGTCATTAGCCATCTCATCGTCCGCGAGTTCGGCATTCCAGCGGCCCACGCCCCGGCCCTATCCCCCCTCCCCCCGGAGGCGAATCTCTCCCCCCGGGCCGCCGCTGAGGAGTTAGGCTATACCTTCCTTCCCTGTGTCTTAATGGGCCTCAGTCGCGCCCCGCAATTTGTCCCGGCGGGAGATTGTCGGCCTCAGGATGTGCGATCGCCCGATGTGGATGTGGTGATTGTCCCGGAGGGGGCCTGTGGGGGGAGTGCTATCCTAAGTTGGAGTCAGGGCGCAACCCAAATCATTACCGTCGCCGAGAACTCAACCCAGATGCGTTGTCCCGCCGCCAGCTTGGGGATTGAGGCGTTATCGGTGCGATCGTATCTCGAAGCCATCGGGGCGATCGCCGCTCATCGCAGTGGCGTCCATCCCCAGGCCCTCCAACCCCAGATCGCCCCCCTCACGCATCTGTAAACCGTCCTAAACCAAGCATTGTGAACGATTCCCCTTCCCCTGATTTTGAACCCTTAACCCGCCCCCAAATCCTAGTCGCCATGGGGGTTACTGCTGTTATCCTGATGATTGTCTCCAAACTCTGGCTACGGTTTGGCAGTGTACAACTCTTACCCCTGTCTTGGAACCCGGAACAAGCGGCCCTAGGGGTGGCCTTAAGTCTAGGAATCACCCTGGCCAGTTCTCTTCTCTATCGCGTCTGGGGGGCCTATCGAGAAAGTGCCCAGTTCTACCTCAACCTTGCCATTGCCCCTCTAGCCTGGTTGGACCTCGTCTGGCTGGGCCTACTTCCGGGAATGAGTGAAGAACTGCTATTTCGGGGGGTGATGTTACCGGCGATCGGTTTAAATCCCCTCGGATTAGTCATCTCTAGCGTCTTATTTGGCATTCTCCACATCAGTGGTCGTCGTCAATGGGCCTATACCACTTGGGCGACCATTGTCGGTCTCTTGCTAGGCTTAAGTGCCATTCTCACAGGCAATCTTCTCGTTCCGATTATTGCCCATATTGTCACGAATTGGCTCTCAGGTTTTATCTGGAAATGGCGTTATGCTCATCAAGAAACTTAAGTCAAGACCCGAAAAATGCTGACATCATTTGACATTAAAAACCTGGGACCTATTGACTCTCTTTGCTGTCGCAACTTGGGACAAATAAACCTGATTATTGGAGGAAATGGAACGGGTAAGACCCTACTGCTCAAGGCTTTATACAGTACCCTCAAAAGCCTAGAAATGTATCAGCGAGGGAATGAGCCAAAATCTCTCGCTGAATTGCTTTCTGAAAAAATATATTGGACATTTCAAGTCGGAGAAATTGGAGAATTAGTTAGAAAACAGGTTCAATCTTCCCTATCTCTAAAACTCTCCTTTAGCGGAGAGACGGGGGAAGAAAGTATCCAATATCATTTCGGTAAAGCTACAAGTAAGACGATTCAAGCCCTTACTAATGAAGTCTCCCCTCGGTCGAGTAACTCAATTTTTATTCCTCCAAAAGAAGTTCTGTCAATTTACAATTTGATTTTAGAATCTCGGGAAAGAGACCGTAGCTTTGGCTTTGACGATACCTACTTGGATTTAGTGAAAGCCTTACAAACTCCTCCAACTCGGGGTAAAAATTATGTACAGTTTGCTAACTCTCGAAAAAATCTGGGCACTATCATCGGTGGTAAAATAACCTATGACACCCAAACAAAATCTTGGCAATTTAAACAAGGTCACAAAAAAATACCGATTGGTGTGACAGCAGAAGGTATCAAAAAAATATCAATTCTAGACACTCTATTAGGCAATCGTTACCTGGATGCAAACTCAGTTATTTTTATTGATGAACCGGAATCGGCACTCCATCCGGGGGCGATTTCGCAGCTATTGGAAATTATGGTAGCCTTATCTGAAGCCGGACTTCAGTTTTTTCTAGCCAGTCACTCCTACTTTGTGATTAAAAAGTTATCGGTCTTGGCACAAAAGAAACCCGTAACGACCATTATGATTCTCTCCACTGATGGAGAAGCTTGGGAAATCAGCAATCTCGCCGATGGTTTGCCAGAAAATTCTATTATCAATGAGTCGATTCGTATTTATGAAGAAAAACTAAACCTGGTTTTAGGGTAACTCAGTGCCTTGGGATAGTTTTATGTATATCGATGAATCTAATATGAGGTTTGGTCCATTTCCTGAATCGGACTGCTTCCCCATCGAACAGAGTCAAACCTATCAAGGGATTCGCCAAGGCGTTAAAATGGCAGAATTTGCCTTAATTCGTTATCCTAAATCTAACCTCAATCCGGTTAGCCTTTGGATTGTTGAAGCAAAATCAAGTAGTCCCCGCCCGAATACACAGCCAAATTTCGCTGATTTTATTGACAACACTCCGGACAGTTTTTGAAAGCCAACGATAGAATGAGGGTTTCAGCCATCTTCCACAGTAATCTGGCCAACGAGAAACCAAGGGTTTCAGCGCTTTCCCAGAAAAATGTCCGGACTATTGATTGAAGAAATCCAGGAAAAGCTCACAAATGCCCTCAATCTAACCATTTCCACTGGTCTAAAACGTCATAAAAGTTGGCAGGAGTTGCCGAAGTCTTTTCAACAAATAGATTGGCAAACTATACGTTTTGTTTTGATTTTGGTCATCCAAGGTCATGACGCAGCTTGGCTTCCTGATTTAGAAGATGCTCTAAAATATGCCTTGCAGTCAACTCGACAAATTTGGGGCGGCTCGGTAAAATCAGAGGTTTTAGTTCTGAATGACCAATTTGCTCAGGACTACGGCTTGATTACACCACCTTAACCAAAAGCTGTTAACTGAACCCTAAAATATTTCCAAACACCCCACCCTCATACCTCCGCTAGATGAATCCCCGGACATTCATCTGTTAAACTTCAGAAAACCGATCGCCAACTGGTCTCATCACCATCCCCCCCTCAAACTCAACCCATTTTATGAACTCCGTCACAGCCGACCAACTGCAATTCTTTCTGGACATCGCCACCGAAGCCGCTCAACAAGGGGGGGCTGTCCTAAAATCCTATTGGGGAAAACTCGAAGGCGTCGAAGAAAAAGGACGTTCTGGGGATTTGGTAACCGTCGCCGATAAAGAGTCTGAAGCCAAAGTTCTGGAGGTCTTGCAACGTCATAGCCCCGATTGTGGTATCCTCGCTGAAGAATCCGGGGTACTGGGCAATACAGAGAGTCCCTTCCGTTGGGCCATTGACCCCCTCGATGGAACCACCAACTACGCCCATCAATATCCCGTCTGTTCCGTCTCCATCGGCCTCCTCATCGATGGAGTTCCCCAAGTGGGAGTGGTGTATAACCCCATCCGAGAAGACCTCTTCCAAGCCGCCACAGGAATCGGGGCCACCTATAACCGCCAACCGATGCGCGTCTCGACCACGAAAACCCTCGATCGCAGTCTACTGGTTACCGGATTCGCCTATGATCGACGAGAACGGGACGATAACAACTATGCTGAATTTTGCTATCTGACCCATCTCACCCAGGGGGTTCGCCGAGGGGGGTCAGCCTCTTTAGACTTAGCCGATGTGGCCTGTGGCCGCATCGATGGCTATTGGGAACGGGGACTCTCTCCCTGGGATTTAGCCGCAGGAATCGTCCTGGTACGGGAAGCTGGAGGGGTGGTCACCGCCTATGACCAATCTCCCCTAGATTTATCCTCCGGACGACTGTTAGCGACCAATGGCCATCTCCAGTCTGCCCTAAGCGATCGCCTCGCTGAAGTGCAGCCCCTCGGAGAACTTCCGGGAATTGGTCGCCTCAGTGAGCGATCGCCCGTCTAAGTCCCCAACAACCACAGTAAAGTAGAGACAGTAGTGCGACTCGTATCAGAAGGCTCATCCTAGGGACATGGTACTGTCGCGTCATTCCGATCAAGACACTTATCACAGGGAGGTGATGACGACACAATGTCGTTCTCTTTTGACGTTAACCGGGGCTTATTTACCCTGGACTTCACCGATCATCATGCCATTCTCGGGGTGAGCTTGGATGCCGAGACCAAAGCCATTCGCAAACGTTATCTCAATATCGCCCGCTGCTTACATCCTGATGTCTGTCAGGCGGACGATCGCGAGTTGGCCCAATCGGTTCTCTCCAAACTGGTGAACCCCGCCTACAGCAAGTTTTCCAACGAACGGGAATCCTCAGACTATACCATCCTCTTGCGGATGCTGGCTAAGCGACTGCAACAGGAATATGGTCAAGTCGACCTCCAGTCAGACATCGCCAAAAGCCTAGTTGAGGCCAATAACTATGAGGCCCTGTACGAAAAGGCGGTTACAGAACTGGCTCAACACCAATATCAAGACCTCAACCGCATCGAGCATTATGTGGGTGAACTCAGCGAGTTGAACTTCGTCTATCTCTACCGTCGGGAACAACAAAACAAAGGCTGGGCCCAACCATCTAAACGCCCTTCTCCCAGTCCAACCGCTGCACCCCCACCGCCGCCGCGCGCCTCCACCAATACCTTCGTGGAACAGTATCTGCAACGGGCGCGATCGCTCATGGAGCAGAAAAACTTTGCCTATGCTCGCAAAGAACTCCAGGATGCCCTAAAACTTGAACCGGAGAATAGCCGCTGTCATGGACTCCTGGCCTTGGTGTATCTCAAACAACAAGAGGTGCAACCGAGTAAAGTCAACCTAACCATGGCCAACTCCCACACGACCAAGGCCTTAAAACTCGATGCGAAAGAACCTCTAGCCCTGGAAGCCCGCAAAACTCTAACCCGGATGATGGCCCGGCCCAGCACAGCCCAGACACCACCCAAGAGCAAGCCTCCCAAGAAATCTGATAAAACTAAAAAGTCAGATAAAGGGGGCGGTGGACTCTTTGGCCTCTTTGGCAATAAGAAAAACTAAGCAGCGTAACTACAACAGTCATGACAGTACACCAACCTCCCGCTGGGGCGCGGGATCTCCTGCCCCTCGATGTCACCCAGAAACAATGGATTGAACGGCGTTTGCAAGATGCGTTCCGCCGCTGGGGCTATCACCGTATTATCACGTCAACCTTAGAACGCCTCGATACCCTCATGGCGGGAGGTGCGATTGATCGCCGTACTGTCGTCCAGTTCCAAAATAACGACGATGAACTTCTGGGGCTGCGGCCGGAACTCACCGCCTCGATTGCTCGGGCCGCCGTCAGTCGTCTCTCGGACTCTAGCTTCCCCCAACGACTCTACTACAATGCCAATGTCTTCCGTCGCAGTGGCAGTTCAGCTTATGGTCGCCAACAGGAGTTTTATCAGGCTGGGGTGGAACTGTTGGGGGCTAGTGGCCCGGTGGCGGATGCGGAAGTGTTGCTGTTGTTGGCGGATAGTTTAAACCGCCTCGGGGTTGAGGATGTGCAGGTGGTTCTGGGGGAAGCTCAACTGACGCGATCGCTCCTCGAACCCTTCCCAGAACCCAGCCGCACGGCAATTCGCGCCGCCATTGCCGACCTCGATTATGTGGCGATCGCCACTCTGGAGTTGTCCCCGCAATTGCGCGATCGCGCCCTCAGTCTCTTTAATCTCCGGGGAACCCCAGATGAGGTGTTGCAGCGATTACAAGCGTTTCAACTCCCCGAGAGCGCCACGGCGGCCCTGGATAACCTCACGGCCCTCCTGAAGATTCTTAAGGCAACTCAGCCCGGGTTTTATGAGCAGATTGTCCTGGATTTGAGCCTGATTGAAACCTTTAATTACTATACGGGGATTGTCTTTGAGGTGGTGGGCCACAGTCACAGCGATCGCCAACTGCTGGGGAAAGGGGGCCGCTATGATGACCTGTTGGAACTGTATCACCCTCAACGTCAAGCCTGTTCCGGGATTGGCTTCTCTCTCAACCTAGAAGACTTGCATCATCTGCTCCTCGGCGGCGACCAACTCCCTGAGAGGACCCCCTCTAGTGATTGGCTGGTGGTCCCTCGCTCCCCGGAGGCCCAGGCGGCGGCCTTTGCCTTTGCGGCACAGTTGCGGCAAAAAGAGGCGTTAATCCGGGTGGAACTCTGTCTGGACTCTCCTCAGGAGGCGCAGGCGGTGCGGGAGAGCGCCCGTCGCCGTCGTATCGCTCAGATTGCTTGGGTGGCGGCCGATGGGACTCAAGAAACAGAGTTGGTAAATTCTTCAGCTGAGGGGTGAGGGCGATCGCCAGATTTTAAGTTTCCTCGACTTTATAATTCGTGATGTTTTTGCAATAATTTGTCATCGTTTTGGCCCTAGAAGTTCGTTATCCTGAAACTAGGAAACAACACCAAACACGCCATGACTGCACTCAGCGCCTGGATTCGCAAAACCCCTTCTTGGCAAGCCATCATTAGCTTAAGTTTGGCCCTGTGGTTTGGTGCAAGTCTGGTCTTAGACTTTGTGATGATGCCCGGAATGTACAGCATGGGCATGATGAGTCAACCGGATTTCGCCAGCATGGGGTACAGCACCTTTGAGCGGTTTAATCATCTCGAATTATTGTTTGGGGCGATCGCCCTCACGGGGGTACTCGTTCTCAATCAACAGCAACACTTTTTTGGGTCTCAAACCCGCAAAGCTATTATGTTATCCACGTTGCTGTTAGGAATTGCGATCGCCTACACCTACCTGTTTACGCCACAGATGAGTGCGATGGGGATGTCCCTAACCCCCTTGGAGCCGCTGGCGGAGTTTCCCCCTCTGATGGAGACGATGCAGCAAGGCTATTGGGTGTTGGAAGTCCTCAAACTGGCCTCAGCCTGGATTCTACTCCGTCTCTGTCATCGCCAAATGCAGACACCCTAAGTTTTAGTCAAGCCTAGATGCACGAATAAAGAGATTTGTCAAGAGGCGAATCTCTTTTTTTTAGGCAAGAGGCAAGAGGCAAGAGGCAAGAGGGTTACCACAGAGGCACAGAGGACACGGAGGAAGAGGAGGGGGGAAGAGGCAAGAGGGTTACCACAGAGGCACAGAGGACACGGAGGAAGGGAAATTCTTGCGGTGGGGTGGGGGGATTGCGATACAATCGGAGGTCGCTCGATTGATATAGCGGGTTGTTTGTAAGTGTTTAGGGGGCGATCGCATCATGGCTATTATCGCATTACGGGGTTGGTATATCGAACGGTATGAACCTCTGTCGGAGTTGCGCAAACGTCCCCATGATATTCGCCTGAGCCGCAATAGTTTGTTGAAAGCGGGGTTGCGGGCGGATTTCCTGGAAGAACGGGAGGAGATTGAACAGGCCGAGTGGTTCAACCGCTATTTAGCTGGGGAAGCGGTGGAGTTCTATATTGAGGGGAGTGGTTCCTATCGCATTGCGAATATCGACCTCAGTAGCCATGAGATTTACTTCACCAAACAAGAAGGGAGCGCCTATCTCGATCCCAAGATTTTCCTCAGTGTTTCGGAAGGGGAATATGGGGCGCAACTTCAGGAGGCGTTAGAGGAGTATATTCGTCAGGTGAATCGGCGATCGCGCCTTCCCCTGGGCCTGGAATTGGCAAAACGGCCCTCCGAGGGGGCCACTCGCCTCAGTTCCCATCAATTGCGGCAGATTCGCAAGAGTCTGTTGTTTATCGCCGATGTGACTCCCCTGTCCGTTACCCCTGGGGAATCCCCGCAACTGTTACCCAGTCCCAACGTCTGCGTGGAACTGGGTTATGCCTTGGAATGTAAACGAGTGGAGCAGATTTTGCTGGCTCGGGTTCAGCAGCCGCAGCTATCGGGGACGGTTCCCTTTGATTTGCCCAGTTATCAGGAAATTGAGTTTCCCAACCCCGGGGCGATCGCCCATCTACTCCCGAATCTTCTCGACTCGATGCTACAGCGGTTTGCTTTGGTATCCTAGGGAAGATAGCCTTAAACGGTCTAAGACTGCAAGCACCATGCCCAAACCCAGTGAGTACGCCGTTCACCTCTTTATCAGTGGTGGCCAGAAAGAAGAAGTACGCTTCCCCTCCATTGAGGACTTTCAGAAATGGTACGGGAGCGAAGTCAAGCCGAAATCAAAATCCGATGACTTTATCAATGTCCCCCTCAAAAACATTCAGGGGGAGTATATGGTAATTCGTCCTTCGGCCATCTTAGCCATGCGCCTCGAACCCATTTTCACCTCCAGCGTCGATCGCTTTTAGAGACATCTTCGGGAAACTCCGGTGTCCCCGAGACTGATTAAAAATTCAAATGAGGGTCGGTTTTTCGAGGGCGATCGCCCTCAGCCGGACCTATCCCCGAACCGCTCATGTCCCATTGGCTCTCCCATTGAGCCATTTGACGTAGGCGGTGTGTTATTCTGTGTGAGCTTATGGGACTGTTCCGCGACTCGGGACTGCCATACCGGTTTTCTCTAAAAACGTTTAACTTAGCAAGTAATCGGATTGAGTCCTTGGGCGATGGCTATTGGTGCGATCGCCCCCATTCCCAAGCTCTAACCCATTGTCCGAACATTGTCTTAAGCGGCTGGTCACTGACCCCCCCACTTTATGGACGCTTCCTTCGAGATTACAGTTCTAATTTCCCTAACCGTAGCCGTTGGAATCGGCTCCCAAGTTCTGGCGGAATACTTTAGGGTTCCGGGTATCGTCTTTCTGCTCCTGATGGGAATCCTCCTCGGACCCAGCGGGTTAGACTGGCTACATCCTGGACTGTTAGGGGGTGGCCTAGAGGTGATTGTTTCCCTCGCTGTGGCCATTATCCTCTTTGAAGGGGGCTTAAGTTTAGAATTACGAGATTTAGGTCGAGTCTCAGGGAGTTTACGCAACCTCGTCAGTTTAGGAGCTTTTATTGCCTTTGTGGGTGGCAGTTTAGCAGCCCATAGCCTAGCTGAGTTTCCCTGGCCCATCGCCTTTCTCTATTCGGCCCTCGTGGTGGTCACGGGGCCCACGGTTGTCGCCCCCCTCCTCAAACAGGTTCATGTTGATCGCCAAGTGGCCACGCTCCTAGAAGGGGAAGGAGTGCTGATTGACCCAGTTGGGGCGATTTTAGCGGTCTTAGTCCTGGATGTTGTCCTCAACGGGGATACCGATCCCCTTGGGGTGGTCACCGGCTTATTCCTACGCTTAGGACTAGGGTTAGCCGTTGGCGGCTTAGGCGGTTGGCTCTTGGGGCGTTTCATTACCCGTGCGAATTTCCTCTCGGAAGAAATTAAAAATTTGGTGGTCTTAGCCGGGGTTTGGGTGCTGTATAGTTTCTCCCAGTTCCTCGTCGAAGAGTCGGGCTTGATGACCATGGTGGTGGCTGGGTTAGTGATGCGGGCCTCGTCGTTGCCCGAGGAACGGCTACTACGGCGTTTCAAAAGCCAGTTGACGGTTCTGGCGGTATCCGTTTTGTTTGTCCTGTTGGCCGCTGACCTCTCCATTCCCAGTATTTTTGCCCTGGGTTGGGGGAGTTTAGGGACCGTCGCCGTTTTGATGTTGGTGGTGCGCCCGATTAACGTCTGGATTTGTACCCTCAACAGTCCCCTCAACTGGCGACAAAAGTTGTTTGTCAGTTGGATTGCTCCTAAAGGAATTATTTCTGCTTCCGTGGCCTCTCTGTTCTCGATTCTCTTGACGGAACGGGGGATAAACGGGGGGGATGCTATTAAAGCCTTGGTGTTCCTGACGATTATCCTAACGGTGATGTTACAGGGTCTAACGGCTCGCTGGTTGGTGGGGGTATTAGGACTTGAGGCCACCACCGCCACTGGGGTCTTAATTGTCGGCTCGAATCCCCTCAGTCGCCTGATTGCCCAACTCTTTCAGGACCGGGGTGAGGCGGTGGTGATGATTGACACCGATGCCGAATCCTGTCGCTTGGCTGAGAACCAGGGGGTGAAGGTGTTTCTCAGTAGTGCCTTAGATACGGAGGTTCTTGAAGAAGCGGGGTTAGAGTCGATGGGAACCTTCCTCACAATGACCAGTAATGGGGAGGTGAATATGGTTCTGGCCCAGCGAGCGATGGAGGAGTTTGAACCCCCCCGCACTCTGGCCTTGCTACCTCGGGAGAAGACCGGAACCCCCACCAATAAGGCAAAAATTCGTCAGGCGATCGCCCCGGATTTCCCCTTGAAAACCTGGAACAAGTACCTCGATGATGGAGAAGTGAAGCTCGGAGAAACGGTCTTAGAAGACCATGGCTTTGCCTTTCAGAAGGCTCATTTACAGGCTTTAATTCGCTCTGGGGAGTTAGTGCCGTTATTACGGGAACGAGACGGTAAACTGCAAGTGATGTCGGCGGCGGATGCTTGGCAGAAGGGGGATACGATTATTTATCTCCTGCACGCCCCGAAACCGAAGTTATTAAAACGCCTCTCGGGGTCAAATCATAGTACGGCGTTGAAGGTGGAGAAGTTGCCGGAGGTTGAAGAGGTGGCGGTTCCCGCCTCAGTCCGGGAACGAGCCAATGGCCAACGGGAGGAAATGGCGAAGCGTAACCCCACGGAGGAGCTGAAACCGACGGCGAATGACGATAATGGTCAAGAGACCCTGGATAAGCAAGGTGAAACTCCTAAGGGGGGTAAGGTGCAAGAGTCGCCACAGTTCCCCAATGCCAATGAATCGGTTTGAAGCGGGCCCGGGGCAGGGGTATCATGGGTGGGTTGTGTTCGCCCCCCTGAGTTATGGCTGCTGAGTCCTCCTATCCTGCTGCGGTTGATGTGACCCCTTCTATTTACAATCGCATGATTGAGCGGGTTCCTGAAGAATGGAAGGAGCGGTTTCAAGACCCCCTTAAGTGGGATGATAGTATGCGAGAGCAGGTGGCGGCGGTGTTGTTGCCGGCGGCAGTGGAGGAGGCGATCGCGCAATCACGACTCCGGGGCGATCGTGGGGCCATTCTCTATGATCAGAAGGATTTAGAGACGATTATTTACTATATTTCCCAGGGCAACACCGACACGGTTCTCTGGATGGCAACGCCGGAGACTCAGGCGGAGGTGAATGGCTTGGTGGAGTCTTATAATCCTGAGTCGGAGGCGGTAGTGGTGATGGTGGGTGCGGGAACGGTTCAGGCGATGTGGGTGCGGGAGGATGGCAAGATTGAAACGTCGGGGGCCCAGTCGACCAATTCTCTGCCGATTTCTCTACCGGAGGAGGTGACGATGGCGACGGAGGAGGAGGACGGGGTCTATGCGTATTGTTTTAATCATCAACAGTTGGGGGAGTTGGGGCGGATTCGCTTACGTCCGAGTGCCACATCTCGGTTAGAGTTTGAGACGCTGATGACCCCTGGGGATACGGAGGCGCAAACTCAGGAGAAGGAGATGGTGTTTGCGCCGATTGCTGAGACGATTGTGCAGCGGTTGAAGCAGGCGTTGGCGGAGGGGGAGTGATGGAGGTGTTGCCTTGTGGGAGGTTAGGATGGCGGAGGATTGGAGTCGCGATCGCACATTTGGCGATCGTCTTAAGTCATCAGTTTCCGTAAAGGCGCAGTTCTGGTAGGTCGAGGTTCTATCCATTTTGCTTGCCAAACTAGAACAAAGCAACAGCTTACGGACAGTTTCTGATGTTGGAATATCCTAATCCCGATATGATGTAATGATAGCGGGTTATCGTTGCGAGTTAAAAACGTTACACAATTATGTCAAATTTCTTAGGACTACAAGTCGATTTAGAGCGGTTATTACACGAAATACCTTACCTAAAGATGTTGATTTTATTTGGGTCTCGTGCTAGGGGTGATACCCATTCAAATAGTGATTGGGACTTTGCGGTTCTCTATAATGAAGAACTACGACGACAGACCGTTGAAGGGTTTGGCTGGTTTCGTGATATCGGTATTATTGGGGATTGTCTAAACTTAAATAGTGACAAGATTGATGTAGTTGAAATTGAACGCTGTTCTGAGTTAATGGCTCACCATATTGCTCGAGATGGCAAACTCATTTATGAGCAAGAACCCGGATTATTTGAAGATTTCAAAAAGGAAAATATTTTAAGCCAAAAGACGATTGATGATATTATCCGTGAATCAAGGTCGCAAGTCTATCAGTTTTTACAGAAACAAGGGCTATGAGTCAATTTGATGCTAGCGTTGTTTGGCGAAGACTGCAAAAAATAAATTCATTCGTTGCCAGGTTGAAAAAATTTGAAACGATAACTTTAGCTGATTATCTTGAGAGTGAAGATAATCAATTGATTGCTGAGCGTCTGATTCAACTTTGTACAGAAGCAGCATTAGATATCAACAAATATATTCTATCTCAACTGGGAGTTTTGGACAATAAAACACATTGGACTAACAAAGATTACTTTCTGGAGGCTAGTCGTCAGAACATTCTAACCCCAGATGTAGCTCGCGAGTTGGCAGATGCAGCCAGTATGAGGAACATTCTTGTTCATCTTTATCTCGATATAAATCCAGAAATTGTCTTTAATTCAATTCAAAAAAGTATTATGTATTACCCATTGTATGTATCCCAAATTGCAAAATATCTTGACTCTCTGATAAACACAGCACAAAACTAATCTCTTCTAATCCAGCAAGCGAGTGCAATCGCTATAGTACCTTTCTGGTGAAAGTTCAACAGGATGGAGCGAGCCATAACAAAAAGGCCACACCCGTTCTAACCGGAACGGGTGTGGCCTTATCATCCCTCAAAGGTATTATTGGGGGGGGATAGCCCACGAAATTGCTCATTTTTCAATTCCTCAAAGGAATTCGCGCCCGTCAATGTAGCGCGCTCCGAGGCGTTATACCCCCCTTTCTGTCATCCTAGCACAGAAAGGTTGCAATCTATAGGTTTTTCCTTCAAACCTCATACGATCTCTGTGGGAGGGGGTCACTCAAACTAACTTCCCGGACATTCCGATTTAGGACAATTCTAGGACATCTGGTCATGTGGTTTATGTTCAGTAGGCCTTGGAGGTCAGGTCTACACCTGATATGTGGCGAGTTAGAGCCTGTTATCCCTAGCTGGCTGGTTGCGGTTTTATTTTTTATGTCATGAGAAATTTCGTGGACAGCGTGCTAGACTAGAATCTGTAAACATAGATAAGAGGCTCAACGATATGGATGGCCAAGGCAACGACAAGGCATTCCAAGAGTTATTAGAGCGCGTCTCTCGGGTAGAGGGTCAGATTCAACACCTTAACTATATTCAAGAACGGAATTCAGGGCGCGTCTCTCAGGTAGAGGAGGGTATGGACTGGGCCACGGGTCAGATTCAACACCTTAACTATATTCAAGGACGGAATGGAGAACTCGAAGACCGTCTTCATTTTTTGTATCCCGACGACGAGTAGGATGCCGTCTTAAATAAAGGAACTGAAGGCGGAGGACCGGAGTAGCGTTGCCACATCTGATGATGTTCCTGGGCCAACAACTCCCGTAGGCGAAGCGGTGAGATGATTTCACAATCTGGGCCATAGCGGCGAATCTCTCGCAGCAACCAGAAGGGATTCGCGACGTCACGCACAACCCGGCGAACGTCATCAACTATCTCATCCTCAATGTCACCCTCACGGCCGTCATAGGCCTTTGCTAAGCCACGATAAAAGTGTAAGTGTACTTTGATGGTATCCAAACCCTCCTCACGCCAGGGGACATCGGTGGGGACAATGGACAGGATACGATCGCGCCGTAAACAGCGGTTGTGATTCAATTCAGGAAAGTCACTATCTCGCACATCTTCCGTCTCGTCACACCAAATGTGCAGATAGTAGCGTTTCTCATGGAAATCGGACTGGACGTAACGAGCCGTGTAGGTGTTCTCCTCTCCCTGGCTATTGCGATAGAGAACCCGGAAGGATTGCTGTTTTTGGCGATAGTCTTCGATGAGAGTACGCCAGGCCTGTCCCGTCTTACTCAGTGTCTTCATGAGTGCCTGACGGCTGGCGGAATCTAGGTCGCCGCGATCGAGCATCAGTTGTAAGAGGGTTTCGGCTTCGGCAATGAATCCTGTGTCCGTTAGGAGTTGGGTGGCATGGTCTAGCACCTTGATTTGCTCCGGTGTCAGTGTAAATTTTTCGCCAAGTTCATACTCGGCTTCGGCAATGGCGACGATGAGTCCCGAGATACTGGGGGATTTGCCCCACATAATCCCGAGACGACGGGCGATCGCCTCCAATTTGGCCTTGGTTCCTGGGGGAATTGACAGTGTAATCGTCTCTTTTTTCCGTGACATCCACTAAATTATACGTGTACTCTTGACAGTCTGGGTCGTATATGCCATTATAAATCAAGTGCAGGTGCAAACAAAGGATTTTGACCCAGTTGCACTGAAGCTTGCAGTCTAGGGAGACCTAAATGGATGTTACGTTTATGTGAGGAGATTGAGGGGCGATCGCCCAACCTGGAAGAACGATATTTCAGCGAAATCCGCCCCCGACTCTATGAAAACCACGGTAAACACGCCCAATATGGCACTCGGGCCCGGCGTAGTCTGGCCGAACATCTCGATTCCGCCTGTCAGTTCGTCCTAACGGCGAGTCGCCGGGCGGAGTGGACCGAGGAGAGGCGATCGCACATCCTGGCCGCCACCGCCGTTCACGACCTCAATAAACTCGATGACCAGGGGCGCAACGTCAAAACCTTAGCCCGCGATCGCCCCTTCCTGGAGGCACAACTTCATCGCGCCTGTGTGGCCGAGTTTATCCGCAGCGATGACGACCTAGAACTCATCCGTCGTCTCATTGAACGGCATTCAGGCCATAACGTCAGCGATGGGATGCGCTTCTTACCCGAAGACCCCGATATCAACCGCCAGGCCGCCCTCCTGGTGGCGGGAGACTTATTCGACTTGGGCATTGAGGAAGACCAACGGATTCGCAAAGTTGAAACCGAACTCACCGTCGCCCTGCAACGACCCTATCGTCTATTCAAAGTGCGACTGACCGAAGATCGCGGCTACTTCACCGCCCTATTACTGGAGGCCTGTGAACAAGTCTTGGCGGCGAATCACCTCATCCCCCTGGCCATTAACCCGGATGGTCAACTGTTTTTAGGGGAGGCCTTCCCCGAGGAAGATTTGGCCCCCGCCATTGCCCGCCAATGGCAACGTCAAATTGATGCCGTCTTTGGGGCCAACGTCGCCCAACTGGTCCAACCCAGTAAAGATGGCATTAAAATCGATGACCAAGCCGTCCAACAAAACCCAGACGGGGCTTTGAATCAGGTCGATGCCCTCTTGGTGAAAAAAGCCAAAGGCTACAAAGCCGACAAAGTGGCCCAAGACATCCAAAAATATAGTAGCGATGCCGAAGCCGTCCGTGTTGCTGCCAACCTGGGATTACAACCGGTCTCCAACGCCGAGGAATTTGCCCAATCCGAAGCCTTGAAATGCGCCTATCTCAGTTATCGCCAAGCCGACGTGTCTCCCCAGGTAGCCTGGGACCGCATCGCCGAAATCGTGGGACTCTCCCCGGAACAGCGTCAGGCCCTCGAACCCTTTAACGCCCAATATGGCCGCTGTTTATTTGCCGCTAAAGCCGTCAGGGGAGGGTTAGAGACCATTGAACGGGCGATCGAAGACTCCTTTGAACAGCGTCGCAGCCAGGGGGAGGAAAGCGTTTCCGAAGACCTCATCCAAGCCGTCAGAGAACTACTCAATCTACCCCAGAGTCAGCCGTTCAGCGGATTTGACCAACTCAATGCCTACATCCAAGCCAACCCGCGCAAACGCTGTTCCCTGGGCAGTATGACCGGCGAGATTAGCGAACTTAAATCGCCGCAAATGCCGCCGGGGACTAAGGTTCAGTCTTTTTCCAATCGTCTGCCGGGTGGGATGAGTGGCGACCCCAAACGGCGGGGAGATGCCCTCTCAGCCTTGAGTTACCAACTGATGGCGGTGGGGTCGAACTTCCCTAAAACGGTGAAACAAGATCCCCTCTATTTACATCTGGCCCTCCCCCCAGGGTCAAGTTTGGAACTACGGCGGATTTGGCGCAAGTGTCTGCAACGGATTGCAGAAACCCATGAGGATGGGACTGTTACTGTCGATGAACTGCAACTGTATCGGGATCATGCTGTTGTGTTCAAGGCCAATAAAGTGGTGGGGTTAGCGGTTCCCAAACGTTCCCAGTTTGTCCATGGAACTGTCACCATTCCCATTCTTTGGGGAGAGGTCAATTCCTCCCTGGCCCTCTTGAAATCCTTACGTTTAGGGTTAGAAATGAGTTTGGCACTGGATATGGGATTTCCTCTTGTGGTCAGTTCTAACTTAGAACTTAAACCCAGTTGGGACTATTTTGCCACGGTGGATGGGATTCCTTCGTCTCTCCGTCCTCTGTTGGGAGATGGGCAGTATTACCGCCAGGGACAGTTGTTGAAAACGGAGAACGGTCAACGCCTAACGGCTGAAACGGTTTTGTTGCGCTTGCGCTGTTTAGGGGATTTGGCGATCGCCATCTCGGGGTTACGCAAAAAAGACGATTGTTTCTATCAGCTTGCCCGAGCCACAGTCCGACCCATCACCCTCTATTACGTCCTCTTGCGCTGGATTTTGCGAGAACAGGATGACCCCCATTTAGAGCATTTCTGGAAAAAAATTTCTACCCCCCTCAATCAACTCCTGGAGAGCCTTATGTCTGAAGAACATCAACAGGTTTCTGACTACCTCAAACGAGCTGCCTATCTGGCTGAATCTGCCACTCTACGGGGCAGTTCCTTTCGCCGCACTGCCCAAACGGAACCCTTTAGTGATTTTCTCAAAGCGGTGCGATCTAAAAAATCTCATCTCGATTGGGAGACGATGTTTGCCGCCTTAGTGCAGCAATATCACAATCGCTTAGACCGGATTCGGGAATATCAGGTTGGGGCAACTAAGTATGAGCAAATTAAAGGCTTTTATGATGTCTTAAAAAAGATGTTTGAAGATGTCTATGATTGCCGTCCAGAACGGTTGCTGACAGATGGTAAAACCTTGGAAGCGGCGTATCTTTTCTTCTTGCAGGAGGCACGTCAAAAAATCAAGGCAGAACGGGAGAAAAATCCTGAATCTGAAGCTTCTCCGACATCTTCTGAAACTTGAGGATATGCCCTTGTCCCCTCGTTACTTGGCTCCCCTCGTTACTTGGCTCTGCCAAGTAATGCTCCCCCGGAGGCTCTGCCTCCTGAACTGGCGGCAGAGCCGCCCCAAACTGTGCCACGGCAGAGCCATGGCACAAGAGCAATTTCTTGTCAACACTTCAAACTTGGAAACTTAATCATGTCTATCGAACGTTTAACCCCCTTTCTCGCTCCTCAGTACGAAAACTTCCCTAAAGGACGCACCATTGGCGTTGTCGTCTTGCGAACCACCAAATCCGAAACCATTTTCCGCACGGAAGGGACTGGAGAACCCATGTGTAGTGAGTATGTTCAAGCCGGTTTGGAAGATACAAATTCCATTCCCCGCTTGTTGATGACGAAGCGGAAACAGATTGCCCCAGAACGGCGGCGGGGACGGGAGTTTTTACGCAATCATGAGTTACTTAGGACTGCACCCAAAGGAGGAACTATCTGCTCTCTAAATACCAATGCCCCTTGTGAATTGTGTATCGATTGTTTCCTTTATGGCTTTGCCGCTGGGGGTGAAGGGGCGCAAAAAAGTCGGGTTTGGACGGAGGATGCCTTTACAGTTTTACCCGCAACGGAGTTAGTGGGCGATCGCACCATTAACGCGATTTTTGAAAATGGCACGATGCGGGATGAACAAAATAAAGCTTCCACTGCCCTCAACACCAGTGAATACATCAAACCGGGAACCCATTTTCTCGACATTGTCACCTTCAAAGATGTGACCGCTGATGAATTGCGGTATGCCCTGGGCAACCTGTTACTGACCACTCGCTATGGGGCAGTCTCTAGCCGGGTGGGACGGATGGATAACCAGATTTTAGGGGTCTTTGGCGGCATGGTGGAACTCCCCAGTTCCCTCGAACTTGTGCAAGGGGTATATGACCGTCTCCTCAACGACAACACCGCCCTAGAACATCCCTTGGATAGCAAGATGTTAACTGAGGCGACTGAGGCAATTCTCAACACTTGGACCCAGAAACGCGGGATTTCTATGAAACTCTCCCCCGATGAACTCAATGACTTGATTGAAGATGTCGATCGCCATTGGTCTTTAGAGGAACAGGCTAACTTCCTCAAACGGCTAGATGAGTCCTACGAACCCTATCGTCAAATTAAAGCCAAAGCCAAAGCCGACAACACCAAAGGACGCAAGACCAAATCTTAAAAGGAGAGTACCATCATGACTCAAGTTGACAACAGTTTAGCCAATCCGCCACCCCAGCCCTCCCCTTTTTCCCAGGCCCGTCTAGTGGAACTCTGGTGTGCGGAACCCATCTTTTTCGCGTCCCGGGAACTCTCAGATACGTACTACACCGAAGGAGTGATTGGCAATTATGCCCTGGCCTACGCCCTCGGTTGGGCGCGATCGCCCTATCGCCTACAAGGCAAAGAGACCGGGAAACCCCGCTATATCGAGGATTTAACCCCCCTCAACGGACAACGGTATATCCTACCCGCCTGGCCTCTGGACAATCGCCCCAGCTTCCGCTTTGAACGGTTTAATGCCCTTTCTGATTCCTACTGGTATGCCATGACCAATAACCGGGTGGCCACGGCCCGGGAAGACTTACCCCTAAATCGGACGGGGAAGAAACCCAACACCTATCGTCCCAGCAATTTTCCCCAAACCGGGCGGTTGCGGATGTTGGAACGGGGAAATCGCTTTCAAACCTTGGTCTTTGGCGAGGTGGCGTTACCGGAGTATATCCGGGTGGGCAAGTTTATGAGTAAGGTTCGCCTGGAGATGAGTGAACCCTTACCTGTCCAACGTCTTCCCAGGGGAACCTATTCCTGTAATACCTATCTCAATTCAGCGGATTTACCCACAGCCATTGACCTATTACGGTTTGATGTCATGTCGATTCCGCCGGCCCCCCTCCTGAAATATCTGCAATTTCGCGGCCCAGCTTGGCAGGTGGGGGACTGGATTTGTCCGGCAAATTTAGCTTTTTGTGGAGGTCATGTCAATGCAACCGCTTAATGTCAACTTGGAGGCGGCGGAAATTGCTATCGGAACCGATGCGGGATTTCCCGATTCCTTAAAACGGGCTTTTGAGGGGAAGGTGTTAGGACATCAACAGGAGTTATATCAAGCGGCAAAAACCCATGACCTCTTGTTAGATTTAGCCCCCACGGGAACTGGGAAAACTAAAGCTGGGTTCAGTGTCATCCTGGAGAACCCTCGGGGAAATGTGGTCTATATTGCCCCCACCAATGCCCTGATTGACCAACAAACTGCCGCTGCTGAGGCGTTTGTGGCGGCGGCGGGATTGCCCCATCTGGTCAAAGCGGCTTCGGCTGAACAGATTCGTCGTTGGCGGGATGACCGTGTGGGCAAACGGTCGGGGGAAAAACTCTATAATGTGTTGCGTGAACCCTCGATTTTGTTTCCTGAATGTGGTGGCGGTCGTCCGCTGTTGTTGGTGACGAATCCTGATATTTTCTATTACGCGGCGTTTTTTCAGTACAATCCCCTCGATCGCAGTAATTTGGCGAGTGTTTTTTATCGCAGTTTTGCCACGGTCATTTTTGATGAGTTTCATCTCTATGATGCTAAACAGTTGGTCAGCTTGCTGTTTTATTTGGTGGTGTCTCAGGTGTTTGGCTACTTTCAAAATAACCGCAAAGTAGTTTTGTTGACGGCGACTCCGGAACCAGCTTGTGATGAGGCGTTGAAGGTGTTGCAACAGTCGGGGGTTCGTATCTATCGTGTCGATGGAAGTCAAACGACGGGGGATTTGATTCCCTCGCAAACGGCGGTTTCTTTGGAGATACGTCCCTATCCGAGTAAGGAGGAGATGATTGAGACGGTGGTTCAGCAGGTGTGCGATCGCCGTCAACAATGTCCTCAGCAACAAGGTGCGGTGATTTTAGATTCTAAGGATACTCTCAACCGGATTAACGATGGATTAAAGGCGCGAGGGTATCAGGAGGATTGTGGACGAATTACGGGGGATACGCCGAAGGAGAAGCGCCATGATGCTGCCCAGAAAGCGGTGATTTTAGCCACCAGTACGGTGGATGTGGGGTTTAATTTTGAACGGGAGATTGAGGGCGATCGCCAAAACCTCGATTGGCTCATTTTTTCGGCGCGCGATCGCTTTGCCTTTTGGCAACGACTCGGTCGAGTGGGGCGGGTTTTAGGGAAATCTCAAACCCAGATTCCTTCCGAGGCGATCGCCTATTTACCGGAAGATGCTTGGTCCCAAGGATTAAATGAGATAGAGTCTCTGGATGGACGACACTCCCTAACCCAAACTCTGAATCAATTAGACAGCCTGCAACGCCCCTTTCTCGATATCTATTGGCGGTCGGAAGCGTTTTTAGAAATTGCCCGTCCTTTGCTGGAACTGGAAACCAGTTTGGAGAAGACTCCGGGGGCTGACTTGATTGTGGTTTTATATCAAACCCTACAAGCTGTCTTTGGGGGGCGCCGAGACTGGCAGTATTATCGACAACGGATGAAAATACTGCAAGGGGCGGAGGCGATCGCCCAAACGGAGACATCTAAAATTGCTAAGGAGTGGAAATACATCAAAGGCGGTCGCAATTGTGTCAAGAGTTTTTTACAAGCCTATTATCCGGAGGACTGGGAAGCGGTACAACGGGGTGACGAGTCGTTAGAGGCGGTCGAGACCTACATTCTTAACCAGCCTAAGGCAATTCAAATGCTCAAAAACTATGGGATTGTCTTGAAAACCAGCTATGCGCCCTTGTTTCGATTTCGGGATAGTTTGTTTGAGAATATCACCATCGAAGACTCTCAAGGATTTCTCTTAGACAGTTGTGGTGAAACCCGGTTAGACCCCTTGCATTTATTGCGATTTTATGAGTTTGTCAGTGAGGGCGATCGCTGCGTCTTAATCGACCGAGTCTCCGAAACCTATCAACTCAGTTTTCGCTTAGAGGTCGAGAACTTAGAGACATTTAAAAATACCCAACTCGCGAAACTTTCTGCCTTCCCCAACTGTGAGATTACCCGCACCCTTGGCGATTCTCCTCGTCCCACAGCGGTTCTCTCTCAACTCACACCGCCCTTAATGCCCGGTGTGATTGTGCAAGAACATCGTCGTAACCGCTGGGCAATTTGTAAACTGCAAAAACAGGGACTGGTGTCCTATCCGATTACCGTGGAAGATGGCCACGGTGACCAGGAAATCTATCGATTTTTTCCCAGTTTAGATGGCATTTTGGCGATCGCCGCCGCTGGTTTTGCCTTAAAATGTCCTGATAACGAAGAATTTTGGTGTATTTAACCCATGCCCTATAGTCTAGTTTTCAATTTCATTCCCGAAACCCTTATCCCCCCCGACTACGCCACTGGGCGACATCTCAACGCCCTCTTTATCACCGCTGTCAACGCCGTTGACCCAGAATTAGCCTCCTATCTCCATGAACAAAAAATAACCAAATCCTTCACCATTTCACCCCTACAAAAACTGCCCCCCAGTCGTCGTGACGCGCCCCCTCGAATTGCCCCAATTTTGCAAATTCAACATCGCCGTCCCATTCCCCCGCAAACTCCCTGCTGGTGGCGCATCTCACTCCTAGATGACCAACTTTTCGGGCGACTGAGTCAATTATGGCTTAATCTCAACCCCCGTCAACCCTGGCATTTAGGAGCAGCCAACTTACACATTACCAGTATTCTGGGAACCCCACAATCCACCCAACCCTGGGCCAATGCCTGTTCCTATGCTGACCTCTATGAAACGGCATCAGATTCTAATCGACGACTCAGTTTTCAATTAGCAACGCCGGTCGCCTTTCGTCAGCAGAAATATGATAGTTCTTTGCCAACGCCGGACTCTGTATTCCGCAGTTTACATAATTCCTGGAAGCAGTATAGTGGCATTGAATTAAACGGGTTTTCAACGGATAATATTTTTCCCTCTTACTTTGATATCAACACGGAAATCTTGGACTTAGATTTTCGCAAGAAAGGAAAATCGAGCAAGTTTATTGGAGCAGTTGGGTCGATTGATTTCCGCATTTTGGGAGATGTGGAGCCGGATACGATTAAAGCGTTGAATACCCTGAGTCAGTATGCCCTTTACTGTGGAATTGGTCGTAAAACAACCATGGGAATGGGGATGGCCCTGGCTCGTTCACCTCGGAGGTCATGATGTTAGAAATTCCGATTGCAGCCTTAAATCATTATGCCTATTGTCCCCATCGTTGCTGGCGAATGTTTTGTGCGGGTGAGTTTGTGGACAATGTCTATACCGTGGAGGGAACCACGGGACACCAACGCATCCATACCGTCGGCGAGGGATTCCGCGAGGAGGCTTGGCAAGTTCGTGGAATTTGGCTGAGTTCCCAACGCTACGGCTTGGTGGGAAAAGCGGATTTAGTCGAGTCCGAGGCGGGGGAGTTGTATCCCGTGGAGTACAAGCGGGGGAAGCAGAATCCTTGGGAAAACGATGATTTACAAGTTTGTGCGCAAGGGTTGTGTTTAGAGGAGATGACGGGACGGCCGGTGGCGAGGGGATATGTCTATTCCTTGCAATCCCGGCGGCGGCGGGAGGTGGAGTTGTCGCCGCAGTTACGGGAGAGGGCGATCGCCACCCTAGAGGCGGTTCGACAACTGCTAACCACGGGGGACTGTCCCCCAGCGGTCTATGAAAAACGGTGTCGTGGCTGTAGTTTATTCGATCGCTGTCTTCCCCAGGCGGCGACGAAGCTGGCCCGCTATCGAGAAGCGTAGGTTGGACATCCATATATATAAGGAGAAACAGTCATGGGTACGATGTATGTGATGCACGACGATGTGTTTTTGGGCAAGTTGGATGAACGCTTGCAGATTAAACATCAGGGAGAACGACTGGCGGATGTTCCCCTCTTGAAATTGCAGGGCGTGGTGGTGTTGGGACGGGCCACAATGTCCCCCTCGGTGGTGGATGTGTTGCTTGAACGCAATATCCCCTTGAGTTTTCTCACCCGCTATGGCAAATATCGGGGCCGCTTGGAACCCGAGGTGACGCGCAATATCTTTGTCCGTCGGGGACAGTGGACCGCAGCGGGAGACACGGAAACCGCCCGGACAGCGGTTCGGGGGTTTGTGCGTGGGAAGCTGAAGAATTACCGTAGTTTGTTGCAACGGAAACAGCGAGATGGTGAGGGGTTGGACGTGACGGGGGCGATTCAGCAGTTGCAGGGGGCGATCGCCGCTTTACCGAAAACCCCCACCATTGACCAGTTACGGGGTTATGAGGGGGCGGGAAGTGCGGCCTACTTTGGGGTATTTAACCAACTTTTGCAAGGAACGCCGTTTGAATTTACTCATCGCAACCGCCGTCCACCGAAAGACCCGGTGAACTCCCTACTGAGTTTAGGCTATGCCCTATTACGCCATGATGTCCAGAGTGCTTTGAACATTGTCGGCTTTGACCCCTATTTGGGCTATCTGCACACGGAACGCTACGGTCGTCCCTCTTTGGCCTTGGATGTGATGGAGGAGTTTCGTCCTTTGGTGGTGGATGCGATGGTGTTGAGTCTGCTGAAGAAGCCCAATGGTCTGGGTTTGGGGGATTTTGAGCAAGAACCGTTAAATGGGGCGGTTTCCTTGACGGGGGATGGGTTAAAGCGGTTTTTGCGGGCCTATGAGGAGAAGAAGCAGTCGGAGTTTAAGCATCCAGTGATGGGGCGCAAATGTACGTATCAGGAGGCGTTTGAGATTCAGGGACGGCTATTGGCGAAGTTCCTGATGGGGGAGATTGAGTCCTATCCGCCGTTGGTGTTGCGTTAGGGGGGAGGTAGAGAGACCATGCACGTGGTGGTTTGCTACGATATTTCCGAGAACAAGCGTCGGACGAGGATTCACAAGATTCTCAAGTCCTATGGCGAGTGGATGCAGTTTAGTGTCTTTGAGTGCGATTTGACGGAGATGCAATATGCACGCTTGCGGGGACGACTGGAGACGTTGATTCAGCCGGAGACGGACAACATCCTCTTTTATTTTCTCCGGGGGAAACATCAGGGGACCGTCGAACGGATTGGCTGTCCCCCACCGATGGATACGACGGTCTTCTTTTGTTAAGGAATGTTACGGTTTGCGCGAGAGGGTAGTTGTATGAGCGAGGAACTGCTGAAAATGGGCTGGATGGCTGATGGGGTCTGGGTTTCGGGCGTTTCCCGGGTCAGGGGGGCTCGCGCAAACTCTGTAATGCTGATGGGGTCTGGGTTTCGGGGTTTTCGGTTTGGGGCGAGGGTTGCTCCTTTGGGGCGATCGGTGTTATTCTTGGGGGGTCTCGCGCAAATGGACCTTGAAAACTCCATAGAATCAGGGTTCTGGAATGGGGGCCTTGCAATTCCCTAAAATCCCTTTGAGGGATTGAAACAATTGCGAAATTTCAAAAAATATGCTAGGCGGAGACTTGCAATTCCCTAAAATCCCTTTGAGGGATTGAAACGCCCTTCGATTTATCTCGCTGCCGATAGCTAATTCCTTGCAATTCCCTAAAATCCCTTTGAGGGATTGAAACTGTAGTGGTAATCGAGGAATTGAGGCGATATTTTCTTCTTGCAATTCCCTAAAATCCCTTTGAGGGATTGAAACACCACGCATCAGATAATCAGCCCAGTGGTGAATACTTGCAATTCCCTAAAATCCCTTTGAGGGATTGAAACTCGATGTGGGCCGGAGGCAACCGGCCCATTTTTTTCTTGCAATTCCCTAAAATCCCTTTGAGGGATTGAAACTGAATTTCAAGCTTGCAATTCTGATTTTTTAGGGCTTGCAATTCCCTAAAATCCCTTTGAGGGATTGAAACTTGTGAGCCAAAGAGCCCTTGCGGAAGAAATTTTTAATCTTGCAATTCCCTAAAATCCCTTTGAGGGATTGAAACCGGAGTTACTTCAACGGGATACGACAGCGATGTTATCAACTTGCAATTCCCTAAAATCCCTTTGAGGGATTGAAACACCAAATCGTAGCCTGTAAGGTGACAGATATCTACTTGCAATTCCCTAAAATCCCTTTGAGGGATTGAAACTCCGAGCAATCTTTTACGGCTTGGATTTCTGGCTCCTTGCAATTCCCTAAAATCCCTTTGAGGGATTGAAACGTTTTTCACGAATCCTCTTATTCTGCTACCCGCCGCTTGCAATTCCCTAAAATCCCTTTGAGGGATTGAAACAAGGGAACTAGATAAAGCCCTCAGACTCAAGACTTGCAATTCCCTAAAATCCCTTTGAGGGATTGAAACTGGCAAGCGGTTCTTTGCCGAGATTGCCAAGCAATTGGAGCTTGCAATTCCCTAAAATCCCTTTGAGGGATTGAAACGAGATGAAATCGTGAACTCTCTCATCTCCGCAAAAGCTTGCAATTCCCTAAAATCCCTTTGAGGGATTGAAACGGAGATGAAATCGTGAACTCTCTCATCTCCGCAAAACTTGCAATTCCCTAAAATCCCTTTGAGGGATTGAAACCTGATTTTGCTGCCACTCTTTCTCTTGGTCGCCGTGGCTTGCAATTCCCTAAAATCCCTTTGAGGGATTGAAACAGCTAATTGATACAAGTCCCAGGGAGAAGATGAAGCTTGCAATTCCCTAAAATCCCTTTGAGGGATTGAAACGCTTTAGACCCTGAATTTGCTGAATCCATCTATAACTTGCAATTCCCTAAAATCCCTTTGAGGGATTGAAACCTCGCTATACCCGATGGGCTTTGGCTGTCTTTCACTTGCAATTCCCTAAAATCCCTTTGAGGGATTGAAACCCAGTCCAAGACCACGAAGGGAAAGAAGGGCCCTAAGCTTGCAATTCCCTAAAATCCCTTTGAGGGATTGAAACCATTCCCCGAGACATCCGAGTAAATCTCCAGCCGTTGCCTTGCAATTCCCTAAAATCCCTTTGAGGGATTGAAACAGTCAGGATATGGCATCGAGAAACCCTCAGTATTCCTTGCAATTCCCTAAAATCCCTTTGAGGGATTGAAACGGGAGTAACCCCAAGGGCTTGGCTCTTTCCGAATCTTGCAATTCCCTAAAATCCCTTTGAGGGATTGAAACTCCTAGACTTACTCCGTGGTGGAGATAAGCGAGGCTTGCAATTCCCTAAAATCCCTTTGAGGGATTGAAACTGCTTAACCAGGGATTCTCGGTGGGTTAGGAAGACAACTTGCAATTCCCTAAAATCCCTTTGAGGGATTGAAACGGTTAGAGCAGCCATCAACCAGATGGGACAACGACTTGCAATTCCCTAAAATCCCTTTGAGGGATTGAAACTATCTGGAGTCTGGACTGAGGCTAGAGGGGTAAAGCTTGCAATTCCCTAAAATCCCTTTGAGGGATTGAAACAGCAGCTCGACCCAGCAAATACTCCAAATAAGCCTTGCAATTCCCTAAAATCCCTTTGAGGGATTGAAACATGATTGAGACCTAAACAAACATCAACGAGGACGCTTGCAATTCCCTAAAATCCCTTTGAGGGATTGAAACGGAGCGGGCCACCAATTGGATTAGGCATCAGGTGGCCCCGCTTGCAATTCCCTAAAATCCCTTTGAGGGATTGAAACGGGATTCCTAAAAAAAGCGAGCCGCTACTGGGATGCAGCTTGCAATTCCCTAAAATCCCTTTGAGGGATTGAAACGTTCAATCCCCAACTGGAGTCTCTGGCGCTGTTGCTCTAAGCTTGCAATTCCCTAAAATCCCTTTGAGGGATTGAAACCCGTCCAGGAGTTGCTGTGGAGTGATTATCTCACTTGCAATTCCCTAAAATCCCTTTGAGGGATTGAAACAGACATGAAGCGCCCCAACTTCCCTATTTACTCCGCTTGCAATTCCCTAAAATCCCTTTGAGGGATTGAAACCAGCAAGGGACAAACTCGACCCTTGCTGACTACCTGCCTTGCAATTCCCTAAAATCCCTTTGAGGGATTGAAACCCATCGCTCCTTTTTCCCCGAAGACCTGGCTGAACTCCTTGCAATTCCCTAAAATCCCTTTGAGGGATTGAAACATCTCGACCCCTAATGGGGTCATGTTGGCAACATGAACTTGCAATTCCCTAAAATCCCTTTGAGGGATTGAAACACCTGGCTTAAACGCTGGCAGAACTCCACCGCTTCACTTGCAATTCCCTAAAATCCCTTTGAGGGATTGAAACTACAACGCGACTCTTGCCCCTTACATCAATCCCCTCTTGCAATTCCCTAAAATCCCTTTGAGGGATTGAAACAGAACCGCGACGCTTATTTGGGGCTCGATTTTGCTTGCTTGCAATTCCCTAAAATCCCTTTGAGGGATTGAAACTGGTCATCGAGCCATCCATAGGCCGCTACCGAAATCTTGCAATTCCCTAAAATCCCTTTGAGGGATTGAAACAAAAACAGTGATTGGCGCACTACTGAGGTGGGACGCTTGCAATTCCCTAAAATCCCTTTGAGGGATTGAAACTTGAGCAGGCGATCGCCCTCCCACTCTTCCCAGCTTGCAATTCCCTAAAATCCCTTTGAGGGATTGAAACATGGCCATCAACTACATTCACTTACATTCACTCTCCTCCTTGCAATTCCCTAAAATCCCTTTGAGGGATTGAAACCGATAGACAAGAGGAAGGACTGGAAAGCTTCCGTTGCCCTTGCAATTCCCTAAAATCCCTTTGAGGGATTGAAACTTTCAGATTTCCCAAGAGAAGGGGGGAAATCGGGGGACTTGCAATTCCCTAAAATCCCTTTGAGGGATTGAAACCAGGGATTTTGGGGGGACAATCCGGCGATAGGAAATAGCTTGCAATTCCCTAAAATCCCTTTGAGGGATTGAAACGAGAGGATGAACTGGAGAGCGTTGGACTCCAAATTCTTGCAATTCCCTAAAATCCCTTTGAGGGATTGAAACAAATTATGACCATGCTTGCCGCTATCAAAATTTACAAACTTGCAATTCCCTAAAATCCCTTTGAGGGATTGAAACCTGGCTTTCTCTTCCTATGCCTACGCCTCTCCCGCTTGCAATTCCCTAAAATCCCTTTGAGGGATTGAAACTTTTTAGGAATCCCGAAAGCTTATCAAAAAAATGAAGATTCTTGCAATTCCCTAAAATCCCTTTGAGGGATTGAAACATTTTTTAGATGCAAGGCGGTTGGTAGCCGCCTTTTTCTTGCAATTCCCTAAAATCCCTTTGAGGGATTGAAACTCTTTCCTAGACCGCTCCGTCTCTGACCGTGCCCACTTGCAATTCCCTAAAATCCCTTTGAGGGATTGAAACTTTTACTTCTGGAGACTCGCCCCTCCAGGAATTCTTCTTGCAATTCCCTAAAATCCCTTTGAGGGATTGAAACCTGAATCTGCTTCAGGATTTCAACATCTTTTCCTGAGCTTGCAATTCCCTAAAATCCCTTTGAGGGATTGAAACTAATTATTCTGCTGAGTTTGAATCTCAGATGACACCTGCTTGCAATTCCCTAAAATCCCTTTGAGGGATTGAAACATTTCAATCGAGGAATTAGTGTAATGCCTTTAATCAACTTGCAATTCCCTAAAATCCCTTTGAGGGATTGAAACAGGAATACAAATGGCAATAGTCCTCATACCCTCCCTTGCAATTCCCTAAAATCCCTTTGAGGGATTGAAACGGAGACAATCCATCGCATCAATGTTGCGATGGTATTCTTGCAATTCCCTAAAATCCCTTTGAGGGATTGAAACGAAATAAGAGCAAAGGCATTGCGATAAAAAAAGCCTTGCAATTCCCTAAAATCCCTTTGAGGGATTGAAACCTACTCTCCTTGCTCAATCTCAGAATTTTTCTCACTTGCAATTCCCTAAAATCCCTTTGAGGGATTGAAACCCGTATTTTTCCTCGATTGGAAAATCAAGCAAGGTGCCTTGCAATTCCCTAAAATCCCTTTGAGGGATTGAAACCCGGAGAATATCAATCTGATTTCAGGTGCTTTTCTCCCTTGCAATTCCCTAAAATCCCTTTGAGGGATTGAAACATTTAATCGATAAGGCATTCCGAGCCGGTAATATTAAGCTTGCAATTCCCTAAAATCCCTTTGAGGGATTGAAACGCTATGGAAACAATCGATTTCTGTGAGCTTCTTCCATCTTGCAATTCCCTAAAATCCCTTTGAGGGATTGAAACTTTTTTCGGGATTTCTGTGAATAAAGAGTGCCGCCCAACTTGCAATTCCCTAAAATCCCTTTGAGGGATTGAAACCTTCATTTATCCAATGAATAGTGACTGATGATTTCTTGCAATTCCCTAAAATCCCTTTGAGGGATTGAAACCGCTGTTGTTCCTTGACGGTATCCATAAATGACTTGTATTCTTGCAATTCCCTAAAATCCCTTTGAGGGATTGAAACCGCGTCCTTAGAACTCGACGATCGCGGATGGCAACTTGCAATTCCCTAAAATCCCTTTGAGGGATTGAAACCTACCCAGCAACTCTTATCTCTACAGCAAAGAGAACTTGCAATTCCCTAAAATCCCTTTGAGGGATTGAAACCTGTGGATTTTCGCTATCCAGAGGAGGGTGTGCGGTTGGAGCTTGCAATTCCCTAAAATCCCTTTGAGGGATTGAAACTCGTTTTTGAACAGGCATAAGAAACCTCCATTCCGCTTGCAATTCCCTAAAATCCCTTTGAGGGATTGAAACTCTTACTTCTGGAGACTCGCCCCTCCAGGAATTCTTCTTGCAATTCCCTAAAATCCCTTTGAGGGATTGAAACATTGTAAGGGGCTTCTCGTCGATTCTTTTCCCTTCGATACTTGCAATTCCCTAAAATCCCTTTGAGGGATTGAAACTGAATAGTTGGGGTTAGAGGCGGCCCGGTGGTAGTGACTTGCAATTCCCTAAAATCCCTTTGAGGGATTGAAACCTGTTTGTGCTTCTTGGGATTTGCCGGATTTTGCCTTGCAATTCCCTAAAATCCCTTTGAGGGATTGAAACTGTTGTTTCGGTGCCGGTCTGCTGCCCGTCGGCTCTTGCAATTCCCTAAAATCCCTTTGAGGGATTGAAACTCACTATCACAGATGGCGAGGCGATCTGGCGCACCTTGCAATTCCCTAAAATCCCTTTGAGGGATTGAAACAAATAACCAGTAGTAACTACTATATAGCGTTTATCTTGCAATTCCCTAAAATCCCTTTGAGGGATTGAAACTCTTGTGGGTTAGCGGGTAGGTTAGCTACCGGAATCCCCTTGCAATTCCCTAAAATCCCTTTGAGGGATTGAAACTGGTATGTACTCAATATAACCCCAGTCAATCCAACTTGCAATTCCCTAAAATCCCTTTGAGGGATTGAAACCCACCCTTGCTTTTCTCTATGAAGCGCTATCACTTCTTGCAATTCCCTAAAATCCCTTTGAGGGATTGAAACCTTTCCGCTTTTCGTGCAGCTATCAACTTTATCGACCGCTTGCAATTCCCTAAAATCCCTTTGAGGGATTGAAACGGGTGTAGGTGAACCGATAAGACAAGTATAGGGTCAAGCTTGCAATTCCCTAAAATCCCTTTGAGGGATTGAAACTATGCTTTCGATTATTAAAATCTATAAGCTTATGCCTCTTGCAATTCCCTAAAATCCCTTTGAGGGATTGAAACAAAGCTTAAAGTCTGTCACAGCGCGCGCCGGCCCTGGCCCTTGCAATTCCCTAAAATCCCTTTGAGGGATTGAAACTGGGCGATCGCCGTTCCCAGGAAGTTAACTTTGTGCTTGCAATTCCCTAAAATCCCTTTGAGGGATTGAAACTGGTTTCCCTCTGCGTCGGTCGTTGCTCCGGCTGGCTGCTTGCAATTCCCTAAAATCCCTTTGAGGGATTGAAACTATACCTTGCAAACAGGCTATAATTGAGACAAGAACTTGCAATTCCCTAAAATCCCTTTGAGGGATTGAAACAACCTTGCCCGGGTAATTATCATTGCATCCATCTCAACTTGCAATTCCCTAAAATCCCTTTGAGGGATTGAAACAACCTTGCCCGGGTAATTATCATTGCATCCATCTCAACTTGCAATTCCCTAAAATCCCTTTGAGGGATTGAAACGGAAAATTAGCCCGAAGGAGATTAGGGAGACCTTCTTGCAATTCCCTAAAATCCCTTTGAGGGATTGAAACGATAGCAGTTCGTCAATCATTGGCCAAATCTTCTTTCCCTTGCAATTCCCTAAAATCCCTTTGAGGGATTGAAACCGAAGCCTTGACTGTGTATGATTCAGCGCCTCCAACCTTGCAATTCCCTAAAATCCCTTTGAGGGATTGAAACATAAGGTTCGCCAACAAGGGATTTGTCCTTGACTTGCAATTCCCTAAAATCCCTTTGAGGGATTGAAACTTGCTGATTTTGGAGCTTGCGCTCGACACGGGAGGCGACTCTTGCAATTCCCTAAAATCCCTTTGAGGGATTGAAACATAATGGGAATATGGATAAAGTGGTTGGTAGGTGTGCCTTGCAATTCCCTAAAATCCCTTTGAGGGATTGAAACAATGAAACCGTAGGATTCATCGCCTTTTTCTCGTAGCTTGCAATTCCCTAAAATCCCTTTGAGGGATTGAAACGAGGACTTATTTTTGCAATCCTCGGTTAAGCCTACCCTAATCTTGCAATTCCCTAAAATCCCTTTGAGGGATTGAAACATCCTCGACCGGATTAAACTCTGCAAGACCAAGAAAACTTGCAATTCCCTAAAATCCCTTTGAGGGATTGAAACAGTGATAATCCACTGGGCAATGACAGACTCAGGGATGCTTGCAATTCCCTAAAATCCCTTTGAGGGATTGAAACTTTCGATGAGAGCGGGGATTGTTTTCCCGTTGAGGCTTGCAATTCCCTAAAATCCCTTTGAGGGATTGAAACTAAACCCTGTTGTGGTATGGATTTCAGCCGATTTCTTGCAATTCCCTAAAATCCCTTTGAGGGATTGAAACAATCCCCATCTGCAACCGGAGTTTACCTGCGGTGCGACCGTAGACTTGCAATTCCCTAAAATCCCTTTGAGGGATTGAAACGGGTAGCTCAGGTTTAGGGGACAAGCTACCGGCAACCTTGCAATTCCCTAAAATCCCTTTGAGGGATTGAAACCTCAATATGCTGGAGGGCTGTTTGGGCGATGCCGGTCGCCCTTGCAATTCCCTAAAATCCCTTTGAGGGATTGAAACATCAGTCACGCGCCCGAATACCCCGTGGGCGAGTTGATTGCTTGCAATTCCCTAAAATCCCTTTGAGGGATTGAAACGAGAGAAGCGGGGACAGTAAGCAGTCGCTTCCCGGCGATGATGACAGCTTGCAATTCCCTAAAATCCCTTTGAGGGATTGAAACGAGTCATTCGATACTCGATTCAAAGCGGGACAAATCTTGCAATTCCCTAAAATCCCTTTGAGGGATTGAAACAGGGAAAGAACTTTGAGAATATCAGTTGCGACCCCATCTTGCAATTCCCTAAAATCCCTTTGAGGGATTGAAACTAGCCAAATCAATGTCATCGTCTCGCATATTTCCCTTGCAATTCCCTAAAATCCCTTTGAGGGATTGAAACTTTTGTTGGGTTCAGCCCCGAGAGTAGTGCAGTAGCTTTCTAGCCTTGCAATTCCCTAAAATCCCTTTGAGGGATTGAAACTTTTGTTGGGGCCGGACGCGCGCAAAAAATTCCTGCAACCTTGCAATTCCCTAAAATCCCTTTGAGGGATTGAAACTTTTAGACGGAGAGCGCTATATCGCGTTCTTTCAATGCTTGCAATTCCCTAAAATCCCTTTGAGGGATTGAAACAGAAACAGAGTGAAGCAATATCACGAGTTCCTGCTCGCTTGCAATTCCCTAAAATCCCTTTGAGGGATTGAAACAATTGCGAGAACCAGCCACAAGGATGGCATCACCTCTTGCAATTCCCTAAAATCCCTTTGAGGGATTGAAACAGGACTGAATGAAGCTTTTCGGAATACTGTAATTCAGCTTGCAATTCCCTAAAATCCCTTTGAGGGATTGAAACAAATCCTCCCACTCCTGCCCCAACTCCTACTCCGACCTTGCAATTCCCTAAAATCCCTTTGAGGGATTGAAACGATTTATCGAAGTGCGGCCGGCGTCCCTCACCTCCTCCTTGCAATTCCCTAAAATCCCTTTGAGGGATTGAAACATGGCATTGGTGATACCAACCAACAAATCACTAACTTGCAATTCCCTAAAATCCCTTTGAGGGATTGAAACTGGCTACTGCTTTCTTCGTACTGATGAAATGGCGCAACTTGCAATTCCCTAAAATCCCTTTGAGGGATTGAAACGAAGGGCTGCGCTTCTTGCGATTTCTGGCGGCTGACTTGCAATTCCCTAAAATCCCTTTGAGGGATTGAAACTATAGACCAATTAACCCAAAAGCTTGGCCCGCTGATTCTTGCAATTCCCTAAAATCCCTTTGAGGGATTGAAACTCATGCTAATCGGTAAACCCCCCTGGCAAATGACTCCCCTTGCAATTCCCTAAAATCCCTTTGAGGGATTGAAACAGAACTAGGGTTGGTAGTTGTCGTTTTCCAGTCGACTTGCAATTCCCTAAAATCCCTTTGAGGGATTGAAACACCCAAGACGAGGTTTACGTGGCGATAAACGGGCAGTCTTGCAATTCCCTAAAATCCCTTTGAGGGATTGAAACTAGGCCCAAGATAATCCCCGCGTCTATATTGCGGTAACTTGCAATTCCCTAAAATCCCTTTGAGGGATTGAAACGCTAATTTGCAGTACCAGAACTCGACCCTTCTGGCAGCTTGCAATTCCCTAAAATCCCTTTGAGGGATTGAAACGGATTGCAAGAGCAGGATTAAGCGGATTTTGACCTTGCAATTCCCTAAAATCCCTTTGAGGGATTGAAACTTGGACTCCTGGAGTGGCAGAAGTGGGGTTGCGGCGTCTTGCAATTCCCTAAAATCCCTTTGAGGGATTGAAACGGTCAGCCCGGAATACTTCTTCCAATCCAAATCAAGGCTTGCAATTCCCTAAAATCCCTTTGAGGGATTGAAACCAGGCAATCCGGGTTGAGGCCCCGGAACCACTCCTTGCAATTCCCTAAAATCCCTTTGAGGGATTGAAACAGAAGAGCAATTGCGTCAGCTTGGCATTCAGCATGAAATGCAGCTTGCAATTCCCTAAAATCCCTTTGAGGGATTGAAACTATATTGACGGCCGCAATCAAAGCCGCGATCGCCACAGCCCTTGCAATTCCCTAAAATCCCTTTGAGGGATTGAAACAAAATAGCAAATTCCGCTAGGAGGGCTATCTTGCCAGCTCTTGCAATTCCCTAAAATCCCTTTGAGGGATTGAAACTGGTCGGGCTGAGGAAGCTCAGACGCTGGGGCATCTTGCAATTCCCTAAAATCCCTTTGAGGGATTGAAACCAATCCTGAAACGGGTATTGTTTCGGTAGATAGTTTGCTTGCAATTCCCTAAAATCCCTTTGAGGGATTGAAACCATACTAAGAAAAGTCTCGTAGTGCAACCAGCAGGTTGCCGCGATTTTCCTTGCAATTCCCTAAAATCCCTTTGAGGGATTGAAACTCGTGAGCATTTGCATTGGGCTATAGGACAACTTGCAATTCCCTAAAATCCCTTTGAGGGATTGAAACCCCAGGGAGATTAGATTGAGGGCAGCGCCGGTTCTCCTTGCAATTCCCTAAAATCCCTTTGAGGGATTGAAACGAAAAGTTGGCTATCGAGGTGGGCGATCGCGCGATACTTGCAATTCCCTAAAATCCCTTTGAGGGATTGAAACAAGTCAGGCCTCAATACGCCATCATTGAACAACCTTGCAATTCCCTAAAATCCCTTTGAGGGATTGAAACGCGATCGCAGCCTCGCCAACTGCCGCCACAACCTCCAGCTTGCAATTCCCTAAAATCCCTTTGAGGGATTGAAACCGGTGCTGTGGCTGCCCCGTCTCCTGGGGCGGTGCTTGCAATTCCCTAAAATCCCTTTGAGGGATTGAAACCAATCCATACTGCTGTCGCTATCTTGAAGGCGATTGATAGCTTGCAATTCCCTAAAATCCCTTTGAGGGATTGAAACCAGGCGGCGGCAACCCAGTTAGCAGCAGCGGCGCGATCGGCTTGCAATTCCCTAAAATCCCTTTGAGGGATTGAAACTACCGTGAGGGGTATGACTACGAGGTCAGCGGTGGCACTTGCAATTCCCTAAAATCCCTTTGAGGGATTGAAACCCGGGCAGTACAAGGTGAACTCACCCGAGAAGACCCTTGCAATTCCCTAAAATCCCTTTGAGGGATTGAAACGTAGGTATCAGACAGAGTAAGTAGCACGAGAAAATCCCTTGCAATTCCCTAAAATCCCTTTGAGGGATTGAAACTTAGCTGCTCGGTTACTCCCGGCTACCCAGGGATCCTTGCAATTCCCTAAAATCCCTTTGAGGGATTGAAACGAACTGACAGAATGGTGGGAGCAAACCCCAAAGCTTGCAATTCCCTAAAATCCCTTTGAGGGATTGAAACCACTACCCGCAATCTTGCCTATTCGTGGATTACACCTTGCAATTCCCTAAAATCCCTTTGAGGGATTGAAACAATACCCCTTCTTCCATCGTGTTCCCCAGTCGTGCAACTTGCAATTCCCTAAAATCCCTTTGAGGGATTGAAACTGGGGCGGCTTATGAGCTTAATTCTTCTAGGCTCTGGAGGCTTGCAATTCCCTAAAATCCCTTTGAGGGATTGAAACCACCACCGAGCCAGACCACTGATAGTAGGGAGACGCCCCTTGCAATTCCCTAAAATCCCTTTGAGGGATTGAAACTCCATCCTTGCTACAGTATGCGCAATCCGCTTAATTCTTGCAATTCCCTAAAATCCCTTTGAGGGATTGAAACTTTTACCAAACAGAACTATGCTGACATCGATTACTCTTGCAATTCCCTAAAATCCCTTTGAGGGATTGAAACATTACGGGGAATCTATCCCCCTAGACGGTGCTAACGATGCTTGCAATTCCCTAAAATCCCTTTGAGGGATTGAAACTTGCCCCTCGACCATAATGACCCCATTCTCAAGCTTGCAATTCCCTAAAATCCCTTTGAGGGATTGAAACTTTGAACTCGGTAGTTCCCGCCTCCTCTTGCTCACTTGCAATTCCCTAAAATCCCTTTGAGGGATTGAAACACAGGAATTGGATACTGTATTCATCGGGGAAGAAACTTGCAATTCCCTAAAATCCCTTTGAGGGATTGAAACATGTAAAAAGTACCCTCATCGGGCTCAGGGAGATTTTCAATCTTGCAATTCCCTAAAATCCCTTTGAGGGATTGAAACGTAATTTGGAAGGAGACACCAATACTGGTAGGGGGTCTCCTTGCAATTCCCTAAAATCCCTTTGAGGGATTGAAACACGGAAAAACAGGTAAAGAGGTGCGAGGGGCAAATGCAACTTGCAATTCCCTAAAATCCCTTTGAGGGATTGAAACGCGAGCTATGCAATAAGCCTTTGTTTGTGGTGCAAAAATCCTTGCAATTCCCTAAAATCCCTTTGAGGGATTGAAACTGTAGCTTCATCATCGTCAAACTCGGCAACAGAAGCCTTGCAATTCCCTAAAATCCCTTTGAGGGATTGAAACGATTTGAGAATTGAGAGAGCGAAGTCGTGAGTAATCGATGTCCTTGCAATTCCCTAAAATCCCTTTGAGGGATTGAAACATGGACAAACAACAGACCAAACCCAAGCCTTACCTTGCAATTCCCTAAAATCCCTTTGAGGGATTGAAACAGATTGAAGCCGCGCTATCCGCATCTGAAGGAGGTCGCTTGCAATTCCCTAAAATCCCTTTGAGGGATTGAAACCTGCCAGCCCTAGCCGCAGCAGCCCTGCCTCGACTTGCAATTCCCTAAAATCCCTTTGAGGGATTGAAACGTGGCCACGGCATTGACGTGCTGTAGTTTTTTCCGCTTGCAATTCCCTAAAATCCCTTTGAGGGATTGAAACGTGAGTGGTGATGGCTCTGAGTCAGACCCCGACTCCTCTTGCAATTCCCTAAAATCCCTTTGAGGGATTGAAACTTAGCTGGAATGGTCGATATCACCGCGTTAGCCGCTTGCAATTCCCTAAAATCCCTTTGAGGGATTGAAACGGATAGAAAGACGGTCACCCCCATCGAATATGAGCTCTTGCAATTCCCTAAAATCCCTTTGAGGGATTGAAACCTTGGTGATTCGTAGATGTGCGGGGGGGGTGACACCCCTTGCAATTCCCTAAAATCCCTTTGAGGGATTGAAACAAGGAAAGAGAAAAGAATTTGTATAAGGCAATTCTTGCAATTCCCTAAAATCCCTTTGAGGGATTGAAACTTATGAGCCAACGAACCCTTACGGAAGAAATTTTTAATGCCGCCTTGCAATTCCCTAAAATCCCTTTGAGGGATTGAAACAAACATGAAAAAAATGCTGAAGCCAGAGAATCTAGACTCCTTGCAATTCCCTAAAATCCCTTTGAGGGATTGAAACGGAGCATGATAAATGACTCCTCTGAAAACACAACTTGCAATTCCCTAAAATCCCTTTGAGGGATTGAAACTAGCAAAGAGACGGCATAAGGGTCATGACGCGCTAGTCTTGCAATTCCCTAAAATCCCTTTGAGGGATTGAAACACTTCCCTTCTTCTTTCACCTCCTTCAATACCTTCTTGCAATTCCCTAAAATCCCTTTGAGGGATTGAAACGGTGTACACATAGACACCGCGCTTCCCCAAGATATTCTTGCAATTCCCTAAAATCCCTTTGAGGGATTGAAACGTGAGTGACAAGGATGCTAAAGTCTTTCGGCTGGAAGCTTGCAATTCCCTAAAATCCCTTTGAGGGATTGAAACTTCCCAAAAATACAGCGGGGGACTGCCTTCCTTCTCTTGCAATTCCCTAAAATCCCTTTGAGGGATTGAAACTGTAGCCAAGGGGTTGCAGGCAGACTCGGAAACCCTTGCAATTCCCTAAAATCCCTTTGAGGGATTGAAACTAACCCCGGTATTACTACCGGGGAAATTGCCATCAGCCTTGCAATTCCCTAAAATCCCTTTGAGGGATTGAAACTAGAAGAAAGGAAACCATGAATATCTACCATGCCATCTTGCAATTCCCTAAAATCCCTTTGAGGGATTGAAACCCTGGACTCCTGAACCGGCAACATAGCCCTTCCTCTTGCAATTCCCTAAAATCCCTTTGAGGGATTGAAACTAGCAATTTGAGAAGGCTAAACTCTCCCCGGTAGTATTCTTGCAATTCCCTAAAATCCCTTTGAGGGATTGAAACGAATTCTTGATACTTTCCCATTCCCCAGTTCTCCCGACTTGCAATTCCCTAAAATCCCTTTGAGGGATTGAAACAAGACCTCCATTCAGAATGGAGAGGAGGTGCAGATTACCTTGCAATTCCCTAAAATCCCTTTGAGGGATTGAAACTCACCTTTTACGATAACCCTTCATCTCCTCTCCACTCTTGCAATTCCCTAAAATCCCTTCGAGGGATTGAAACGCCGATCAGTTGCCATCCCACTAGATTCTCTCCGCTTGCAATTCCCTAAAATCCCTTCGAGGGATTGAAACTTTCCGTTGGGCCATCTGCCCCAAGGATCGCGATCGTCTTGCAATTCCCTAAAATCCCTTCGAGGGATTGAAACTGGTAGTCCTCTTTGTCGGTGACACATAACCACCCCCTTGCAATTCCCTAAAATCCCTTCGAGGGATTGAAACGAGATAGGCAAACAACTTGGAGGCCACCGCACCTTCTTGCAATTCCCTAAAATCCCTTCGAGGGATTGAAACTTGGTCTCTGTGCAGGGACGGTATAACCTCGGGGTTCAATACTCTTGCAATTCCCTAAAATCCCTTCGAGGGATTGAAACGTTACACTTGGCCCTACGATAGTCATTCCTTCCACCTTGCAATTCCCTAAAATCCCTTTGAGGGATTGAAACTTCCAATCAAAAATAGCCTTTCTTGGGAGAGATGGACTTGCAATTCCCTAAAATCCCTTTGAGGGATTGAAACGCAGCAATACGATTCACAGCAGTGTGAACCTACAAATTCTTGCAATTCCCTAAAATCCCTTTGAGGGATTGAAACCTACCTCTCGCGATACTGGCTGAGCGAATGCTCTTGCAATTCCCTAAAATCCCTTTGAGGGATTGAAACCAAGAGGGTGAAAGCCCTCTGGATAGATAGAGGAAAACTTGCAATTCCCTAAAATCCCTTCGAGGGATTGAAACGCCTCATCAAAATACTGGCCCCGCTGCTGGGCTAGCCTTGCAATTCCCTAAAATCCCTTTGAGGGATTGAAACTCCGGGAAATCAAAACCCGGACTTTCTCAAGCTTCTCTTGCAATTCCCTAAAATCCCTTTGAGGGATTGAAACGTTCAGCAATTCGGGCAACCCGAATATTCCGAGTTAATCTTGCAATTCCGTAAAATCCCTTTGAGGGATTGAAACCCCGAGGAATTAGAGCCTCCCAGACCAACAGTGGCGGCTTGCAATTCCCTAAAATCCCTTTGAGGGATTGAAACAAGGGGGGGAGAAGAAAAGATTAAACCACCCAGAGCTTGCAATTCCCTAAAATCCCTTTGAGGGATTGAAACAACCTCCCCTTCTCCTACAGTATCGTGAAGAAAGCTTGCAATTCCCTAAAATCCCTTTGAGGGATTGAAACTGCTCCCTAGCCCAACCGCGAAACTCCTCGGGGTCGCGGTTCTTGCAATTCCCTAAAATCCCTTTGAGGGATTGAAACTATGGCCACCGCCTAAATCAAGCCCGCCAGAAGCCTTGCAATTCCCTAAAATCCCTTTGAGGGATTGAAGCCGAGTACTTAAACTTGAGAACCTGCAACTGAGGAAGTAGATCCCTTATGACATCTAGGGTCGAATACCAAACACTCGATTTTTTAAAAAAATCGGGTGTTTCACCCTGTCGCCTGCGCCGTTTCCCCCCAACAACCACAACCCTCCACAAAAACCCCGGACAGGTCAGTTAAAATGAGGAGACCCTAAACCACCCTCTCAGCGCCGTGACACAACATCGCGCCCAACCCAACTCACAAACCCTCCAGCATCGCCTCGCCGCCATCGGTAAAAACTACTATGGCCTCCTCGGCCTGCACCCCTCCGCCTCCGTCATCGAAATTCGCCAAGCCTACCGTCAACTCAGCAAACGCTATCACCCCGATACCACCACTCTCCCCCCCCACATCGCCAAAGGGAAATTCCAACAACTCAACGAAGCCTACGCCACCCTCAGTAACCCCGAACGCCGCGCCGCCTATGACCTGAAAATTCGCTATTCCCGTATCTCCGTCATGCAGCCCACTCCCCCCCTCAACCGCCCCCCAGGCGCCTCCGGCCATTCCCCCAACCACGCCTATCTCGATCCCATCGATCGCCCCCTCTCCCCCGGCGAACTCTTCGCCCTCCTCCTCATGGGAGCCTCCCTCCTCGGCTGTCTCCTGCTCGCTATCGGAATCGCCGTCTGGCGGGGTGATCCCCTCTAACGCCTAGCCTCTCCCCCGTTTCTCCCCTACAATAGAGAGAGAGAATCTTAAGTTTTGTTGCGCGATATGACCCCCTCTGCTGACACGCCCCTCTATAACCACCCCCTCCCCGACATCGAAGATTGGCTCCGATCGCTCGGCTGCGAACAAGACCCCCAAGAACTCCACCACTGGCGCGTCGAACGCCCCCAATGGGACGCCGACATCTGGCTCGACGTCGATCGCCTCATCGTAGGCTACCTCGACAAAAACGCCAGCCCCAGTAGCGATGACAGCCGTTCCCGCTCCTTCCCATACTCCCTCAGCCGAGAAGACATCGAAAACGCCGTCTTCGGAGACGGCGTCGAACAAGCCATCTTCGGAACCCCCTAAAACTCCTCCAACAATTGCGGCAGATAATCATACCCATCCACCCCAATCACCGCAATAATCTGCGATCGCCCCCCACTCAACAAGCCCTCAAACTCCGCCTCCCCCAACTGGCCCCGCAGCAGAGACAACACCCCCGCCGCCTGTCGCCATTCCCGCGCCTCAATCTGACGTAACACATAGGCCGCGATCGCCCCCATCAGCACCGCCCGCGGCCAATCCTGAAGCCCATAATACCCCTCCGCCAGCGCCGCCAAACTCAACCCCCGCAAATACAAATCCCCCGACGACTGAGCCGCCTCCACCCCCTTCAGCAAATACCCCACCGCCGCCGAAGGCTGCTCCAACAACAAATACGCCAACCCCAAACTATAATGACACAGCGCTAAACTCTGGCGATCGCCCAACTGCTGCGACAACGCCAACCCCTGCTCCAAATAACCCAACGCCCGTTCAGACAACTCTTCATCCAGCCGTTCCACCTGTTGCGCCGCCAACACCTCCGAATAGCCCAAATTCACCAACGCATTCGCCACCCCCAAGCGATCGCCCACCTGGCGCGACAAAATCAACGCCCGCTGACTGCGATCAATCGCCTCCGTATACTCCCTCCGAGACAAACACAAGCGACTCAAATGATTATAATTCGCTAACTCACACGCACGATCGCCCGCCTGCTGCGCGATCGCCAACGCCTCCTCATGCAACCCTTGCGCCCGCTCATAATCCCCCAACGCCCGCTGCGAATAGCCCAACAACGTCAAAATCCTGGCCTTCTCCTGAGTTCCCTCCACCCGCCGCAACGGAACCTCCAAATAGGCCAACGTCTGCTGCAAATACTCCCCAGAAAACGACGCAAACACCCCCCCATACAGCGGAAACGTCTCCCGCTGCGCAAAACTGCGTAAAATCTGCAACGTCATCTGAAAACAACAGTCCGCCAACCCCCCACGGCTCGCAAACCCCTGAGACAACTGACCCCAAATCGACGCAAACACCAAAAACGTACTCACCGACAGTTGTTTCCCCATCTTGGAACTATAGGGCTGGCGATCGAACCACAGCACCAAACCCCGCTGCAAGCCCTGCAACAGCACCGCCAACTCCAACCAAGCGCGATCGCCCAAATCCAGATGACGCTGAGCCAACGCCTCCAGCGACTCCCCCCGTTGCAACGTCCCAAACAACTCCCGAGGGAAATAAGCCTCCGTCTTACGCCCCCACAACGACCAAGGGCCCGGCTGCTCCCCAGCCCCCCCAAACCCCAGGGAGCGATTTCCCCCCTCATACATCCAACTCACCAAATCCCCCTCCAACTCCCCAAAGCGAGCCAACCCATCCCGCAACCCCAGCCCCAACTGTTGCAGATGGCTCTCCCCCTGAGCCTGTAACTCCTGAGCCAACTGCTTCAGGCGATCGCTCGTCCAAGGTCGTTCCTGATTCGGGTCCAGCACCTCCACCAACAGCGCCAACCGCTCCTCCAGCGGCGCTCCCACCAGCCTTTTCACCGTCGTCGTCACCGCCGCCGTCGTTTGATGCTCCTGGTCCCAGCGTTGCAACTGGCCCTCAATCGTCTGTAACGCCCGTAACTTGCGCGTCACCTTCGACGACGTTCCCGCCGACGCCTCCAAACTCTCCCGACGTTCCAACAGACAGCGTTCAAAAATCTCCGACGTCCCCGGCCGAATCTCCCGCAACAACCGTTGATACACCTGTTCCACCGAGCGCACCCGTCCCGCCAGCGTACTCTCCAGGATTTTATCAATCACCGCCAAATAGCGATCGCGATCAGACATCACTCACCCTCAACACTTATGGCAACAGTAACTCCGCATCCCCCGACTGAGGCAATCGCGGAATCTGGCGTTGCGGCGTCTCTTCCCACTCCAGTTCCTCCGGAGCCTCCTCCGCCACCGCTAACTCCCGGTTCGCCTGCTGCTCCAACAGAGCCAGATAATCAGGATTAAAAAGACTCGTCAACACATGAACCAAGCGATCGCGCTCCTGACGACTTAAACTGGCGATCGCCGCCTGGTCCCCCGCCAACGGATTCTCCGTCAACACATTCGCCCCCGGATACGTCTCCCAACTCATGCGCTCATGGGCCCCCAAATAATCCGCCAGCGTCAGCCGCCAATCTAAGCGAAAGGGGTGAGGACGTCCCCTGACAAAAATGTGATAGCGAACCAGCCGTGAGATGAGAGTATTCTCCTCATCCACCTCCCCCGTCTCCCGGCTCACATACTGATCCTCCCGAGGTAACTCCGGCATCAACTCGTACACCTGGCGCCAGATATCCCGAGTTTCCCGAGGTCGTTGCACCAGCATCATCCCCGGCTCATCCCCCCCAGAGGGCGATCGCAACTCGCCCCCCCGGGCCGCCACCACCGTCAACGCCATCAGACTTAAGGCAATCACCAGCACATGAGTTAATCGCTTTTGCAATCGGGAAGACATAACAAGTCCAAGCCAGGTCAAAAATAAGACACAAGAATCACCAACACCACCCCAAGCTAGTCACCAATAATTTCCGGTTGCGTCAGCTCGTCCGACATCTCCACAATCGCCCGCACCACCGGTTTCATCCCCGGCTCATCCAAATTATCAAAATCCTCATAACGCCGCCGTTTCGCGCGGTTCGCCACCTGGACAGTGATACGATAACGGTTCGATGCCGCGTCGACCAGTTCCTCCGCGCGACGCATCAAATTAGTCGTTTCGAGGGGAGTGCGTTTCTGCATAAGAGTGCGCCGTACAGGCTTAGACAAGAGAACATCCCCCAGTGTAACAAACTCTCCGCCTCCGATCCGCTCACCGGCGCAGATTCTTGCCAACTCCTCCATTGACAAGTCCCCAAAAGATGTTAAAATAGTAAATTGTTTGCCGATGTAGCTCAGTGGTAGAGCACTCGATTCGTAATCGAGCGGTCACGAGTTCAAATCTCGTCATCGGCTTTTTAATGAAACGTTACGTCGTAACACGCCATCCCTCTGTCTGGGTTGACTCATCGGAATCAGGGGCGATCGTCCCTATAGCCGATCCCCTCAACAGTCAGGGTTTAACCACACAGGCCAGCAAATCACGGTGTTAACGTGGAACCGGACGACTCACCTCGGAAAGACCTCCGGCTTACCCCCATGCAGCGTTTACTTCTTTTCCTGACCAGTCTCCTGGCTGTTCTCTCCGTCAACGGTCTGCAAATTCACGGTCCACCATCCAACCCCTCCCTAGAAGTTGGCCTAGAACAAGTCGAAGCCCGACGAGGTGGAGGTGGCCGCAGCCGAGGTGGCTCATTTGGGCGTTCTCGTTCTCGTGGCTCCTCCCGGTCTCGCTCCACCAGTCGCAGCAGTCGAGGAATTGGCGGTTCCTCAGGTACCGGTTCCCGCCGTTCCCGTCCCCTAGGTTTCATAGATTTTCTCTTCATCCTCATCTTCCTAGGGATGTTCCTACTGCGCAAAGCTCAAGAATTTCAGGAGAACTCCCCAAACAGCCAACCCTTTACCCCCACTCCCTCCCCTCGGCAAAGCGCAACCGTCACCAAACTGCAACTTGCCCTTCTCGGACAAGTTGACAATCTCCATACCGAGCTGCTGGAGCTTAGCCAACGAACCCCCAGGACATCTGGCGATCGCGCCCAACTCCTCCAAGACATTGCCCTGACGCTGCTGCGAAACCCAGAATCCTGGACCCATATCTGGGCCAACTCCATCCACTACAAGCAAGCCGAACGAGTCGACAAAGCCTTCCAACACCTCAACCTCCTAGAACGAGTTCAGGACCGTCCCGAATCCTCCCCAGATACCGAGGGCGAGAGTGAATATGTCCTTGTCACCCTCCTCCTCATCAGCGACCATCTCGAACCCATCTTCTCCCCCGTCCATTCCGAAGACGAACAGAAACAGGCCCTAGAAACCCTCGCCGCCCTCGATTCCCAATGTCTCGCAGAACTTGAGGTCTATATCCATCCCAACCAGCTCGGCAAAAACCTAAGCAAAGAAGACCTCGTCTCCCAAAATACCCATCTCATCTCCCTCTAATCCCCTCAAGGAGATTACCCCCACCCCCAACAGTCCCTCTACGGGCGTCGCGTTCCATCAATCACCCAGAGATTCCCCGACTCCTGCCAGCGCCAAATTAGCTGCTGTCGGTCATTAGACACCCGGCCATCCTCCATCTGATAGGTCACACTCACCTCAACCCGGGCCTGATCCCGCTCTTCCTCCAAAACGCGAATCTCATTGACTCTCACCGATTCCACACTACTCCACCACTCCTGATAACTCTCAAAGCCATCAGGATGCAGCCTTGGATTATTTTGCATATCCTGCGACAACATATTCCAGCCCAAACTGAGATTGTAGATATCATCCCCCCCTAAGACCGCATAATAGTCCCGCGTTGCATCACGGATTGAAGGGCGAGGTTCCGGGGTGGGTTCCGGGGTAGGTTCCGGGGTAGGTTCCGGGGTGGGTTCTGGCGTCGGGGTTGGCGTGGGCGTCGGGGTGGGGGTTGGCGTGGGTGTCGGCGTCGGCGTGGGGGTTGGCGTCGGCGTGGGTGTAGCCACAGGAGTCGGTTCTGGAGTTGGGGAGACTACCACCGGCTCCTCATCTCGGCCAGCGCGATCGCGCGGCTGGAGTGCTATCGTGGCCATCACTCCCCCACCCACGACCCCCAGTAATAGAGCCAGCAGGAGAACCCCCTTCTTGCCCCCAGAAGACTCAGAACCATACATCACTGGACTCGGGGAGATACGCTCCGGTCCCCGAGGCGTCACCGCTTGAGTGACCTGAGTTTCCGGCGGACTACTGCTCTGCCAACCGGGGGCCACCGCCACCGTCGGCTCATAATAGGTTGGAGGGGGCATTGTCGCCGCCACCGGGGGAGATGGCGACCCCTCCAATGCCGCTAGCATCTCATTGGCACTGGGGAAGCGATCGCGAGGATGAGATGCGATCGCCCGATTCAACACCTCCCCCAAACGCCGATCCTGAAGTGTCAGCAGAGATTGCCAAGAAATCTCCCCAGTCCGAGGATCGCTGGGCAAATCCTGAGGAAGCTTACCCGTCAACAGAAAAATCGCCGTCAAACCCAAACTATAAAGGTCACTGGAAAACAGGGGTCGGCCCGCCGCCTGTTCACTGGACATAAAGCCCGGCGTCCCAATCACAATGCTACTGGTGGGAGAACCTGACCCCGTCATCACCGTCGTCATCGTCTCCCGCACCGCCCCAAAATCAATTAACACCGGCTTGCCATCACGATGCCGCAAAATAATGTTATCCGGCTTAATATCCCGATGGACAATCCGCTGCTGATGAACAAACGCCAACACCGGCAGCACATCCCGCAACAGCCCACGCACCTCAGCCTCCGACAACCGCCCCTGCTGATTCAGCCGTTCCGTCAGCGTCAGCCCCTCAATCCACTCCTGAACCAGATAGAACTGTTCATTCTCCCTAAAATACGCATAAAGGCGAGGAATCTGAGGATGATTCTCCCCAAGAGACTCCAAAATTGCCGCCTCTCGCCCAAAGCGGTCCTCAATCAGCCGCTGTGTCGCCGCATCCCGACTGCTGGGGTTCAGCTGCTTTAGCACACAACGCCGTCGGGAGGGCATTTGCGTGTCTTCTACGAGAAACGTCTCGCCAAAGCCTCCTCGTCCGAGAGATTCTAAAATTCGATAGCGTTGGTTTACGAGTGCCATGGAGAGGAGGAATAAGGAACAGGGAACAGGGAACAGGGAACAGGGAACAGGGGTAGGATGTGTTCCGGCATCAGTTGAGGTTGTAACCTAGACCCATCGATTCAAACTTGCCGGAACGCATCGCTTAGACAGTAGGCTTACAATCGTTATCAGCCTTGAGCCTGCAAGACGAAACGGCCGCAACGCATCGCTTAAACAGTAGGCTTGCAATCGTTATCAGCCTTGAGCCTGCAAGACGAAACGGCCGCAACGCACCGCTCCCTAGGGGCGTATTGTCTTGTCTTGACTGTGTATTATCAAGGGTGAATTGTTCATTCTTCATTGTTCATTGTGGAACGTCCCCATTCTGCCTCAAAACGTCTCCTGATTGCTGCCAGTGGTACGGGGGGTCATGTCTTTCCGGCCCTAGCCACCGCCGAATGTCTCAGCGATGTCGAGATTGAGTGGTTGGGAGTCCCCGATCGCCTGGAACGGCAACTCTTGGGCGATCGCTATCCCCTGCATTTTGTGCAAGTTGAGGGCTTTCAATCTCGTCCGGGATTATCAACCCTGCGGGTTCTCTATCGCCTCCTCCGCGCCACCCTAACCTGTCGCCGCTTACTGCAACGGGGCCAGTTTGATGGCGTGTTGACCACTGGAGGCTATATTGCCGCCCCGGCCATTTTAGCCGCGCGATCGCTAGACCTGCCGGTTATTCTTCATGAATCCAACGCCATCCCCGGAAAAGTCAGCAAATGGTTTGCCCGGTGGTGTGATCTCATCGCCGTCGGTTTCCCCGAAGCCGGACGACGACTGACCCAATATCCCACCCTACATCTGGGAACCCCCGTTCGCGCCTCCTTCCTCGAACCCCCTCCCCTCGATTTAGACATTCCCGAGGGAGTTCCCCTCATCGTCGTCATGGGAGGCAGTCAGGGGGCTGTGGCCGTCAATCAACGGGTCCGCCAAGCCGCGCCGGCCTGGTTTGACTTAGGCGCTTGGGTGGTTCACCTCACCGGCGAAAATGACCCCGATGCCGACAGTTTACAGCATCCCCAATATCGCTCAATGCCCTTTTACCATAACGTTGCCGCCCTCCTACAACGGGCCGACTTAGCCATTTCTCGTGCCGGTTCCGGTTCCCTCACCGAGTTAGCCATCACCCAAACCCCAGCCATCCTCATTCCCTTTCCCTACGCCGCCGAAGACCATCAATTTCATAATGCCATTGGCTTTATGGAAGCCGGGGCCGCTCGCCTCTTTCGCCAAGAACATCTCTCCCCCCAACAGCTAGAAACAGAAGTCACCACCCTGCTCAAAGACTCAACCCAACTGCAACAGATGACCACCGCCATGGCACAATTAGCCATCCCCGACAGTGCAAAACGGCTGGCGGAGGCCGTCCGGCAACACCTAGACGCCAGAAACAAAAGCTAGAATGAAAAACGATCTTGAGCCGCCCATCACTCCATTGACTTAGAGACCTTGTCCTCCTCTAACCCCTCCTCCCCTCCCTCCCTTGCACCCAGCCGGCCGTCATTTCTGCCTCAAGCTTGGCGCAGACGCCATTTGAGTTTGGGGCTATTGCTGATTTTTGTCCTCTCCCTAGGGCTGCGATTTTGGCAACTGAATCGTCTCAATACCCTAATTTTTGACGAAATCTATTTCGCCGATCATGGCTTTAGCTATTTAAAACAACTGGACTTATTTGATGTCCATCCTCCCCTGGGGAAATATTTTCTGGCTCTAGGAATCTGGATTCATGCTCATCTCTTTGGGGGAGGTGAGGCATTTCGAGCCGCCAGCGAAGTGGGCGACCTCGATGCCATGGCCTATCGCTGGTTGAATGCCCTCACTGGCTCACTCATTCCCCTCCTCGTCGGAGCGATCGCCTACCAATGGACCCATCGCGATCGCCTCACCCTCCTAGCCGCCGGCTTCACAGCCCTCGATGGCTTACTCCTCGTTGAATCTCGCCTCAGTTTAATCAACGTCTATTTACTCTTTTTTGGACTTTTAGGACTCTGGTGCTTCGGTCAAGCCCTAACCCAAAACCTAGACTTTAAATGGCTCATCGCCACTGGGCTATTCTTGGGAGCCTCTGCCTCAGTTAAATGGAACGGACTCGGGTTTTGGCTAGGATTTATTCTCCTATACTCCTTTGCCTGGATACTCGAAGAAATAAAATATTGGCGACCTCCAAAACTCCAAGAACAGAAGAAAGAACAAGCAAGTCAAACTATTCAAGTTCCTGTAGACTCTCAAAAAAATGGTCATCGAGTCATTCAAGATAAAACTCGAAAAACAAACAAAAATAAAACTAAAAGCAGAGAAAATTTATTCCATCAACTAACCCAAATTGACTTTTTAAAGCTTGGCTTTAGTTTCGCGTTTGTTCCATTTGTATTCTATAGACTCCAATGGATTCCCCACCTACAACTGCACCCCAACTTCACCTTTCTCGAAATGCAGCGGCAAATTTTAGGCTACCACGAAAGTATCGATAGCACCGTTGACGTGCATCCCTACTGTTCCCCCTGGCACAGTTGGATTTGGATGCGTCGTCCCGTCGCCTATTACTTCGATCGCCCCCAGGTGAACGGAGAGAGTGTCATCGTCGATATCCATGCCATGGGCAATCCCATCCTCTGGTGGCTTTCCACCCTAGCCATCTGCGCCCTCATTGGCACCTGGTTATCCACCCTAGGAGACTGGTGGAACCAAGACCCCATCAACACCCGCCAATGGTGCTTCCATACCTTTCTCATCAGTCAATACCTTGCCAACTTCCTCCCCTGGGCCGCCGTCTCCCGCTGCACCTACATTTACCATTACATGGGCGCCTCCCTAATCGCCTTTCTCACCCTAGCCTGGTGGGTTGACCTCAGCTTAAGCAAACGACATTGGCTCTGGCAGGTTCTCAGTTGGAGTGCGATCGCCCTCATCATCGCCGGCTTCATCTTCTGGCTTCCCATCTACATCGGACTCCCCCTCTCCCCCGAAGCCTTCCACCGCCGCATGTGGTTCAGATCCTGGTACTGACCCCCTGAGCGATGCGTTCCGGCAAGTTTGAATCGATAGGCCTGGGTCAAAACCCCTCCTGATGCCGGGACGCATCCTACCTCTTCTTCCCCCTGTTCCCTGTCCCCTGTTCCCTGTTCCCTATGATTCGCCCCTGGCAAAGTTGGCTCATCCTCAGCGCCGTCATTCTCATCGCCACCGCGCCGATGCTAGAGCGTAGCTACCCCATCACCCATTCCACCCACTTTAATCTCAGTTGGGCCCTGCAATATCAGTATCAATTTTTTGCCGGACAAGCCTATCCCCGCTGGCTAGAGTTCTCCAACTTTGGCTTTGGCAATGCCACCTTTGTCTTCTATCCTCCCCTGTGCATGGTCGCCACCCTACCCTTTCGGGCCCTAGGACTGGGGCTGGTGGGGTCTCTCATTGCCAGTATGGCCCTAGCCATGCTGGTCTTCGGCGGCGGCTTATATCGTTATAGCGATCGCCTCTTCCCCCGCTGGATTGCCATCCTCGTCGCCGCCCTTGGCATCCTCTCCCCCTATTTCCTCGTCGATATCTATCAACGAGGCTCCCTGGGAGAAGTCTGGGCGATCGCCCTCCTACCCTGGATTATCCTGGCCACAGAAAACCTCGTCGAGAGAGTCAACAGTGAACCCCGCCCCCCAGTCCCCACCGAAGCCAACTCAAACCAGGACCATGACTTAGACAACGACCGAGATGATTCCCCAGAGTCCCCAACATCCTGGCGGGAGCGCCTGAAAACTGGCATAACTCTCCTCAATCGCCCCAGTTTAGAACTCATCTTCTCCTACAGCCTCTTAGTTCTCTCCCACCTCCCCACATTACTCCTATTTACCCTGGTCTGGTTGCCCTTTCCCCCCTGGATCGCCGCCCCTGGCCGACGGCGCAAGGCCCTAATCTACTGTTATGGAGCTGTTTTCCTCTCCTTTTGCCTAACCGCCTATTACCTCATTCCCGTCGTCCTCGACGGCGGTTCCGTACAACTGCGGGCCCTCTATAGTTCTGCCGACTACCTGCCTCAAAATCGCCTCCTGTGGTCAGGAATCTGGCAACTGCGGCCCCAACTGACCCAACATTGGTTCGATCGCGGCTTAATTCCTCTTTGGGGACTATTCATCACCGTCACCCTAGCCGCTGCCATGGCCACTGGGGTCATCACCTGGGGACAGCGGTGGTGGGGGAAACTCCGCCAACCGCGCCACTTGCATCTTCAGGGCTATTGGCTCTTTGCCAGTGCAGTGGGCCTTGGGATGACAACAGATCTCTTGGGTTGGCTCTATGAACGGACCTATATCCTACAAGGCATTCAATTCTCCTGGCGTTGGCTAGCACTTCCTTCGGTCTATGTGCCCCTACTACTGGGCTACTGGCTCAGCCATAGCCAGGGACACCAACCCCAGCATCCCCTGCGGCGTGGGGCAATGGCCCTAATGATGGGAGTCTGGGTGATGGTCATTCTCAGTCAAATCATCCAGGGCATCGTCATTGCTGAACGTGCCGTCTATGACCCCAGTAACATCGCTCAATTTGCCCGCTTAGGCCAAAGTAAAACCGTCCCCGAAACCTATACCCTCCCCCCAGGAGAGCCATTTCTGCACTGGCATTGGCGACGGGGACAACAACTGGCTCTGGTGGATGTCTACGAATATCGGGCCAAATGGGTAAACTTAGAGATGCCACCCCCGAACGAGTATCCCCTGTTAATTTGGCAAGATGGTACAGAGGAGGGTTTAGTCCGCGATCGCTGGGGCCTTGGGGAACGAGTTTTTTCCGCTGAGAATACCACTGTGATTTCCCAAGCCGTTGAACTCCGCAGCCTCGACTATCCCGCCTGGTTTGTTCGTCTCGATGAGGGAGCCTGGAGACGAGTCGACCATACCCCCGATGGACGCATCCAAGTTTGGATTCCGCCAGGATTACATCAGGTCACTGTTCGCTATCAGGGAACCTTTGCCGAGCAATTTGGACTCATGGTGAGTCGTGTAACGGCCCTATTGCTTCTCATTCGGGTATTCTCAAACCTGATCCTCAAGCACCGCTCCCGTTTTGTTTAACCCTGCTTTATCATCCTAAGGATCATGTGGTCAGCCTTTAAACAACGTTTTGCCAAGCCCGCCTTGGAGTTATCCTCATCCCAAGGCTATAAAATTCTGGCCGCGACGGGGGTTGCCGTTTTTGTGATCCTGCTGCGAGCTGTGGGACTCTTACAAGGCGCGGAATGGGCCATGTCCGACCTATTCTTGCGATCGCGCCCTGAACAGGAGACAGATGAGCGTCTATTAGTGGTGGGAATTGATGAAGAGGATCTGCGCCAAGTGGGAAGCTGGCCCATCTCCGATGCCATTTTAGCGGATGTCATTCGCCGTTTAGACGAGTTCAATCCTCGGGTAATTGGCTTAGATCTCTACCGGGATTTAGCGATCGAACCGGGCCATGAGGAACTGGTTGCCTTATTTGAGCAACAAGAGAACCTCATCGGGATTGAGAAGCTCGAACCTCAATACTCGTCCCACGTGTCACCCCCGCAAGCTCTGAAAGAACGGGGGGCTGTAGGCTTTAATAATACGTTGGTGGACGCCGATGGGGTGGTTCGTCGCAGTTATCTGTTTTTGCGCGATTACGAGGGAACCCTGCATCGTAGCTTTGCCCTCAAGTTGGCTCTACTGTATTTAGAGCAGGAAAACATCACCCCCACCGCCGGACCCAATGGCGACATGCAGTTAGGTGCGGCTGTAATTCCCCAATTTGAACCCAGTGATGGCCCCTATATACGAGCCGATGCCCGTGGCTATCAGTTTATAGTCAACTACCGCGGCCAGCACACTCGCATTCCCACCGTCTCCTTACGAGAGGTCTTAAATGGAGAGGTGTCGGAGGAGAAGATTCGCGATCGCGTCGTCTTGATTGGTTCTACGGCGGCGAGTCTGCGGGATGTCTTTATTACACCTTACAGTCGCAGTCTCCTGGAAACCCAGACAGAGGTTCCCGGGGTATTGCTGCAAGCCGAGTTTGTGGGCCAGATTCTCGATGCGTCTCTGGAAGGACGACAGTTTATATCCTTCTGGCCCAAGCTGCTGGAAGTCGTCTGGATTGTCTTCTGGGCTTGGGTAGGAGCGTTGATTAGTTGGCAGTTACAATCCGTACGGCGATCGCTCGGGGCCTTAGTGGTGGCCCTGTTGCTGCTGACCGGAACCGCCTACTGGGCCTATAGCCTCAATCTCTGGATTCCCATCATTCCACCGATTTTATCCCTCACGGGAGCCACGGCCATGGTGGTTAGTTATTTGGCCTATCTCAGTGACGAATTACGCCGCTCTAAGGAATTTTTGCAGAGTATCATCAACACCATCCCCGATCCCATTTTTGTCAAAGATACGAACTTGCGGTCTGTGGTGTTGAATCAGGCCTATAGCGACCTCGTGGGATATCCCCTCAAGACTTTGCTCAATCGCTCTGAGTTTGAGATGTTCCCCCAGGAGCAGGCCGAAGCCTTCCGACAAGAAGATGAGCGTGTCTTGCAAACCGGGGGCGATCGCGAAACGGAAGAAACCCTAACTGACGCCCAAGGAAACATTCACATTCTCGCCACCAAGCGATCGCTCCATGCCGACGGTGCAGGCAACCACTTTCTCATTGGTGTGATTCGGGATATTACCGAACGCAAGCTTTTAGAAGACCAACTTAAACAAGTTGCCGCTGAGTTAGCCCAGTCTAATGCCGCCTTAAAACAGGATGCAAACCATGACGAATTAACAGGACTGCCAAACCGAAAGCTTTTTCAAGAGCGTCTTAAACAATCCATAGAATGGGCAGAAAAACATGAAAAATTCGTGGGTGTCATGTTTTTAGATCTCGACGGCTTCAAAGAGGTTAATGATACCCTCGGTCATGCTTCTGGAGATATCTTACTTCAGCATGTCGCCAACCGCCTCAGTGGAAGTTTACGAGGAAGCGACACGGTAGCTCGCTTGGGAGGAGATGAGTTTACCGTCGTTCTTCCTGGTATTCCCAGCATCACTGATGCTGAGCGAGTGGCTCAAAAAATTGTTAAAACTCTGTCAGATCCCTTTGAACTAGAGGAGGGAACCGTCTCAGTTACAACCAGTTTAGGAATTTGTCTGTATCCCACCCATGGCGATCAGCTCGATGCTCTCATTCATTTAGCAGATGAGGCAATGTTTGAGGCTAAGAAGCAAGGCAAAAACTGCTACTGCATTGCCCCCATTGACTCAGATATTCAAGCCTAACGCCCCGCCAAGTCCCGCAAGCCGCCAAGGATTGCGTTCTAGGCTAAGACGCTCCCCCATCCCCAGCGTTAACCGGATTAGTAGTAGGGAACTTCAAAATTTGAGGGGTCTTGGATAAAGCGTAAGGCCTCCTCCTCAAGACGGTGAATCAAAATCGGCTCCAGGCTTTTATCCTGGCGCAGAGCGCTTAAATAACCATCTAAGTAAAGTCTGAGATCATCAGTACGATATCCCCGACTCCAGAGATTGGTAAAGCGGTCAGTCAGGGCTTGGTAATGCCGGATTGTCAGGGTATTTTGCAACATGGCTAAGCAGGGTAACAGGAGGACGAATTGACCAGGGACAGGGACGACCCCTAGGGAGCCACCCCCTACGTTTAGGGTAGCAGAAAGTGTCCCGGCCCGTCCTTGACCGAGATCACTGCTCAACGTCACGTAACAGGAGTTACAGAACCATGACAAAGCCTTTGCTAGGTTAGGGTTGGTTCTAGTTTTCAACTGCTCAAAAACTGCGGGGGTATAGTTTGTCGTGAGTTCTGTTTGCATTCAAATAGTTGAAGGAAACCCTCAACTGCGATCGCTCTTAGGTTGGCATCTTCAGCAGGCCGGATACAGCGTGTGTCAGTCCGCAGACCTCCGACACGCTCAAGATGTCTTCTATCATCGTCAACCGACGTTAGCTATTGTCGACTCAGATCTGCCCGATGGAGATGGGGTTGAATTTGCCCATTGGCTTTATCAGCAGCATCAATGTCTGGTCCTAATGCTTTCAGCGCGCAGTAATGAAGCGGATGTGGTCACCGCCCTCAAGGCGGGAGCCGACGATTATATCTGTAAACCCTTTGGGATGCAGGAGTTTCTAGCCCGAGTCGAGGCCTTATTGCGCCGTCACCGAGCGATGGCACCTCCGGCCCATCTGGAGTACGGGGATCTGAAAGTGGATATCGTGCAGCGCCGTGTCCGGTATCAAGACCAACCCATCGAACTGACACCCCAGGAATTTAGTTTGCTCTATGTGTTAGCTCAGGCCGGAGGAACCCCCCTGAGTCGTTCAGAATTATTACAACGAGCCTGGCCCGATGCTATCGACAATCCCCGGACCATTGATACCCATGTCTTGTCCCTACGGAAAAAAATTGAACGAGATCCCCGCCAACCGAACTTAATTCAAACCGTTCGCAACGTTGGCTATCGATTCAACCTAACTGGGGCAGAATCTTCCCCAGAACAGTCAGCCACTCAAGACTTCCAGGAGGCCTATAAAGCCAACAGTCATAGCCTTAATGGCTTAAATCCCACCAACCCCCTATCGGTGTCTGGCAATGGAAAACGAGGTGTTGTTCCCCAATCCTCCACAGTTGGTCATTCCGTGAGAGGGTAATGCAACGTCGCAGATCTATTCAACTCTTACCAAAATCCCATAGAATGCTAAAACAGAAAGACGCGATCAATCCCTGATCGCGTCTTTCGTCTGTTCCATGGCCTTGGTGAGGGTCAGGCATGAGTGGCGATCGCCCGTTCCAGTTATACCCAAGCCATGGGAGCGGACTAGATCAATTTGACGGCCCGCAGTCCGAGCAGTAACACCACAGCTAATGCGAATGCACCACCGACCATGAGCAGATATGCCACAACACCAGACATAAGGTTATCTCCTTTTTCATAAATACCTATTTGCCTTATTAAACCATGACGCAGTCCGTTATTCCTGTGAACTTGCCTCAAAACGCTTACGAGATCGCCTTGGCCTCCGATAGCCTAGATCGCTTAGGGTCCTGGATTAAATCCCTCAATCTCGGTCGTAAGCTGATGCTGGTATCCAATCCTACGGTATTTGGCTATTACGGTAAACGGGCAGTGGCTAGCTTAGAGACGGCCGGCTTTGAGGTTCACCATCATCTCTTCCCCGATGGAGAGGAATACAAAACCCTAGACGCCGTCTCCCAACTCTACGATGCGGCCTTAGAGGTAGGACTGGAGCGCAACTCCACCTTCATTGCCCTCGGTGGGGGGGTTGTCGGAGATATGACCGGTTTTGCCGCAGCCACCTGGTTACGGGGGATTAACTTTATCCAAGTCCCAACCACCCTCCTGGCCATGGTGGATGCCTCCATCGGCGGCAAAACCGGGGTGAATCATCCCCAGGGCAAAAACCTCATCGGGGCCTTTTATCAACCCTCCCTGGTGCTGATTGATCCCATCGTTCTGGGAACCCTTCCCGAGCGAGAGTTCCGAGCTGGCATTGCCGAGGTGATTAAATATGGCGTGATTTGGGATGCTGACTTATTCCGTCAGTTGGAAGCCGCTAAACGTCTAGCCAGCCCCAGTGATATCTCCAATCAACTTCTCCATGAAATCCTCATGCGCTCCTGTCAAGCCAAGGCGGAGGTCGTCAGTCAAGACGAAAAAGAAGCGGGATTACGGGCCATCCTCAACTACGGACATACCATCGGTCACGCCGTAGAGAGTTTAACCGGTTACACCGAACTTCTCCATGGGGAAGGGGTCGCCATTGGCATGATTGCTGCCAGCCGTTTAGCCCTAGCCCTCAACCTTTGGTCTGCCGAGGAGGATGCCCGTCAAGCCCAAGTGATTGGTAACGCCGGACTTCCCACCACCATCCCCCCAGGTGTTGACATCGATGCGATTCTCGCCAAGCTACAAACCGATAAGAAAGTCAAAGACGGACAAGTTCGCTTCGTCCTCCCCACTAGCATCGGCCATGCCATCGTCAGCGATCGCGTCCCCCCCGACCTCATCCACGAGACCCTAGCCAGTTTACAAAAAGAGACAGTTCAAACATGACACATAAAACAGTTTAAGTATTTACAGTACAAGCTTTTTATGCTTCAAAAACGTCCTGTTCTTACCGACTTTAATTTCAAAGAACCAGGCAAGAAAGAGGAGAGTTCTCTCTCCCCTCCTCTTCCTCCGTGTCCTCGGGCACGCCACTTGCGGATTGCCCCTACGTGGTTGACCTAAGACCGAGGTCCGCGGCCATAGACCATCGTATAGAACCGTAGGCGATCGCGCAGTTCATCAGTGAGGTCTTCCGCCTGATAGCGCCATTCCCAGTTGCCCTCAGGAGAACTCGGGGCATTCATGCGGGCCTCTTCCCCGAGTCCCAACAAATCCTGGAGAGGGAACACCGCCTGATTAGCATTGGTACTCAGGGCCAAACGAATCAAATCCCAATGGAAGCCTTCACCACGGGTACAGCCAAGATAGTCCCAAACCCGTTGATTATCCGCCTCACTGCGGCTGTTATACCAGCCCATGGTGGTGTTATTATCATGAGTTCCGGTGTAGACCACAAAGTTATTCGACCCATAATTAAAGGGCAAATAGGGATTATCCCAGCCCGAGTCAAAGGCAAAATGAAGAATTTTCATGCCCGGAAAGCCAAACGTATCCCGTAAGGCTTCCACTTCCGGGGTAATAATCCCCAAATCTTCCGCCACAATCGGCAGTTCTCCCAACTCGGCCTTCAGCTTCTCGAAAAACTCATAGCCGGGGGCCTCCACCCATTCCCCATTCATCGCCGTCGTATCCTCACCGGGAACCGCCCAATAGGCCTCAAACCCTCGGAAATGGTCAATGCGAATCAAATCCAGGCGATCGAGGACCGCATGGAACCGTTGCATCCACCAGGCTAAATCCGTTTCCAGAAGTTTCTCCCAGTTATAAATGGGATTCCCCCAGAGTTGACCCGTTTCACTGAAATAATCCGGAGGAACCCCAGCCATCAGGGACGGTTTCCCCGTTTCCTCATCCAAACAGAAGATTTCTCGATGGGCCCAGACATCAGCACTATCATGAGCCACATAGAAAGGGATATCGCCAAACATCTGCACCTGGCGATCGTTGGCGTATTGCTTGAGATCAGACCATTGCTGGAAAAACTCAAATTGTAGATACTTGCGGAAATCAATCTCCTCCGCCAGTTCATCCCGCCATTTATCCAAGGTGGTCGGATCACGCTTAGCGACGGGTTCATCCCATTCATGCCAACTGGCGTTATCGAAAACCTGTGTTTTCAGGGAGATAAAGAGAGCATAGTCATCCAGCCAATGAGCCTTATCCTTGCAAAACTCCACAAACTCTTCTTGTTGATCCGATGAGGCGCGACTGCGGAAATTTCTGTAGGATTTCCGTAGCAGACGAGTTTTCACTTGATCGACCCCATCAAAATCAACGCGATCGCCCTGAGACTCCGGGGCCTCATCCAAATCAGCATCCGTCAGGAGACCATCATCGCGCAACCTCTCCAGACTGATTAACAGGGAATTACCTGCCATCGCCGAATAGGACATATAAGGGGAATTGCCATATCCCGTCGGGCCGAGGGGGAGGATTTGCCACAACTGTTGACCACTCCCCTCCAGGAAATCCACAAAGCGATAGGCTTCCGGGCCTAAGTCACCAATCCCAAAACGACCGGGTAGTGAGGTCGGGTGTAATAAAATTCCACTAGCTCTCGGAAATGGCATAATCGTTAACTGTCTTGGCGTTCAACAAAAAGTTCACTTGACTCTAACACGACCCCTCCGGGGAAACTGTCTTCATTTAGTCTTAAATTTAATGCCGGAATATCGTAACCCCGCCCCAACTGTCGATTTATTGATTGAACTGAGCGATCGCCCCCAACGGCCCATCGTCCTGGTTGAGCGGCTCAATCCCCCCTATGGCTGGGCCCTTCCGGGGGGATTTGTGGATTATGGGGAGTCCGTGGAAACAGCGGCGCGACGGGAGGCGAAAGAGGAAACAGGCCTCACGGTGGAATTACTGGAACTGTTCCATGTCTACTCCAACCCCGATCGCGATCCCCGCAAGCATACCCTCAGTGTGGTCTTCCTGGCGACGGCCTGCGGAACCCCCCGGGCGGGAGATGATGCTAAACATCTTCAGGTGTTCCAGCCTTGGGAGATTCCCCAAAATCTCTGTTTTGACCACGATCGCATCCTCGGAGACTATCTCAAGTATCGCTTCCACCGCCTACGCCCCCGCCTCGACTAACCCGGCTTATCCCTCAATGACGGGAGCCTGGCAAATCCAGACGCAATCACGAGGAACGCTGCTGGTGTCTTTGAGCAACACCTGATAGTTGAGTTCTTGGAGAAACTTCTCCATAATCTCATTGGTCATCACGGAGAAGGCAGAACCATGCCGTTTACCCATTAAGTTAATATCCAGTTCCTTGAGGAATTTCTGCCAGCCCAACTCACTCAGGACATTGGTATGATGAAACACACAAAGGCGATCGCCCCGCAAGAGTCGGGGAATTTGTCGCAGATAGTTAAAAATATCCCTCGGTTCCACATGAACCATGGTGTCGTAGCAAAAGCAGACATCCACAGAATGAGTCGCTAACGGTTCCAGGCTGATGCCATCGAGTTTACAATACTCCACTCGCTCGTTCCCTAACCGCGCTTGGGTTGCATCGAGCATCTTTTGGGAGATATCGGCACAGATTAAACCCTGGGCGTATTTCAGCAATAAGGCGCTGGTTTTACCTCCACCCACGCCAATTTCTAGCACCACCTGATCTGAGCGAATATAGGGAGCGATAAACTGTTTCTCAATGAGGGCTTCATACTCCCCCAAGGAGGTGGCGGCTCCCGCCCCTTGACCGGCCCACTCGTCGCCGATATACTCCAGCTCGGGATGAATGGTTTGCCAGGCTTGGGCGTAAGAGTCCCAAGCGCCTTCGTAATCAATACCTTCTTTTGGACTGTCCATGGAGAGTTGCCTGTAACGGTAATCAACAGCCCCGCTCTCAGAGTCGGAGTCTGACACAGCCCATGATAAACGCCCAGGGAAGCTTCTGACCCTCAATGCGCTACGATGGTTGCGGCGACCCTCCTGCCCAACTCCTTGAATGCTCCTGATGACTGCTTCTTCTAATCCTGAGTTAGTTGCTGCGATTCGCGACCAAATTCTCCACAGCCCCCAACAGCGCATTTCCTTTGCTGACTATATGGCGGCGGCCCTCTATCATCCTCAGCATGGCTATTATTCCCGGGGCGCGAAGCTCGGAGCTAGGGGAGATTTTGTCACCTCCTCTCATTTAAGTGCTGATTTTGGTGAGTTATTGGCGGAACAGTTGATTGAAATTTGGACAGTTCTCGGCTGTCCTCAGCACTTTGATGTGGTGGAAATGGGAGCGGGTCAGGGTATTTTGGCGGTTGATATTTTGCGATTTATCAGTCAAAAAAAGTCGGATTTTTTTAAAGCAATTACCTATACTATTATTGAGAAGTCAGCCGTATTGCGTCAGCAGCAACAGCAAATTCAAGGAGCCAATCTATCTTGGAAAACCTGGGACGACCTTGCTGATGAATCTCTGGAGGGCTGTTTGTTTTCCAATGAGTTAGTTGATGCCTTTCCCGTCCATCGCTTAAGACGAGACCAGGGACAATGGCAAGAATGTTATGTGAGTTGGGACAAGGGGGCCGGCTTTCAGGAGGAACTTGGTCCCCTATCAACCCCTGCCTTAACTCATTATTTTGAGCAAGTGGGGGTGAACTCGGAGAACTTCCCGGACGGCTATACCACGGAGGTCAATTTGGCGGCCTTATCGTGGTTGGAGACTCTGGCCCGGAAACTGAAACGAGGCTATGTCATCACCATTGATTATGGCTATGAGGCTCAGCGTTACTATCATCCTCAGCGATCGCAGGGCACTCTACAATGCTATCGCCAACATCGCCATCATGATGACCCCTATTGTTTTGTGGGGGAACAGGATATTACGGCCCATGTGGACTTTACCGCTCTGCAACGTCAGGGCGATCGCAGCGGTTTAGACGCTGAAGGATTTACCCCCCAGGCGTTATTCTTAATGGCCCTGGGATTGGGCGATCGCCTGGCGGCCCTCGGTCAAGGGAACCAGACGGCAACGGGAGCGGATATTATCCGGGTGATGCAGCGTCGAGAGGTGTTACATGGTTTATGTGATCCTCAAGGCCTTGGCGGCTTCGGAGTTTTAGTCCAATCTAAAGGACTCAGGAGCGATCGCCCCCCCTTAAAAGGACTCACCATTCCCAGAATGGCCTAGAATCAGAAAGGTCTATGCGTCGAAAAATCCCAAACAGCCCATGATTGATCCGATGAATCCCTCCCTGCGTCAACTTCCCCGCCATGAACAGGCTGAGTTGATTCCCGCCAATAATGAAACCTCTCTTTTAGAATGGCTCCAGGCCACCGGACGCTTAATTCCTCGGGATGAAGAGGAACGCTCCGCCCGTAAAGAAGAACTCGAAGAATTAGGCCTGATTGGCGAAGATGAGGACGGGTATGGGGATACGGATACCGACGATAGTGATGACGACGACGTCTAGCCTCGGTGCTATCATCCCCCCCGAGTTTGGCTGAGCCTAACCAAGCGCCACTGTGTCATGAGGAATCGTTGTGGAGACTAAAGTATCGAGATCAGACCGAGGAATCCTGCGCGGAACTAGCCTTTCATGGGGGTTGGCGCTGCTTCTGGCCCTAGGGGCGATCGCCCTCGATAGTTATCGTGGCAACTGGCAGGCTCTGGGGAACTCCCTCACCCTCCCCTGGCTACTCACCGCCCTCGCCTCAGCTCTGATGGGCCGTTGGGGCGTGCCTCAGTTACGCCAACTGAAGCTGAAACAGAGTATCCGTCAAGAAGGACCTCAGGCCCATTTAAAAAAGGCGGGAACTCCAACGATGGGGGGCATTCTCTTTGTCCCCGTAGCCGTGGCGATCGCCCTGGTTTGGGCCTATCTCAGCCCCGGCATCACCGGAGAAGCCCTAACTGCTCTCTGGGCCGTCTCCCTCCTCACCTTAGCCTACGGGTTTATTGGTTGGCTCGATGACTGGCAGGTGATTCGCCGTCGCTCCAATGACGGTATTTCCCCCCGAACCAAGTTATCCCTACAAATTGGCATCGCCTTCCTCTTTTGTGCTTGGGCCAAACTCAACCCCGACTTTTCCACCCAGACAACCATTGAGTTTCCCGGTGGTTGGCTCTTACCCCTAGGGACATTTTTCTGGATTGTGGCCGGCTTTGTCTTGACGGCCGAAAGCAATGCCACTAATCTCACCGACGGGTTAGATGGCTTAATGGGGGGAATCGGGGCGATCGCCTTCTTAGCCCTAGGGGCCATGGTCACCCCCACCTATCCCAGTTTAGGACTCTTCTGCGCCTGTTTCAGCGGCGCCTGTCTAGGCTTTCTGGCCCATAACCGCAATCCTGCCAAGGTCTTCATGGGAGACACCGGTTCTCTGGCCCTCGGCGGCGCCTTAGCCAGTGTAGGGATTTTAGGCAATGTCCTGTTTGGCCTATTCCTCCTCAGCGGGGTCCTATTCGCCGAAACCCTGTCGGTCATCCTACAAGTCAGTTATTACAAAGCCACCAAAAATCCCGATGGCGTCGGCAAACGTCTGTTTAAAATGACACCCCTGCACCACCATTTTGAGTTATCAGGATGGTCAGAACTCCAAGTCGTCTCCCGCTTTTACGGCGTCAGTCTCATCCTAGCCCTACTCGCCCTGCTGCTGAACGCCGCCTAAGCAGCAGATGCGTTCCGGCAGTTTTGACGTGATGGACCGAGGTCACAACCCCTACAGATGCCGGGACGCATCCTACCGTTGTTGCCTATTGCCTTCTTCCCCCTGTTCCCTGTTCCCTGTTCCCTCTCCCCGTGACAACCCCCCAGCTTCACCTTGATTTAACCCTACTGGCCCTACAAGCCCTGGCTAATCTTTCCAATGAAGACATTTGGGCAACCGTGGTAAGCTTGAGACTGGAGCTGGACTTGGGCGATCGCCAGAGTTGGGAACAGTTACGGCAGGGACACCCCGCCCTAACCCAAAAACTGACGCAGCAGCGACAACAACTGATTCTGAGTCAGATCATTTGCACATTGGCTCAGGAACACCAGGAGACCATTCGCCGAGCAATTGCCCTGTTAGAACAATATACTCAGCTAGAACGTCCCGCACGAGAAGCGGTTCTTCTGTCTGAGTATTTACAACGGTTTAAACAGGGCTATCTACAACGGTCTCTGGGAACCCTGAAGTTAACCTTAGTGGAGTCCTTAGCCCTAAAGTTGTTAGTGGATCTGTTGTTTTATAGTAGTCCCAATGGCGATCGCTATTTGTCGTGGGGACTGGATGTCGGCTCTCCCTAAAGATGCCGTAATGCTCCACCTGAGGAGCGTTTGTCTCAATGATTCTGACGAATGGAGGTCAGCGATGGCAGAGGGTCACTGGTCTGGACGGATGTGGTCAACGCGGTTAGAACGCTCATATACCCCTCCCACCTGTCGCTTAACAGTGGTGGGACGGCGATCGCTCTGGTCGTCTCGCCAACGACCCCGGTTGTTGAATGTGCGCTTTGAGTTGCGATTAGATGACCCCCGTTTGCCTGACCAAGACCAGAAACGGGTCTCTGGAGATCAGGCGCAATTATTCCATCTCAGCCAATTGGTATGTAGCTACGTGCAGGGGGTCTTAAGCCAATCTCATGAGTACTTAGAAGCCCTGTCTTCCCCTCTAACGCCATCCTATGGTACAGAAGGGCAACGGGGGGCGATGACCCAGCCAGTGGGGACGACCATCGCCGCCATATCTCCCCCTCGGGCCGCCACCTACATGGAACCTCAGGGCTTAACGGCTCATAATTTAGTCTTAGGAACCCTGGCCACCCCAGACAGTGGGCCGGTAATTCGTCTGGGAACCCTACAACTGTTTGACGTCCTCTGCGCGTTAGAGAGTTTTTTGACGGATTGGGAATCGTGGTGGGGCCAGAACCCGGAGAAGGACGGCCTCCCAGGTTGGCTGAGTCCCTTAGTTGGGCTCGTGGCGACGGGGGGGTTAGTGGTCGCCTTAGCTCCCTTGGCTGAGAATCCCCCCTCCCAAGACCCCACGTCTTCGTCTCCCTCAGCCACTCTAAATCCCTGGGACTCTCTAGGGGATGTCTTCGGTCAGACGATGCTGGGCAGCCTAAACGCTCAATCCTTGGCCCCACCTGAGACGCGGCTAACTCCTCCTCCACCGGCGATCGCAGAGTTACCGCCCCTAAGTCAGGGTACAGCCCCCCCTCCAGATCGGGTCACTCCCCTCGATATTGCCCCACCCGGCCAAACCCTGCCCCCTTCCCCTCCAGGGTCCAGTGAGACTCCCCGTGTGTCTGGGGCCTCCCCTGATGGCTCCGGAGTCCCGGATTTACTGTTTGAACAACCCCTGTCTGGACCCGAAGCGGCTCCTTGGGTTGATTTCTCCCAAATTCCTGAGCCAGAACCCTTTGTGCCTCTTACCCGTCCCAATGGGGTGGGGGATGACCGGGAGACGGTGTTTGATGTAGTGCCTCAGGTGACAGAGGTGCGCCGCTATTTTCAACAACGCTGGAGCGTTCCTGAGGGCTTAAATCAAAGTTTAGAATATACCTTAGTCTTGGATGAATCAGGAACCCTGACCCATGTTTCCCCCTTGGGCCGTTCAGCCGTTCAGTTCCAAGGCTACAGTCAAATTCCTGAACTGGGACAACCCCTCGCGTCTCCCCATGACAGTCCTCTGCGGTTACGGCTGGTGTTGAGAGAAGATGGGGAGGTGAAGGTGTTTGGGCAGTAGGGCCCTTTCCATGGGCCAGCAAAAATCCCGACGTTCTAACCATGAACATCGGGATTGTGACGGGGCGATCGCAATGAACAAACCAGATAAGACGGTAACAAGAGGCTAAACTCAGGCCCAACGAGGGTTTGCCTAGTTTGACATTAATTATTCATGGCGATCGCGACTGAGGTAAACCTGAGGGTTAGTCTCGCTGAGCTGGCTCACAGACTAAACTATCAATCAGATCCTGGGCGATGGCGATTGGACCGGCGAGGCGATCGCCAATGTCGTTGATGACATTAACCACGTCCTGAGCATTTCCCCGCAATCTAAACCCATCAATATACAAATCTGGGTTGGGATAGTTTTGCAGAAACTGCAACAGGGAAATGCGACCATCGCCGCTGACCGAGTTAATTAAGGCAGCCCGCAGAGACTGAATTTCGGCCACCCTAGCCCGATTGTGGAAAACTTGTCCAAGTTGGAACAAGACATATTCCCCAGGAAGGGTATAGGTCACATTATCGATGAAGCGTAAGCTGACACCAATTTCCTGGGTCAAAATCGCTTGCAGGTCTTCCCCCGACAAATTGGATTGATTGGCCACGAACCGCAAAACCGAAGCATCACGGGGGATGACTCCCGTTTCCGCAACTTCTTCTAACTGAGAAATCGGGATACTGCGGTCAGCGGGACCGTAGGTGACCACAAGCCGTTGAGCGGCATTGGCACGGCCCATCCCCAGCGTCGCCACCATCAGTCCTGCCCCTAGACCGCATAGGGTTGCCCAAGAGCGGCGAGGTACGGATGGCTTCGGGGCTGAAGCAGGCTTCGAGCCTAAACCATTTCGATTGAACATAAGAACCTCTGGGGTTTAGTGGACAGGAGTTTGAGCAAATTGCGAGTGAGAGGGTTCTAAGATTAAGCCCGAGTCAGAGCGGTAGACCTCCAAGTCGTTGCCCTCGACTTCAAGAGTGGCAACCGGCTCACTCTCCCCAGGGAGATCACTTTGGCTGCGAGGTTCGCAAACAAAGTCTTGTAAGAGGTCACGAATCACGTTCAAGGCCGGCTCGATTTGGTTAACAAACAGGTCTACATCGCGGACAACCCCTTGCAAGCCTGTCGCGTTGACCCGTACCACCGGCTCGGGAAAGGCTTCGAGCAAGGTCAGAAACGAGACAAACTCGTTGGTCTCGTAAACGTTGATCAGCGCACTACGCAGGGAGTCAATATTATCGGTGTCGTCAGCACTGCTGATAACACGGTTGAGTTGCAGCACCACAAACTCCCCGGTGCTACTGTTGAGGAAGTTGGCAATGTCCTGACGCAGACGCGAACCCAAGCGCACTTCTTGGGTCAGAGCGGCTTGTAAGACGTTGAGAACATCCTGGGCAGCGTCTTGCAGGATATCGTCCTGGTCAACTAGGAGTTGTTCCAATTCGGGAAGGTCACCGGTACGCCCGAAGTTGAGGATGTCGTCGAGGGTGACGGTAACTTCGTCTTGGTTGTAGCGGATGATAATGGTTTCAAGGGCTTCAGCAGGGGCGCTCCACAGCAGAAGCATAGCTCCAGCACCGGCAGCTAGGGTGCGACCGAGCGATGGCGAGAGAAGTTTAGTCATGGGTTCAAATGGGGTGCGGATGGGTTTCATGATGCTACCGTGTTTGAAAAACAAGATCTCAATTGGGCTTGTTACCGCAGCGTGTCGGTTTGAGTCTATATCTGGCTCTCTCAAAAGTCAATCCGGTTGCCGAAACATATTAAAGATTACCAGACATCCTGCCTGGTGAGCTTGTGACACTTATATAACCGCCTTGTTTCCGCTGTTAATTTTTTTATCGTTTTGCAACTTTGCCGCCCCAGTTGGGAACAGTTAAGGGCTAGGTTTCGTCTCTGGGCCATTCTGAGGTGAGGCGGGAGTCCGTTGAGGTTTTCTAGAGAGATAACACGAGACCCGGTAGGGGAAATCATCAACATCTCCTCCGTCTCAAAATTTCCTGAATCCAGGGCTAATGGGCAGTACATATTAGATTTTGGCAGTCTTCTGGGTTCAGAGTGATCGGAAAAATGCATGGCGAATCCTATCTGCTGCGGTAGGGACAGACAGCTCCGTGACCCTCCTTTGCCCCTAGGAAAAATTTCTATTGGAAGGGTTAGGGGGTGGGTTTCTCCAAGTTGAGGTCAACTTAACTTAGAACTCTCTAATAAAGGTGAATTTAGAAACACCTTGAGTAACTTCTCTTCAGTTCAATTTAGCTGACTGAGATGAGCTAAACTTCATTTCGGGAATAGTCCTAATTTAGACCTTTTACTTCAGTGTTTGAACTCCTTGTTTGTATCCTGTTTTTGATAGAGTTGCCAGGGCGATCGCTCCCCGAAACCCAGCTACAACAAGGTACAGCCCACCAGAACGATTGTCATCCTCCCTTAGATAGAGATGAATCATATCATCACTAGCCTATCAGGAATCTTTGACCTGTTGTCATTCCATTTTTTGAGCCGTTTGCGATATAACAAGTAGGGGAGAAATTCTCCCGCGCGCTGCACGCCTCATCCGAGACTTAAGATTATGGAGTTTCTCCAAGACACCTTAGTGTTATCGCGGATACAATTTGCCTTAACCGCGATTTTTCATATGCTTTGGCCCATCCTAACCACAGGCATGGCCATTTACCTAGTTATCGTCGAAGGACTCTGGTTACGAACCCGGAACCCCGACTATTACCACCATGCTCGCTTTTGGGCTAAACTCTACGTCCTCAACTTCGGCATCGGCGTCGCCAGTGGCGTTCCCATGGAATTTCAATTTGGAACCAACTGGGGCCCCTTTTCCGAAGCCGTCGGCGACTTCTTCGGCAGTATTCTCGGCTTTGAAGCCTCCATGGCCTTCATGCTCGAAGCCGGATTCCTGGGTATCATGCTCTTTGGCTGGGAGCGAGTTCCCCCCGTGATGCACTACCTCTCGACGATTATGGTGGCCTTTGGGGCCAACCTCTCCACCTTCTGGATTCTCACCGCCAACTCCTGGATGCAAACCCCCGCCGGTGGGGAAGTTGTCGAAGGGAAATTCGTCGTCAGCGACTACTTCCAAGCTATCTTCAACCCCTTTATGGTCAACAGTGTCGCCCATACCTTCCTGGCGACTCTGGAAACCTCCCTCTTTGTCATTGGTGGGATTAGTGCTTGGTACCTGCTGCGGGGACGACATCCGCAATTCTTCAACCGTTCCCTGAAAATCGCCCTCGCCGCGACCATCGCCGTGGCCCCCCTACAAATTTATGTGGGTCACCTCAACGGGGAACAAGTCTACGAACGACAACCGACGAAACTCGCGGCCATGGAAGCCCAATGGGAGACCATTCCCGCCGGACAAACGGCCCCCTGGAGTGTCTTGGCCCTGCCCAATGTGGCCGCTGAACGCAATGATTGGGAACTCTCGATTCCCAATGGTTTGGGCTATATCCTGGAACTGAAGCCAACCCTCTCGAAACCGGTTCTCGGTTTGAAAGAATGGCAGCCCGAAGACCGTCCCTCAATGGTGGGACTGGTGTACTACGCCTTCCGCATTATGGTGGGGGTGGGGTTCTTTTTTGCTGGCTTGATGGGAGTAACGGTGATTCAATGGCTACGGGGAAAACTCAGCCCCGAGGAAATTGGTAAACAACGGCTGTTGCTGTGGAGTTGGATGTTTGCCGGTCCCCTGGGCTATTTGGCGGTGGAATCGGGCTGGATTGTCCGCTGTGTGGGCCGACAACCCTGGGTCGTCTATGGGGAGATTCGCACCGCTGATGCTGTCTCCAATGTGCCACCGGGGAACGTCGCTGGGTCCCTGACGATGTTTATTTTGGTCTATTCCCTGTTGTTTGTTGCTGCTCTCTATTTTGGAAGCCGCATCATCCGAAAAGGTCCAAATCTTGACCGTCCCCTTCCCGGTGCGATTACGGATTTAGCCACGAATCCCGCTGAACATAGTCCTGATAGTCGTCCAGCGGAGGCCAAATAGGAGTCAGTTATGGAAACGTTAGATTTTTTTCTCCCCCAGGTTTGGTTTGCCATTTTGGCTCTATTCCTGTTTCTCTATGTGATGCTCGACGGCTTTGATTTGGGGGTGGGGATTCTCTCCCTCACGGCTTCGACGGAAGAACGTCGTGGGATTTTAATGACCAGTTTGAGCAATGTTTGGGATGCTAATGAGACTTGGCTGGTGTTGATGGGTGGGGCGCTATTTGGGGCGTTTCCTCTCGCCTATGCCACCATTCTCAATGCTCTATATATTCCCATTTTGACCATGGTCTTTGGCTTTATTTTCCGGGCTGTGGCTTTTGAGTTTCGGGAACACGCCAATCGGAAGATTTTTTGGAATTATGCCTTTGGGATTGGCAGTTTTTTAGCCTCCTTAGGTCAGGGGTTTTCCCTGGGAGGGGTGTTAGGAGGAATTAAGGTGGACGAATTGGGTCATTTTACGGGTGGAACTTGGGATTGGCTGAGTCCTCAATCGCTGCTGGTGGCGTTAACCTTGATTCAGGGCTATGTGTTGATTGGTTCAACGTATTTGGTTTTGAAAACGGAGGGGGCGTTACAGGCGACGCACCGCAAAACGGCTAAGATTGCCGCGATTACGACGTTGGTGGGGGCGGTGGCGATTACCATTTCTACACCCATTTTTGTCCAGTATGCACGACAACGGTTATTTGACCCGCCTTTTGTCTATGTTTTTGCCGCGATTCCCCTAATTGGCATTTTCTTGATTTGGCGCTTATGGGTTAGTTTATCTCGGGAGCGAGATGTGGCACCGTTTGTCTTGACGATTCTGATTTTCTTGTTGACGTTTGTGGGGTTGGCGTTGGTGGTGTTTCCCTTTATTATTCCCACCAATATCACCATTTATCAGGCGGCTGCGAGTCAGAGTTCGTTGGTGTTCATGCTGATTTTTATTGGGGTGCTGATTCCGATTATGTTGTTCTACAACATTTATCAGTATGTGGTGTTTCGGGGTAAGGTGACGAGCAGTTATTATGGGGAATAGGGCAATCACAAGGGATTGCCCCGACGGTTGAAAATTCAAATCATGGGGGGAAGCTGAGGATGCTGGGAGTCACGAGTCTCCGCCAAATCAGGTTAGTTCCCGATAGTGCCATGGTGATGGCGGCCCCAACTTGGGCCGCCTATGAACATCTCCTACTGGATTTAGGGGACAATCGCCCCAGTCGGATTGCCTATGTTGGAGGAGAACTGGAAGTTCGGATGCCGGGTGTCTTGCATGAGTTGCTGAGTCGAGTCTTGGCGGCGATTGTTGCCACCTTGGCCGACGAATTAGGGTTAGAGTTCAATGATTTTGGTTCGGTACGCCTAGAAAATCCGACTTCCCAGAGTGCCGTTGAGCCAGATGGCTGTTTTTATCTAGAAAATGCCCAACAGGGCCAGGGATTCGCTGTGGATGTCTCAGCCATTGCCCCGGATTTAGTCATTGAGGTAGATATTGCCAGTCGTTCCCAGCGTCGGCTCCCCATTTATGCGCCGTTGGGGGTTCCTGAGATTTGGCTGTATCGTCAGGAACGGTTAGAGATTTTGCGACAGGTGGGGGGAGGCTATGAACCTCAAGGACATAGTGTTGCCTTTCCTGGGGTGACTGTCGTGCAACTGAATCAGTGGTTAGCATTGCGTCAGACGGGGACAGATTTAACGGTGATTCGTGCTGTGCGACAGTTTTGCCGCGAGGTGGGGGACTAGGGAGGGGAATCGGGAGAGGAGTCCAGCCAGTTGAGAGACCGAGTTTCTGGCAGAACCCCGGTCTCTGGTATTCGACCCCGGTCGTTAGGGGTTCTGGGAGGGGGTCGTGGCTGAGGGTCAGATAATCGGTGTCTGATGCTATTCGTTGGAAAAAAATAAAAAAAGGCGCGTTGCGCCGGGGGAAAAGAGGGCAAAGAATAAAGCGCCAAGGGACTGAGGGGTTAAGGACTAAGAAGAGTCCATCGCCCGGGGGACACGCCCCGCGACCACAGGCACACACACGACCCGAAAACCCCCGCTGAGGAAGCCACCGCGCGTATCGTTGAAGCGAATGGCGCAACGACAGCCCCTGGGATAGTTGAACCAGGACCCGCCGCGCAGCACTTTCTGGTTATTTTTAGAATCGTCATCAACCCAAGCACTCCCATCCTCTGGCGCCCCCTTATAGTTACGATGCCAGTCATCCTGACACCATTCCCAAACATTACCGTGCATATCATGCAAGCCAAAGTTATTGGGAGGAAACTGCCCAACCTCTGTGGTTTTACCTCGGGATTGACCCTTCACACCACGGCCATAAACTTTTGTGGCATTATAGTTTGCCAGCTCATCGGTCAAGGTTTCACCAAAATGAAATGGGGTTTGAGTTCCAGCTCGACAGGCATATTCCCACTCCGCTTCACTGGGGAGGCGGTAGCTACGTGAGGTTTTAACAGAGAGTCGTTGGCAAAACTCCACCGCATCCTGCCAACTCACCTGCTCAACGGGACGGTTCTCGCCCTTAAACTCAGATGGGTCTGGCTTCAGTTCCCGTTTTACCTCTGGATAGCCCACCACCAGGTGCCATTGGGTCTGGGTTATGGGATAGCGCCCCATAAAGAATGAGGGGACGGTGACGGAATGTTGAGGCTGTTCACTTTTACGGTTATGTAACTCATCCTCGGGTGCCCCCATGAGGAAGGTTCCCCCAGGAATCTGCACCATGTCTAAGCCAACTTCGTCGCTGAGGGGTTCACTGAAGTAGGTGGTGCGACGTTTTTCTCGATGGATGATGATACGGCGCTTGGGAGGGCTGTTCACGGTGTTGGCAGAAGCAAGAATGGGGGCGGGGCTGAAAGACTCTTCAGATTAAGACTTACCAAGCCAGTCAGCCCCTGGGATTTTTGGATGTTTGCACATCGCCGGAACGGGTCTGGACTCTTCAAGTACTCCCAACGGATTCCCACCCGTTAGTTCTGACAAGGAAGAGTGCATCGCCCGGGGGACACGCCCCGCGACCACAGGCACACACACGACCCGAAAACCCCTGTTGTTGTTGAAGTTATCGCGCGTATTGTTGTTGCGAATGGCGCAACGACAGTTCCTGGGATTGTTGTTCCAGGACCCGCCGCGCAGCAGCTTGATTGCCCGTCCCAATTTCTAGGGTACAAGCTGAATGGGGTTTATGTCAGGGGTAGCTTGGACTCGGCTATAATGTCTTGGCGCAGTCGCCAGGTATCTCCATGACTGAGGTGGGCTTTCCAGCTTTGCCAGCGTTGCTGAACGTCCTTTCGAGAGATTTGCCCTTGGTCATAGGCGACTTCCAATCGTTTGAGCCGCCGCCGACCCTTTTGCAAGTTATAGTTACGAACCCGAATGCGATCGCTGAAAACACGAAATCCCACAAACATAGCCCCATAGCGAGTCTGAGTCAGTTGACTTTTGATAGGATGAATGCGGAGCCGAAGCTGGGTGGCGAGGTAAGCTTCGAGACGCTCGCGGCAATGAATAAGAAAATCTCGGTCATCGCTGAATAGAGCAAAGTCATCTACATAACGGACATAACGCGAAACGTTAAGTTCTTCCTTGACAAAATGGTCAAAGTTATTTAGATAAACGTTAGCAAAAAATTGGCTGGTTAAATTACCAATCGGCAAGCCAGTGGGATGGTCTAATGGTGTAAGGAGGGTGTCTCCCGGGAAGTAGTACAAGGACTGCTGCTGCCCCTGTTCAGCGTGGCTACGATTGTCTAAAATTTTGTCAATCAGCCACAGGCTATCACGACACTTAAGCTTACGGCGGATTTGTTGCTTGAGGATAGATAGATCAATACTAGGAAAATACTGGCAAATGTCACATTGTAAAACATAGCGACTTGAGCGGGCATAACGAACAAACTGCTCCAGACCACGGTGAGACCCATAGCCCAGACGATTAGCATAGGATGTGGCAATAAAGGTCCGCTCGAAAATCGGAACAATCACGTTGCACAGAGCATGGTGAACCACTCTATCTCGATAAGGCGCCGCTGAAATAACTCGGCGTTTAGGCTCATAAATATCGAAGTTTTTGTACTCTCCAGGCTGATAGGTTTTATGATGTAACTCATCTTGGAGGGTTAACAGCTTAGGCTCTAAGTCATGATTAAAGGCTAACACTGAGTCTCGAAATCGCTTACCTTTTTGAGCGTTATTGGCGGCGGCTAGCAAGTTTGAAAATTCGGTGATTTGAGGATATAAATTTCCATATCGTTTCATGGTTTTTTCTGTTGCTGTTGAATCCAGCCTGATAGTTGTTTGCCAATTTCATCAATTTGCCGACTAGCATTTTCATACCGTTTGACATCAACTAGCTTGAAGTCGAATAATAAGCGGGTTTGATACCGAAGAATATCGAGTTTTCCTCGTAGCGGTAGCAAAATATCTAGTTTTTGGGATACATAACGAGCTTCAATCAATCCCTCCATCATATCGTAGAGTGATGCTACCATCCGGTCACCTAAGGCAAATTTATGATCTCGTGGAAGACGGTTGAGTAATGGCACATACCATTTAATGAAATGTGCGATTCGTTCCCGCGAAAGTTAGGGCTGAAACGCCCGCAACGTATGCGGGGCAAGGGATACAGGAAATACGACAACACGGAAACCTGCCCCTTAACAACTGTTCTTAGGTCTCGAAGGGAGAGGTAAAACGGTATAACACGATACCGAACCCAAGGTTGAGATAGGCAGTGTGGAGGAACTGTAAGAAAACTTAACGTTCTCTTATATTTCCTGTCTAACGTCTAACGGCAGCCCCCGATTATGGACTGACAACCCATGGTTGGAAGCGGGCTTGGCAAGGCACTAAGGATGAACCGACATCCAATAACGTGACCACTGACAAACCGACATGAGCAACGAAAGTGAACATCTGGCTTGAACCTCAATAAAAATGAAGTAGCCAAACTCGGTTGATAGGCTGCGTCCAAAACGGACACGGGGAAGGACAGGCAAATATTACAGTGACCTGTAAATCACACTCTAAAGTACCCGTGAGGAGAGGATAGCTCTAAATCGGTATCACCCATAAGAACGGAACGAAGTAACCCCATAGGACCTGTCTGGTACTCAGGGTCGATAACCAGACAAGCAATAAGTCTAAGCGCATGGCATATGGGGGCGAGATGCAGTAAGAAAGCGAACGCCCGGTTGTAATGACTCGGGATATGCTGACGTATTGCGGTTTGTGAACAGATATGGAGTCTAGTAGCAGTGAATAAGTCGATAGCGAGAGAAAGCCGAGGGTTTGATAACAGACCCAACGCCCAGACTACGAACCACGAATGGCAACAACTACCCTGGGGTAAAATCCAACGGAAAGTGTTCAAGCTGCAAAAGGCTATATATCAGGCTGTAAACCGTGGCAATAAGGCAAAAGCCAGACGACTGCAACGTTTACTCAACAAGTCATATTATGCAAGGCTCTTGGCAGTACGCAAGGTAACTCAGGATAACCAAGGTAAGAAAACCGCAGGTGTGGATGGGGTCAAATCCCTAAACACCAAAGACCGGTTTCACTTGGCTGAAAAACTACGGAAACCTAGCAAAGCCAAAAGCTTAAGACGTGTATGGATTCCCAAACCCGGACGGGATGAAAAACGCCCACTTGGTATTCCAACCATGCACGATAGAGCCTTGCAAGCCTTGGTCAAACTCGGATTAGAACCGTATTGGGAGGCTCAGTTTGAAGCTGAGTCATACGGATTCCGACCGGGGCGGTCATCACATGACGCAATAAATGCAATTTTTAAGAAATGTCTGAGTAAACCTCAGTATGTCTTGGATGCCGATATTGCTAAATGCTTCGACCGTATCAACCATGATTACCTTCTGTCCAAACTAGATTGTCCCTCTGTGTACAAACGGAGCATCAGACAATGGCTAAAAGCCGGAGTTCTGGACAATGGTGTATTTGAAGCAACAGAGACAGGAACTCCCCAAGGCGGAGTCATTAGCCCACTCCTAGCCAACGTTGCCCTACACGGGATGATAGATTCGGTTGTCAATGCGTTTCCTTCTAAAAAGACCATTGATGGAAAACAAGAATGGTATCGCCCGAAAATCATCCGATACGCCGACGACTTCGTAGTATTAGCAAATAGACCCGAAGTAGTACTAGAAGCTCAACGACTGATTGAGGAATGGCTAAAACCAGTTGGACTGGAATTGAAACCTGAGAAAACTCGGCTATGCAACACGCTAACCGAATGGAATGGTGAAAAACCAGGATTCGACTTCCTTGGGTTTAACATTAGGCAATACCCATGTAGTATTCATAAAGGGGTCAACGCCAGTGGCACAGGAAGACAACGATACCAACTGTACATCAAGCCGTCCAAGAAAGCGGTGAAAACCCACTATGACGTATGTAAAGAGGTCATCAAGCGACATAAAACCGCACCTCAAGCGACGCTAATCGGCAAGATAAACCCAATCATCCGAGGATGGAGCAATTATTATTCCAAGGTCGTATCCAAGGAAACATTCTCCAAACTCGACCACATGATATGGGGAGCTTTAAGGGCATGGACAGTATCACGATGTGGCCAAGCCACTTATGAGAAATTAAACAATTACTTCTCATATGGAAAACACGGTAAATGGACGTTCCAAACCAAAGGTGGAATGGTACTCCTAAAACACACTGAAACACCCATCGTGAGACATATCAAAGTCAAAGGGAAAAACTCCCCCTACGACGGCGATTGGGCTTACTGGAGTAAACGGATGAGCAACAGCTACGGAGACATCCCAACACGGGTAGCCAAACTCATCAAACGTCAGAAAGGACGGTGTAATCACTGTGGACAATACTTCACCAGTGACGACTTGGTTGAGGTTGACCATATTCAACCTAAAAGCCTTGGAGGGAAGGATATATACTCTAACCTTCAAGTGTTACATCGTCATTGCCACGATGTGAAGACACAGTTAGATGGAAGTCTGACTGTCAATAGCTCCCATGACAAGGGATAGTAAACTAGGAGCCGTATGAGGTGAAAGTCTCACGTACGGTTCTGAATGGGAGGGGGATAGGGCGACCTATCCCTCGACCCCTAATCATAGGTCGTCTGAATAATAGGAAGTTCTCGCATAGCCTAGAAAAAAAATTCGACTCGCCTAACGGCGAGGAACAGAGGGTAAAGAGGGAAGAAGTGCCAAGAGGCTGAGGGATTCAGGACTAAGAAGAGTCCATCGCCCGGGGGACACGCCCCGCGACCACAGGCACACACACGACCCGAAAACCCCTGTTGTTGATGAAGTAAACGCGCGTAAGGTCGTAGCGAATGGCGCAACGACAGAGCCTGGGAATGACGTCCCAGGACCCGCCGCGCAGCACTTTTCGCTTATTTTGAGAATCGTCATCAACCCAAGCACTCCCATCCTCGGGCGCACCCTTATAGTTACTATGCCAGTCATCCTGACACCATTCCCAAACATTGCCGTGCATATCGCATAACCCCCAAGCATTGGCCGGAAAGCTTCCCACAGGTGTTGTCGATTCACGATAGACTCCCTTGGGACCGCCATTATACGTATAGTTACCATCGTAATTGGCTAACTCCGGGGTCAAGGTCTCACCGAAATAGAAAGGCGTTTGAGTTCCGGCGCGGCAGGCATATTCCCACTCGGCTTCACTGGGGAGACGATAGGTGGTTCCGGTTTGTTGGGACAGTCGTTGACAAAACTCGACAGCATCGTGCCAATTCACTCGCTCAACAGGTAAATCATCGCCTTTAAACCTTGAGGGTTCAGGATTAAGCTCTCGGCCAATAGCTGGGTAGCTTGCCACCACACGCCATTGTGCTTGAGTTACGGGATAGCGCCCCATGAGAAACGCGGGAACGGTCACTTCATGTTGGGGTCTTTCACTATCTTGACTCTCAGGTTCACGTTCCGGCGCTCCCATAAGGAAGGTTCCTGATGGGATAGCCAGCATCTCCAACCTCAGTTCGTCGTTGAGGGGTTCAACATAGCCTTCAGCCTCACCTGGGCGACGCTGAATCACCCAGTCATCATTATTGCGGGTTATCGTCGCTGTCTCAAACTCGAAAATATCCTGAATCTCGATAACAGCGCTTTCATACTCCAGGGATTGCAGGGGAGGAAACCCATCTGGGACATCTTTCTCTAATTCCTCTAACTGCATCGCCCCCGCTGTTGCCCCTATCAGTTGCGGTTCAGGACGGGGTGCCAGGGCAGCAAACTCATCCCCCAAGCTACGCAACACCGTCCCGGTCACTCTGGCAAATGCTCGAAGAAATGCCCCTTCTTCAGACCTAGCTTGCTGGGGATAACGCAAGAGAGCTTTAAATTGCTCCATCGATTTCCCCAACCGCCGGGCAACATAGGCAGACACCTGTTCAATAACATCCACCGTCTCCAACAAATCTATCTGATCCAACAACTGTTGCCGGACTGGTTCACTCCGCACCTGATACAACAAAGAGTCAGCATTTTCAAGGGTCGGGGCCACTGAACTGACCCGCGTAAAAACCCGACTCATCAACACTTCCGCCACATGAGCGGGGTTGGACTGAGGCAACATCGATCGCTGAATCAGACGCACGATGGGTAGGTTAATAACCGGAGCAGCAGCCAATAAGCTTGCTAACCTCTGCGCTGTGGGAGATGCCGTTAGCTGGAAAAACTCCAGGGGGTCTCGTTGGGGCGAGGAGTTCGGTAAATGTTGAAGCGGTTGACAATCGCTTTCATCCCAGGCAATTCCGGCTATCCGGGCCCGCTGAGCGCCCACGGCAACTCCAGCCAAATCCGAGAAAATTTCGGGGTCGAGAGTAATGATGGGTAGATAAATTTGGCTCGGAGGGCAATGTTTGGGATCGATACGATCGCGATCCCAATACAATCGCGGCCTGGGGGTGAGTTCATTACTGGCCAGTCCCGGCTGTTTGGCCTCGAACAAAACCATGGTTGCCCGAGCTAGGGCCGTGCGAGACCACAACCGCTCAGGAAATACCTGCAAGAGAACTGTTAGGCAATGGTCAGCCCAGACGGCCACTACATCACGAATTTGACCCCCATGCCAGGCGGGCGCAACACAATCACTAATAATAAGGATCAGACGACGGCGATCGCCCGTCAAGAGTTCACGGGGATTATGGACGGTTCCATTGCGCGATCGCAACGTCACTCCTCCTGAAGCGTCATAGTCAAAGAACCACTCTCGTAAATCCCGAAATTGCCCATAGCGGGAGAGAAGCTGCCGTAAATCTTTGGCAAAGCGTCCCCACAGACACATGGAAGGACTGCGGTCATAGACCACCACAACATCGAGCCATAACTCTAATTTTGCCCTGAGAACCGGTTGCCACACTCCCGTATCAGCAATCTGGGCAACGGTCGCTCGTTCATCCACAATCTCGGGCTTACCCACCGCAATCTTATGGGCTAAGGGACGCAAGGCCCGCGCGTATTGTAGAGTCTCGGGAATTGCGGCGGGATCAGGAATGGGAATGGGTTTGTAATGGCCTTCGGGGAAAGGGGGAAACTCCTCTGACTCTCCCGGCTGCGGGACAATCTCGGTGGTGGAACCTGGGTCTTCTCTACTGTCATTTGCACTATCCTCTTGCAGGTTATCCTCCCATCCATTCCGGTCTGACTCAGACTCCTCAACCCGCTCACTGTTCACCTCTACCGTATGGCGATCGCCCTCAACAGAAAGTTGACCCGCCAACCAAATCGCCTCAGCAATCTCAGTTCCGGTTAGGTCGAGTCTCTGTCCTAAGACTGAAATCAATCGTCGCGTCGTCGGTTTGATAGCTAGTCCTCCTCACTAAGTCCCTTTAATAACAACTCTTTGAGGCCATCTCGCTCATCAACATCCGGTTTGACGTCCCGCGTGAGCAGATACACGGCATTGAGGAGTTGATCAGTCGCAATATCAGCCGTTTCTTGTCCCCCCTTGGCAATGAAGTTATCCACAATCTCGCCAATTTCTGCCTCTAGTCGCTGCCAACGCTGGGCATCCTGTCCTCGTTTCAGATGCGCTTCCACAATCCGCTCTAATGCCCCCTTATTCTGGGTCGGGTCAGGCATTCTGAGGCGTAAACAGCGGCGTAGAAAGGCTGGGGGAAAGTCCCGTTCCCCGTTACTGGTCATAACGACGAGGGGAAATTGGTAGCAAAAGACCCGACCTTGGGAAATGGATGCTGGCACATCTCGATCTGCGGTTGCGACGTCAACGGATTCCTGGAGTTCGTCTTGACGGCGGACCAGTTCCGGGATGTCATAACGACCTTCTTCAAACAGTTCTAGAAGGTCGTTGGGTAAGTTGATATCGCACTTATCAATTTCATCAATCAATAGCACCCGAGGTAAAGCCGAGGGGAGAAAGGCTGTTCCCACGGGACCGAGACGGATATAGCTGCCAATGGGTTTTTCGCGTTTGAGTTGAGCGTCTTGGAGACGGGCGATCGCATCATATTGATAGAGGGCGTCATCGAGGAGCGATCGAGCATTGATAGACCAGGACAAGACGGACCCCAGTTTCAATTCATAGGCGATCGCATAAGCTAGGGAGGTCTTACCGGAACCTGGCTTCCCGGTCACCAGCAGGGGCCGACGAAGATAGAGGGCCGCATTGACGGCATTAAAAATATCGGCATCCTTCTCCTCAATACGGAAACTTTCCCCCCGTTCCTTCCCTCGGCTGTCGGTGTCCGCCAAGTCCTGAATTTTCCGCCAGCGATCTTCACTCTTGTTTTGATAGTTCGCTTGGAACTCTTGATCAGGCATAAACCGTCGCCAGGCTGGGGGGTCTGGTAACTCAGTCAAGGGACGAGAGCGACCATTACCTAAAAAGCGTTTCCATTGTTGATCGGTCATGTCTGTGTCGGTCATGATCTTCTACGAATCGTCAACTAACCCCAACGGAAAAACTGTTCCTCAGAGGTTTCCGCCACGGTGGGGAGATAGTTTGGGTTTTCGTAAAAAACGCCAAACGGGATAGAGTCGGAACCACGACGTTCGCTGCGAACTCGGTCCAAAAATTCTTCATGACAGCAATCCGTGAGTCTGGCAAAGGTTTGGGCGATCGCCTGAGGTTGGGGACAGTCGCCATCAAGCCAGATTGCCAGAGGAATTCCCGATTCAATGAGTGTATACCATCGCTCGACAGCAGCTTGACGGCATCTGAGCCATCCTCCCCAACATTGCACAGCCTCATAGGTTTCCCAGTCATCCCGGGCCGATTCACCCGTAATCAGCCAATTGAGTTCCTTCAAGGGTTTCTGGGGCTTGAAGAAACGCGCCCAGCCATGCTTGAGTCGATTATACAGGTAGAATCGTCTGGGATGGTCGGGATTCACCCGATCTGAACAGCCAATGACAATAGGATGTTGCCTCGGGAGTGACTCACCACACCATTGGGTTAATGGAGATCCCAACACAGTGGCAGGTAACGATAAACTCACCCGAAGCTCCCAAGACCGAGGGTCATAGCGGCGATGAATCTTTTGTTCAGCAAAGGCAACAATTTCATCGAAAAATGTGGGGAAATCTTCAATCGAGACTGAACAGTCCTTCTCAGCTAAGAATTCTCGCCTTGGTTTTGAGGGCGTCGCTTCACTGTAACAGAGTTCTGGGACAACTCGAAATTTTGAGGAATCTTGTAAGTTTGGAAACGTGCCAACAATCAGATAGGCAAGTCCTATTGAAGAAGACGAGTAAGACTTAATCCTTGCAGGTGAAGGCGATTCCAGTTTTTGAGATAGCTCCTGAATCCTTAATTCGATTAAACTTAATCTATCTAAGAAATTTTCGGCTGAGACTCTATCCTTCTCTAATCTTGATTGGGGGTATCCCGAGGTTTTAATATCTTTTTTTGGCGAATTTTCTCCAAAGCTGCATAGAGCTTGTTACTGATGTTTAGTTCGAGTTCAAAGGATAAAATCGTCGGAATTAAAGGTAGAGTAGCTTTAAGTTTCGCGGAAGCGGGTTTCTGAGGCTCATTGAGCTTATCGCGAATTTGCCTCAAAATTTCAACGACCTCTGTCGGTAATGGAGAAGTTCTTTCAATGTCCTTAACCGCAGCTTCAACATCTCTTAAGGACTCCTCCGCAGCTTGTTCATCCTCATCATAGACAAAGACAGCATCTTGGGTCATCAGCTCCCAATACTCTGATTCATACTTTTGGATGTCCGGGAGTATGTCCCGTTTAAGCTGTTGCTTTAGGGAAAATTCTTGGTTTACACCGTCTGCTATAATTAGTTTCTTCTCAAAATTAGCACGTTTTTCATAAAGCAATTCTAAAATTTCTTCTAAGTCTCGCTGACGCTGCTGATTCATGATGCGATGTTAAGTCATGTAAACAGAGGAGTAATGGAGGGGGCGCGACCTTCTCCAAGAGTTGATTGACTCTACCCACCTGACATTATACTATCATCGGGGAGCCAACTGCTCCGGATTTCAGTCCAATGAGCCAAGCAAAATCCAATGAACACCCTCAGCGGATGCTTCACGGCGGAATAATTCGGGGTATTCGCCCAAAAACTTCCATTTTTCAGTATAAACCATTTCAAACCCAGTGCTAATCCTCGATTTGCCAGATTTTTACCGTTGTATCTCTACTTCCGCTTACAAGAGTCTTCCCATCTGGACTAAACGCGACAGAATAAACCGGACCTAGATGATTGAATGTTTGTTGCACTTCTCCAGTTGCAACATTCCAAATTCTGATAGTATTGTCATCACCGCCACTTGCAAGCAGTTGACCATTTGGGCTAAAGGAAACCGAGAAAACAGATCCGGTATGTTCTGTGAAAGTTTTAGTTATTTTTCCGGTCGAGACGTCCCAGAACATAATAGGTTGTTCAGCCCCACCGCTGGCAACAATTGTTCCATCTGGGTTGATGGAAACGGAATAAATTGCCCCAACTGACGAGTCAAACCAGGAAACTAGAGAACCGACGAAATCTTCAGGAGAGGGGCGATTAAATGTCTTCAGTAAGCGAGCATTACGCCAATCCCAAACTTTAATCGCGCCGTCAAGTCCACCGCTGACGAGATAGCGACCATCCTGACTAAAATCAACTGAGTTGACATCCCAACCATGACCTTTAAGGGTTGTCTCAAGTTTTCCGGTTCTCACTTTCCAGAGTTTAATTGTTGCATCGAGGTTCCCACTGGCTAATAGTTCTCCATCAGGACTGAAAGCAAGACAGCTAGACCTTAAATTGATTAGATTTCCTCCAATATTTTTTTTAAGCTCTCCAGTTTTAACATCCCAAATTTTGATGTTACTGCTACCCGCTTCTAAATTGCTTGCAGTCGCCAGGGTCATGCCATCAGGGCTAAATTTTACTGAGAGAATCGGGCTGGAATGACCCGTTAGGGTGTGGAGAAGATTGCCAGTGTTTAGGTCCCAGAGATTGACAGTTTTGTCAGCACCGCCACTGGCTACAATTTGACCGATGGGGCTAATGGCAACAGATTTGACTAACTCTGAATGCTCCCGCAGAGTTTTATTCTGTTTCTGGGAACTTAACCGTTGAGTTTGGGGGGCAGTAGATACGAAACTCAATAACTCCTGGGACTCAGCTTCATAACGTGCAATTTCGGGTTTAATTTCATTATCAATACGGTGTTGAAGTTCAAATTTTATGGTAGGACTTGCAGCTACCACAAGTTCTCGCTCAAGGGCAGATAGTTTTTTATACAGTAAGTCCAGCGTTTCTTCTATATCTTTTATACGCTGATTCATGGGTCAGATTTCCTATAAAAAAGGCAATATTTGAGGTAGAATTAGCTTGAAAACTTCATCCAGGTGAGGGAGAGAATTGCTGGAGTCAGCAACACATCAATTTTGGGGTAACGTTCGACCCAAATCTTCATAAATCTCCACTACGGCGATCAAAGCATCCTGAACGTTGGCTAGGGCTTCTTCGGCGGTGTCGCCTTCGGTCAAAAGTTCTGGTAAGAGTGGGGAGGTCACAGTAAATCCTCCTTCAGGTTGGGGGGAGAGCAGCAAAGGAACTTTATAAAGCATGGTTTAGAGGTTCTCCTTTTCGGTTGAGTCGTCTCGAATAATGGGTCTTCTGGGTTTAGGGTCATAAGGAGGATTTATGGCAGATTACATCGGTTGCGGTAGGGGCATAACCCACCCCAACCCCTCCCAGGAGGGGATTTTTCGCCCCTACAATTTTGTATCCTATGCAACAAATTTCACCCGATATCCTGAAGACCCGAATAATTCCCAATTTTCGGTTTAAATTGGGTTCAATAGACCGCTCGTTTTGGGCGATCTAAGCAAGCCAGAGCTATCTTTATAAGCCTAATACGTCTTAAGGATAGGTCAAAGGGGGCATCAAAGAAGAAATGCCAAAGGGACAGAGCCGTGACGGGACGAGGAGACCCCAGCATCTTTTCTGGATCGAGACCCTCTAACTCATCCTAATCCAGAGCCTGATACAACGCCATATTCTCCGACTCATACTGCGATCGCCAATCCTCCCAAGCCGCCTCAGCCGCCGGTTCACTGGCTTGTCCTTTCCCCAGCAGAATCACCCCATCGCGCCAATCCAAAATCCCATACTCCCCACTCTCCGTCAGACGTTGCAACTTGGGAACCATCACCGCCAAACGAGCGCGATCGTGTCGGAACGCCACCTGATAGGTTTGTAACCGCCACAAATCCAGCAAAATATACTCCATCCGTTCCACTCTCCCCGCATCCGTCAACAACTCCATCTGGGGAAAGCGCAAAATCTCCCGACGACTGGACAAATGGGGAATAATATAAGTCGTCGCCGCCACACTGGCCTCATCGGGAACCTGGGCCAGCAAGGGATAGATGGCCCCAGCGTGACGCCATTGGCGAGTGAGGGGAACATGAACCCAGGGGTCAATGGAATCGGGAATCAGAAAGGATAAACTGCGGTTGGGGTTTCCGCCAATGGTCACCATCACCGAAAGCGTCAGACAGAAAATCCAAAAGCGGCGGATATTGGGGGTTTTGAAGACCTGAGGACGCACGGACCACCAGAGAATGGCTCCATAACAGAGTCCCGGAACCACCGTCATCGCATAGCGGATATTGATGGCTAACACCGACTGTCCCTGAGCCACAAACAGCTTAAACAGGGGAAAACCGGCGATCGCCCAAGCCCCACCGGACGCGGCTGGCACAAAGGCAAAGGGAAGCCACTGCCCTAATACATAACCGATGGTACGGCCAAAAGGGGTAAAGATCTGCTCAATCAAACGAAACGGCTGACTCAGCATTCCCCAGAGAATCTCTAAAGTCGTAGCACTCTCTCCCTCAGCATATTGTCCGAAGCGTTCCATCATAAAGCGTTCGGAAATATCCTCAGAAAATAAGGGCATCACCAAATTTGTCAACCCCACGATATAGCCAAACCCCAATAAACACACCACCGCTCCTCGGCCGGGGAAGCGACGACTGAGAACCATATAGGCCCCCACCCCAAACAGGCCAATTCCCGCATCCTCACGAACCAGCAAAATGGCGATCGCCACGGCCCAAAACAGCCCCCACCAGCGTTTCTCCATCGCCAACAGCAGAGTGAAGGTAAACAGGGGAATCTGACAGATATCATGGAAATTAGCCCAAGTTGGGCCCAATACCGCATTGGCGCAGTAGAAACTCAGGGTAATAAACGCCGCAATGGGAGATTCCAGATATTGTCGTGCTAAAACATAGAGAACCAATCCCGCCGCCGTAACCAGCGTCACCTGTAACACCGTCAACGTCACCGGGGAGGGAAAAAGACTGTAAATGGGAAGCCAAAATAGGAGCGCCGGCGTAAAATGTTGTCCCAGGCGTTGGTAGAACACCGTCGGGAACTCTCCCTGGTGGACCACATTCGTCGATAACGCCGAGGAGAGGGAACTCTGGAAAAACCGTCCCTGACTGTTATTCCAGAACACTTGATTGAAAATCCCCTGGTCATAGGAGGCGTAGAATGTGTAATAGCGATGCAGTGTAATGGTGAGACTCACCAGGAAAAACACCATCGCCGCTGCGATCGCGACCCGAAACCAAGGATTTTTGAGTGACGTGACTCCCATTGCGCGTTTGTGTAACATGAGTGGCTAGACTGAAGGACCGATAGACAGCGCGTTTAGGGCGATCGCCCCCAACCGTAGCTCAAAAAATTATCCCTCAGTTGTGATCCCAGTTGGCCCGGAAATCTAAAGAAGATATTAAAGTAGAAGGGAGATGCGTCAAAATGAAGCCAGGCCTCTCAATCAACTGTCCCCCCACCCTGATGTCACCAACCTATGCTGATGCAGCAAGAGATGACATGGTAGCATCTCCTAACTTCAACACCTATCCCAACGCAGTCTTACAACTGCTCCTGTTTGTCGATCGCCGTTCCAGTTCCCAGGAAGAACTCAAGCGCATTCGCAGCTACCTCGACAGCGTAAAATCCGATGGCAATTTTGCCTTGGAGGTGATTGACGTCAGCCAACAGCCCTATCTAGCCGAGCATTTCAAACTCATTGCCACCCCAACCCTAATCAAAGTTCACCCCGAACCCCGTCACAGTCTCACCGGCAGTAACCTAGTCTGTCAACTTGAGAATTGTTGGGGAAAATGGCAACAGTCCGCTCATGAGTATAGCGATCGCTGTCCCACAACCATTCATGAGGGCCAGGGTTCCGTCAACTCCTGCTTACCCTCCATCGCCACCTCCTCAGAAATCATCCAACTCTCCGACGAAATTTTCCGCCTCAACCGGGAGAAAGAAGAACTACAAGAACAACTACGGTTCAAAGATCGCCTCATCTCCATGTTGGCCCATGACCTCCGTAACCCCCTCACCTCCACCTCCATCGCCCTAGAAACCCTAGAAACCCTCAACCATCCCGACAACGCCGACAAACTCGAAGCCAACCCCAACCTACCCGAGCGTCTGCTACAACACGCCCGCACCCAAACCCGGCAAATCGAGCAAATGATTTTCGACGTTCTCGAAAGCGCCCGCAGTCAAGATGGCTATCTGACGATTGTGCCGCAAAAGATTAACCTGGCCGAACTCTGCCAAGATGCCCTAGAACGGCAATGGGAGAACTTCGAGACACGAGGCTTAACCGTACAGACTGACTTACCCCAAGACTTACCCGACGCCCACGCCGACGCCAGTCGGGTGCGACAAGTCTTAATGAACCTCCTCGACAACGCCGCCAAATACACCCCAGAAGGAGGAACCATCTCCCTCTCCGTCCTCCACCGCACCGCCCAGAAAATCCAAGTCAGCATCGGCGACACCGGCCCCGGCATCCCCTTTGACAAACAGCAGCGGATTTTCGACGATCGCGTGCGCCTCGAACGGGACGAACAAACCGACGGCTATGGCCTGGGGTTGTCTCTCTGTATGCGGGTAGTGCGATCGCACTACGGTCAAATCTGGGTTGACTCCCAACCCGGACAGGGCAGCACCTTTCACTTCACCCTGCCCGTCTATCGCGCCTAAGCTGGGCCCTGAGCCACCCCTTTACCAAAGAACTTAGGCGGGTGGGCCTTCGTATAGACTTCCGTCTCCTCCTCAATCGCCTGACGCAGATGTAGGGGTAAGCAACTCAACCCCAGCCAAGTGATCCCATCAAACATCCGCAAGCCCCCAGTCGTTTTGTCCGCCAAACAACGGTCAATCTCCTCCGGCGAGGCCTTAAACCGCTCCTGAGACGCCAAAGCAAAGCCCCAGGGAGAGGCATAGGTGGGAACATGGGAGTGGTAGGATTGCACCTGAGGAAACACATCCTTCAGGGTATTGACAATTCGCGCATGAAGCTGTAGCTCTTCCGGTGCAACGGGTCCCGCCTGAACCACAAACTGGCCCTGGGGAGAGAGAACATCACGAATCTGTTGAAAATACTCCTTCGTAAACAATTGGAACGAGGGGCCTTCCTCAATGGGATCGGAGAGATCAGAAATCACCACATCCCACTGCACATCCGTCTCATCGAGATATTGCAGCGCATCCCCAATTACCAATTCAGCACGGGGGTCATCAAAGGAATTTTGGTGCATTTCCGGCAGATGTTGTCGACAGGCCGCCACCACATCCCCATCAATATCCACCATCACCACCTGTTCCACCGTCGTCCAGCGCAACACTTCCCGCAGGGTAGCCCCCTCCCCGCCGCCAAGAATCAGCACCTTACGGGGATTCCCGTGGGCCAAACAAGCCGGGTGAACCAGGGGTTCATGATAGAGAAATTCGTCCCCCGTACAGGATTGCCATTTTCCATCGAGAACCAGGGCTTTTCCATAGGCCCCAGTTTCGACGATGTGCATCTCCTGATATTGGGTGTGTTGGAATGCTAAGAGTTTCGTCACCCCATGGATGTAGATATCCCAGGGGGTAATGTACTCAGTAATCCAGAGGTCAGCTTTAACGTCACTACCTGCCATATTGATTGACTCGTCCTCGCCGTAGGTTGCGAAATTTGCAGACTCATTAGTCTATCATGGTTTTCCCCAAGGTGTGAAGTTCTTGAAGGTTTTCATCCAATCATCGTTTTACAGGGTTACCACCAATCCTTAAAAAGCTTTAGTGTATTGCAAGTGAGGGTCTGTTTGTGTAGAGACTTGGCCGGTTACACCCTTGCCAGCTTTTCTACTTTTCTATACCCCCACCCTTTTCAGACCCCCTCTAACATAAACCCTTACTATTTTCCCCTCCTGGGAGACGCTAGGGGCGAGTTTTCCCCTTCCCCTGATTTTTGACCTGTCCTCTGGGACTCTGTGGTTCCCCCTTTCCCCTAATTTAAAGCGTATTTGGATCAACCCCAAGTTCTCGCAATTTGGCAATAAGTTTAGCATTTTTTTGCTGTTCCATTTCCGCCCGTTGCCGTTCCATTTCCGCCCGTTGCCGTTCCGTTTCCGCCCGTTTAAACTCCGATTGTGCCGCTTCTTCAGGCGTAGGAATTAGGGTTTCTTCAGGACTAAAGAAACGCAAGCGCTCCTCATGAATCCCCAGATAGAGTTCCAACTGCTGACTCCATAGCCACCCTTTATGATTTGCCTCTAAAGGATGATAGGTTCCATCGACTAAATGGAACCCCTGAAACTCTAAACTATGGGGGTCAAACCAGAAATAATCAGGGGTTCTAAAGGTATCTTGATAAATCTCTTTTTTGAGTTCTCGGTCAGTTTTTGCGGTACTGTCTGAGAGAAGTTCAATAATGAGATTGGGATATTTCCCCTCTTCTTCCCAAACGACCCAACTTTTGCGAGGTTGGTTCGTGGTTCCGCGCACCACAAAGAAATCAGGTCCCCGGAAATACTCCGATTTGAGTTGACGGGGACTATAGTAAATCGTCAAATTTCCGGCGCAGAAGTAGTCCTGACGGTCTTGCCAAAGCCAGTTAAGACAGGAGATTAGCAACAGAATTTGCTGAAGATGTAGGGAACTTTCCAAGGGAGGTTCGTCACTGGGGATGTCACTAGGGGGAAAGATAATCTCATCCGTGGCGATGGTTTCTGGGAGCGTCTGCGCAGGATTAGAGAGGGAAGCAGACATCACGATTTTGGGTTGAGGATGGACTGGTGTTAGTTTAGCACGGTTTTTTGGGGATTCGCTAGGTTTAGATGCTAGGTGTTATCTGATAATTCTCTGAGTAGTCTTTATTAAAAATCAGTTCGACTTCATAATTACATAAATAAATGTAACATCGTAGAGAGGGCGATCGCCCAGCCGGCCCATTTCCGGTTTTCTATGCTATGATGCCTGAGGCGGATGGTAAAACCCTGTAGATACGTTGTAATATGACTAAGGCACAGGACATCAGCGCCATTATCGCACAACGGCAGCCTCTCGCGAAGAAGCTGGGAGAGATTGAGACGCGCCTAGAGGCCTTATGTCAATCGCTGGGCCGCTTGGAACAGGAACGTCAGCGACAAATTCAACAGTGGTCTGGAGACTCAGGGACGACCTCCAAATTAAAGAATTTAAAGTTAACGGAATTTGAGCAGCGGGTCAGGGAGGAATTAACGACTCTACATCGACTTAAGGAAAGATTTTCCCGTAATACCCTGAATATCGGCGTGATTGGCTCGATGGGCCAGGGCAAGAGTACCCTATTACAGAGTCTAACTGGACTGACGAACCAGGTCATCCCGGCCTTCCCGGGGAAGGCCTGCACCGCTGCACGGAGTAAGATTTCTCACCAAGACGGACAAATCACCGAAGCCAGAATTGAGTTTCATAGCCGTGACTCGTTTTTAAAGGAGGTCATTCTCCCTTATTATGACAAGTTGGGGTTAGAGCCAAAGCCGAGTTCATTTGAAGCCTTTGCATCGAGTCCTCTCCCGGATTTACCGTCGCAGGATGATACGACTCAAGAGAATATTTATAATCGCTTGAAGAATGATTACCATCGCCATGCTGACCAATATCGGGAGTATTTAGGACGGGACGGGTTACGGTTGCAGGATGAGTCGCAAATCTCCAGTTATGTGGCTCAGACTTATGAAGACAATCAGCTTGTCAATCATCAATGTTTGGCGGTAAAATCGGTTGAAATCTCCTGTCCGTTTCCGGTTCAAGAAATTGGTGCGATCGCCCTCATTGATGTTCCCGGTTTAGGGGACTTTCGGTTAGGGGATGAAAGTCTGGTGATTGAGGCGTTAGGTCAAGAAGTTGATTTTATCCTCTTTATTTATAAACCCTCCAAAGACCGATCCCAGTTCGAGCAACGAGATACACAACTTTATAATCTAGCCAGCCAAGCCCTGAATAACCTATCCCGCCGTTCTATTTTTGTCTTGAATGTGGATAGCAATGGTCAGAATCAAGACAGTTGTCGTTCTCTGAAGCAAGATTTAGATAGTTTAGATAGTAACGCGGTCATCCTGCCGGTATTAGAGTCGGTAATTGCCGATTGTTCCTCGCCAGAAGAAGCTAATACTCAGGTGCTTGGGACGGTTCTCAATCATTTAAGAACCAATGTGACGGAACTCGATCAAGCGTACGCTCAGGAGAAGATTACAAGTTTAGAAAGCAGTCTCCAGGCTCTTCAAGGTGATTTAGAGGCAGCTCAATCGATTCTCCCGGAAATTGACAGTGATGAGATTTCTGAGAAGTATGACGAGAAATTTGATGAATTTTGGGAAACCATTACCAATGAACTGGAAGAACTCAATAAAGAGTTAATCAAAAATCGTGATACTCCCGATGAGAATCTGAAATCTCAAATCGAGCAAGTCCTCGCAAACTGTCGTGAAAATGTCAATTTCCCAAGTTTGAAGGAAATTGAAAGACTCCGAAACAAAAAAGGAGCTTATGCCGATACTTATACGGCATACCTTCAAGATTTAAGAACCAGCCTATCCTTAAAGTTCTTGGAAATGGATGAGGGTCTAAAAAAGACGATTGAAGCAGCTAAGGCGAATGTCGCTAACGTTCTAATTCATCAGTGCGAACTCGGGGGGTTAACCGATGCACGCGGCTCTGCGTTTATTACGGACATAGCCCAGGAGATGCCAGAAGACTATGTTGAACTCAAAACGGGCTTTCAAATTCTCGCGGAATTTACCCTCTCTTATCGAGGCTTGATTCAGCATCGAATTCGTCAGCAACTCGATGGACTCACCCCGGATAAAGCCTATCCGTTAAAAGAAGGGGCTGGAGCCGAAGATATTTCAGAAAATTTGGAGACTTTATATTGGGAGGCAGTGTATAATTGCGAAAATTCGTTAAAAGGATTTTTTGTGGAGCCAAGTCAAGCCTCTTTTGCGATTGTGGAAGAGTTCTCTGACCGAATTTTACGAGCCAAAACGGCAAAAACGGATTGGAAAAAATTCTTACGGAAAAAACGGCATACAATCTGGTCAGATTTTGGTAAGCTGCAAGAGCAATCTCAAGCTGTCCAGGGTTGGGTTAGGCAGCTTAACTCTATAAGGACTGAAGTAGAAGAATTAGACAAAGCATTCAAAAATTTGTGATTGTGATCATCCCGAAAAAATCTTGATTGTTTGTTTGAGGAGACTGACATGGTATCTTTTCTGAAAAAACTTTTTACTAATGAGTTCGATACGACGGAACAACTTCCTGTTTTGAAGGTTACCATGTTGGGACCTTCGGGGGTTGGAAAAACCAGTCTGTTGGCCGCAATGTATGACCAATTTGACCAAATCAGCCAGGACTTGCAACTTCGGGCCTATGAAGATACAGCACCCATTTTAGATAAGCGTCTTCAAGACCTTAAAAATATGGTGGGAGATAGCATTAAACCTAAAGATGGCATTCAAGGAACTGCTGGCGATGAACCCACCTGTTATCGCTTTCAGTTTGGTGAAACGGGAGCAAACCCAGAACTAGAGATTCAGTTCCAAGACTATCCCGGTGGGTGGCTTGAGAAAAACAATCAAATCGAGAAAGTCAGGACGTTAATTCGGGAGTCAGCCGCAATTCTTATCCCCATCGACGCCGCAATTTTGATGGAGAATAATGGAGAGTACCACGATAAGTTTAATCAGCCGGATCAAATCAACGACTTACTGAAGACAGTCTATAGGAATTTAGACTCTCCGCGTCTGGTCATTTTAGCTCCAGTTAAGTGTGAGAAGTATATGCAGGATAACCCTGGAAAACTATTTGATCAAGTTAAAAAAGGTTACAAGAAAGTCTTTAATCAATTAGCTGGAGAAAAGTTATTACCTAAGGTTGCTGTTATCATTACACCGGTTCAAACGGTGGGAAACATTGTCTTTTCAAGGATTGAAAAGACAACCCGATAATCAAGTGACGTTTTACTATAGAAAGCGAAATCCTAATGACCCCTATCAACCCCAAAATACTGAACTCCCTTTGCGGTTTCTCTTACGTTTTCTACTCAAGTTACATTTAGACAAGAAGCGAAACTATTGGATCGATTGGCTTATGGATACTTTTGGTCAGAATGACTCGCTGAGGAATGCAGTTAGTCGTTTTTCCCAGGGGAGTGTTGATGACATTGAGATTGTGCAGGGTATGAGTCTATTGAAATTAACTGACTAAGGAGATAAGGTTATGAAAATTTATGTTAAGAGCCGTGGAACTTCCCAGGATTATTGTTGGTTGGATGCAGAGAAAGGACTTGAGATTGATAAACCCCCAGAACTTCCTAAGTTTAAAGTAGATATCGATGACTTCTCTCTAATTCTACAACGTCAGGGAAATCAACTGGCTTTGTTGGTGACTGGCTTGATATCCTCGAAACGGGTGGATTACCAAAATCGTAAGATTAGAAATTCTGTTTTGTGGGTTGCAGATAATGAATCTTGTATGAGAGGTCTCGTGATTCAGGCTTTGGGGAAAGAGGGAGAACCGCTGGGGGGTCAGTTGGCGGCTCAACTCGATGAAATGATTTCTTCTACAGCGACCGAATCTGGCTTTCAAGCCGACTTTGATAGGATGAAGAATCTGGCTAAACGGGTTAGTCGACAGGAGATTGAGTCATCAAACTCGCCAAACCCGCAAAGTAAAATTGGTAATTTATCCAACTTGAAGACTAATTTACAAAATGAACTGATGCGGTCTTCTTTCCCAGAAGGCGACGGCTTGTTTTTGGTGGTTGTTTCTCCAACTCTGTCTCAGAATAATCTGGAACATGAGACTATCTGGAGAGGGTTATCTGACCAGGTTGATTCGGATGACGGATGGATGGTAGTACTAGAGAAGTAATGATGGATTTGTTAGGATGATTATGAAGCGACAGAACAACCCCCATGCCTCACTGCCCTGATTGCGATTCTACGCGAACCGTCAAAAATGGCCACATCCATACGGGCAAGCAACGGTATCTGTGCCGCAACTGTGGTCGTCAGTTTGTCAAAAACCCAACCAACAAGGTCATCGACACCCCGACTCGCGAACTCATTGACCGGCTCTTGCTAGAACGCATCCCGATGGCTGGAATAGCTCGGGCGGTTCAGGTGTCTGAGCAATGGCTGCAAGACTATGTCAACTGTAAAGCCGCCCAGACCCAGAGGCAAGTCGCTATCCGTCCAAAAAAAAAAGGGCCGATGACGGTGCAATGTGACGAACTTTGGTCGTTTGTGGACCACAAGGGCAACAAACAATGGGTTTGGTTAGCTCTCGATGCTGAAACCCGTGAGATTATTGGTGCTTATGTCGGTTCTCGCTCTGCCGAGAGTGCGCAAAAACTCTGGGATTCCCTACCCGCCGTCTATCGGCAATGTGCTGTGATCTACACTGACGCCTGGGAGGCTTACCGGCAGGTGCTGCCGAGCAAGCGACACCGGGTCGTCAGTAAATCGAGCGGTAAGACCAGTTACATTGAGCGGTTCAACAATACCCTCAGGCAAAGAGTTTCACGCTTTGTCCGACGCAGCTTAGCCTTCTCCAAGAGTCTCCGAAATCACATCGGCCTGCTGTGGAACTTTATTCACCACTACAACGCATCATTACCTCTTTAGTACTACCGGATGGATAACTTTACCCTTAAAAAAAAAGCAACAATACCGTCTGGGAAAAGATTCAACCTCAGAGAGAGCAGGATTTCAATCCACTCGACCCTTTCAATCTGTTAGACCAGCTTCGGGAGAACTTGGAACGTTGGCGAAGATAGTATTTCCTTGGTTGGGTTGGGTGGTCTCTTTGGTTTTGGCGGTAACTCTCTTAATCGTTTATCAAGAGAATCAGAACTTAACGCTAGAAAACAGTCAGCTTCAGGGAAAAAATGAAACTTTGGTCGAGAAAAATGGGAAACTAACAGAGGACAATGAAACACTAACTAATGAAAATAAGGAGTATCAAGATTTGATTGAAATGTACAAGAAAATTATGAAAGATAATAATTTTGAATTCCCCCCTGATATTATTGATGAGCCAGAAGAGCTTGGTTCGGAATAAAGTTATTCTAGAAATAGGGTGTATTTTTTGGAATGGTACAAAAAATGGTCGGGGAACCCACCCTAAAGCATCTGTAGGATGAATGAAGGTAAATTGGGTTCACCTGGCTTTTTGACCTATTCCATTAACACTCCATTTAACTCCGGATATCGCCGAAACAAACCATCAACACTGGCAAGTTGTGCCTGATACACCAAAGCTGTGGCGATAATCAGTCTATCAAAAGGGTCTTTGTGAATGGGGGATAAGTTTACTGCACGGACGGCCACCCGTTCATTCATAGGCATCAACTCAATACCCGCTGGTTCAAGAGAAGTTTTTAACCACTCCTCCAGGGTTTTGGATAGGCGAAGACGACCCTTATGAACCGCTAGGGAAATTTCGTAGCAAGAAACCGGTGATATGCCAATGAGTGAAGCAGATTGAAATTGATCAAGCCAATGGTTGGGAAAACGGTCAAAATAACCATGAATTAACCAGACCCATATATGGCTATCGAGGACTATTATTTTAGGCATTCCCAATCGTCTTCATCAACAATGGGACTGACAATATCCCCGACAATTTCAACCTCGCCCGCTTCAGGTACAGGGAAACGACGCTTTGGCTTTTGAGGACTGGTGTGACTTTTTGGCAGAATGGTGACGATGACTTGGGAATGCGTCACGTCAGGCTGGTCATTGAGCCACTTCAGTTGACCATTTTCGTAGATGGCTTCGTAGCTGTTTAACATAACTTTACCAAATCAGGAATTGGATTAAGTTCAAAGACCGGGTTGGGTTTCACATTGCTCTACGCAAGCTACTCTTAATCATCATAGCTTGACTCTCTTGAGATTGACAGGACTATTGAGAAATCGCTTCAACTGAGGTGTCCTTAAAAGGAACCAAGCAGCCTTGAGATTTCCCGCTTAAGGTTGAAAACGGCACAAATAACCAGGGCGAACCTTGATTATCATAGAAAAATGTCTCTCCCTCATGGGGTTGACTGCGGAATCGTTGTCCCCAGGTGAGACGACGTTCGATCGCCCACTCCTCAAAGGGCAACGAATCTCGTACTTCTGGCAAGGAAAACTCCGAGTTCCAGCGACAGGGAAGGCCCGATGGCTGGGATTCCACCACTCGCCATTGCTGAAACGAAGAATCGGCGGTTATCAGAGGAAGTCTATCACTGGACAAACCCAATAACAGAACTAGAGAAAAAAACGCCGCGAACCCATGTTTTATCGCTAGGCTAACTCCAATCCTTACAATCGTCAAAAATTCAAAAAACATTAATCGGTTGAGGACAGACGTTGTTGAAGTCCCTCCCGTGCTTGTTCTCGGTCATCAAAATGGACTTTTTCAGTCCCTAAAATCTGATAATCTTCATGGCCTTTCCCCGCAATTAAGACTCCATCCCCCGGTTTTGCCTCTAAAATCGCTCGACGGATGGCTTCAGCGCGATCAGGAATGACCCAGGGATTACTAATTCCAGGAATCCCCTGTAAAATATCCTGAATAATGCGATCAGGATTCTCAGTCCGAGGATTATCTGAGGTCACGATCGCCACATCCGCCAATCGGGCCGCAATCCCTCCCATCAAGGGCCGTTTCGTGCGATCGCGATCGCCCCCACAGCCAAACACACAAAGCATTCGCCCCGGAATAAACGGCCGGGCCGCCTGCAACAAATTCTCCAAACTATCGGGAGTATGGGCGTAATCCACAATCACACTAATATCCTGCCCAGGCGACACCTGTACCCGTTCCATTCGCCCCGGAACCCCCGGAAAACGAGGTAACGCCGCCACCACATCCTCCAAGGCCACCCCCAGATGAAGCACAACCCCCACAGCGGCCAACATATTCTCTATATTATACTCACCCACCAACGGCAAACTAAAGGCCGCCGACCCTTGAGGCGACTGAAGGGTTCCCGAGACTCCCGTCGGCGTATAGGTGAGATTCTCCGTATACAAATCCGCCGATGTTTTCTCACAAGCATAAGTCCAAACGCGCTCAGCCGGAATCTGATCCGCTAACAATTGTCCATAGGCATCGGCCACATTCACCACCGCCTGTCCTTTCAAATACTGAGGCGAAAACAACAAGGCCTTAGCGGCAAAATACTCATCCATATTCTCATGATAATCCAGATGGTCTTGGGTCAAATTGGTAAACGCCGCCACCTCAAACTCACAACCCAACACCCGCGACTGGGCCAAGGCATGAGAACTGACTTCCATGACCCCCACCTCAGCCCCGGCATTTCGGGCTTGAGCGAGTTGGTCTTGTAAATGGATCGAAAACGGGGTTGTATGAGTTGCCACCTGTTCAAAGCCCTGCCAGCGGGCGTATAGGGTCCCAAACAAGGCCGTCGATTTGCCAGCTTCCCGCAACAAAAACTCAATTAAATGGGTGGTGGTAGTTTTGCCATTGGTTCCCGTCACCCCCACCAGGGACAAGTGGTGTCCCGGATAGCCGTAAAAGCAACTGGAGAGATAGCCGCAAGCCTTCGTCACATCAGGAACCGCAATCACACATTCCCCCGACTGGGCCGGATACTTCTGCAACACCGCTTCTGAAACAATCGCGGCTACGGCCCCGGCTTTCATGGCCCCGGGCCAAAACTCACCCCCATCTACCCGCGTTCCCGGCATTCCAATGAATACATCTCCCCTCTGACAAGCATGGGAATTGGTACTGAGTCCCTTAATTTCCATCTCTAAGGAAGGATGTTCGGGGAGGCTGTTTAGATTGGGAATTGCAGCGAGAAGTTCACGGAGTTTCATAATTTAGGCAAGAGGCAAGAGGCAAGAGGCAAGAGGCAAGAGGCAAGAGGCAAGAGGCAAGAGGCAAGAGGCAAGAGGCAAGAGGCAAGAGGCAAGAGGCAAGAGGCAAGAGGCAAAAGGCAAGAGGGGGGGGCGTTCGGGCTTCGTGGAATCTTGGCCTGGAAGCGACAACCTCGAACTTGCCGGAACGCAGCGGTTCCATAATGAACATAACCCATCGCTTGGCGATTGTTTTAGCCGGAGGGGGACTCATACTTCTGTAACATCTGCTGCAATTGTGCCACATTCGACCGGGGAGAGGGACGGGGGATGGGATGTTCTCCCCCAGACGCATCCACCGCGAACAAGACGGGAACCTCATATTGATAGCGTTGAAACCACTCCTCGTTTTGGGTGATATCCCGGATTTCTAGGGAGACAGACTCGATTTGTTCGAGTTTTTCCTGTAAGCCTTCGCAGAGATGACAGTCGGGTTTGCTGAAAAGAATCAATTGCATAGTCGGTGACGGCTGGGGGGCCTGGGGTTTACGATGGGGGCTAGATGGTTTCGAGGAAGGGGGTTTGCCCCGCGATGAATAGCTTAACGCTAAATATGGACGCTCTCCATCTCGATGATGAGCGGTTTTTCCAACTCTGTCAGGATAACCCTGATTTACGGTTTGAACGCAACCCTAACGGAACTCTGATTATTATGCCTCCGACGGGTGGGGAAACGGGATATCGTAACGCCCGGATTGTTCAACAACTCCTCAATTGGTGTGATGCGACGGATTCGGGGGTGGTGTTTGACTCCTCAACGGGGTTCAAACTCCCTAATGGGGCCAACCGTTCGCCGGATGCGGCCTGGATTCCCCGGGAACGCTGGGAGGGGTTGACGGCTGAGGAGAAACAGGGGTTTTTGCCCCTTTGTCCCGATTTTGTCGTGGAATTGCGATCGCAGACGGATTCTTTAAGCCGGTTAGAGGATAAAATGCAAGATTATATTGAGAATGGGACTCGGTTGGCATGGCTAATTGACCCAAGTTCTCAAACCGTCCAGATTTATCGTCCTCAGCAACCGGTGGACGTAGCAAACTCTCCCTCACAACTCTCTGGAGAAGGGGTTTTGCCGGGATTTGTCTTGAACTGCGATCGCCTGTGGCTATGATGAACAGCGTAACTCTAAATACAGACGCATTCCATCTCGATGACGAGCAGTTTTTCCAACTCTGTCAGGATAACCCCGATTTACGGTTTGAACGCAACCCTAACGGAACTCTGATTATTATGCCTCCGACGGGTGGTGAAACGGGACGTCGTAATTTTGAACTCGCCGTTGAGTTGGGAGTGTGGAACCGTCAGACGCAATTGGGAATCGCCTTCGACTCCTCAACAGGGTTCAAACTCCCCAATAGGGCCAACCGTTCGCCGGATGCGGCCTGGATTCCTCGGGAACGCTGGGAGGGGTTGACGGCTGAGGAGAAACAGGGATTTTTGCCCCTTTGTCCCGATTTTGTCGTGGAATTGCGATCGCGGACAGATTCTTTAACCCGGTTAGAGGATAAAATGCAAGACTATATTGAGAATGGGACTCGGTTGGCATGGCTAATTGACCCAAGTTCTCAAACCGTCCAGATTTATCGTCCTCAGCAACCGGTGGAAGTAGCGAACTCTCCCTCAACCCTATCTGGGGAAGGAGTTTTGCCGGGATTTGTCTTGAACTGCGATCGCCTATGGTAGACTTAAATCGCTCTCGGAGTCAGTCAGAGGATGCAAGCGATTGACAAATCGCTGCCAACGGGACTGACGACGTTCTGGAACCATAAACTCTAGGGCGGAGTCCAAGCCGTAGCGACGAGAAACTCGTCTAGCCTCGCGACAGGAAATCGCAAATTCTCCCAAGATGAGGTTTCCGCCGTCGGCGGCGTAAGTCCAAGTTAACTGTTCCCGAAACCCCTCCTGCTCACACCAATTGTGGGTGCGATCGTACATAATAGCGATATGGACATCGTAAAGTCGTAGGGACTCCCCCTCAGACACGGGTTCCGCCACCTCCCTCTCGAAAACCACAAAGTCCGCCACATTCTTGGGCTGCAAGGCCTCCGGGACGGCTTGCAAACCCAGCAGCAACAGTCCGAGGACGCTGAATCCCATCACAATCTCCTCAATCCCGCAAAATTAGGCACAATACACCCAAAAATAGCCTATATAATACCACTCTAAACTTTTCCTACTTTTTTGTCAAGCCAATTCTGGGATTTCTTGTAACAAGTTCTACCATGACATCTTTCCGGTTTACCTCTCCCTTTAAAGCCACCGGCGACCAACCTCAAGCCATTACTCAACTCAGCCAGGGGTTACAACAAAATAACCGCTTCCAAACCTTACTCGGGGCAACGGGAACGGGAAAAACCTACACCATGGCCCGAGTCATTGAAAATCTCGGCAAGCCCACCCTCGTTCTAGCCCATAATAAAACCCTAGCGGCGCAACTTTGTAATGAGTTGCGGGGCTTCTTTCCCGACAACGCCGTTGAGTATTTTGTCAGTTATTACGATTACTATCAGCCCGAAGCCTATATCCCCGTCACCGATACCTATATTGAGAAAACCGCCTCAATTAACGATGAGATTGATATGTTGCGCCATTCCGCGACGCGCTCTTTATTTGAACGACGGGATGTGATTGTAGTCGCCTCCATTAGTTGTATTTATGGACTGGGGATTCCTAGCGAATATCTGAAAGCCTCGATTCTCTTTGAGGTCGGACAAGAAATTGACCAGCGGCAATTGTTGCGGGATTTGGTTACCATTCAATATCAGCGCAATGATTTGGAAATGGGACGGGGGAAGTTTCGGGTGAAAGGGGATGTGGTGGAAATTGGCCCGGCTTATGAAGACCGGTTGATTCGGATTGAGTTTTTTGGGGATGAAATTGATGCCATTCGCTATATTGACCCGGTGACGGGAGAGGTGATTTATAGTGTAAATCACTTGCGAGTTTATCCAGCCCGCCACTTTGTCACGCCGGGCGATCGCCTCGAAATTGCCTGTGATGCCATTGAATCGGAACTGGATAGGCAACTAGATGTCCTTGAAAAAGCCGGAAAACTCCTAGAAGCCCAACGCTTAGCCCAACGCACCCGCTATGACTTAGATATGTTGCGGGAAGTGGGATATACCAATGGAGTGGAGAATTACTCGCGACATTTAGCGGGACGAGATGCGGGACAACCGCCGGAATGTTTAGTGGATTATTTCCCCCAGGATTGGTTGTTAGTCGTCGATGAGTCTCACGTCACCGTTCCCCAAATTCGGGGAATGTACAATGGCGACCAAGCGAGAAAACGGATTTTGATTGACCACGGCTTTCGCCTTCCCAGTGCGGCGGATAATCGTCCCTTGAAAGCGGATGAGTTTTGGCAGAAAGTTCGTCAATGTGTGTTCGTCTCGGCAACTCCCGGAAATTGGGAACTTGAGATATCTGAGGGAGACGTGGTTGAGCAAATTATTCGCCCGACGGGAGTGGTTGACCCGGAAATCTTTGTCCGACCGACGGAGGGCCAGGTGGATGATTTGTTGGGAGAACTTCGCGATCGCATCTCCCGCAAAGAACGCACTCTGGTGACAACGCTCACCAAACGCATGGCGGAAGATTTAACGGAATACTTCCAAGAGCGGGGGGTGTTAGTGCGGTATCTCCATTCTGATATCAACTCCATTGAACGAATTGAAATTTTGCAATCGTTGCGTCAGGGCGAGTTTGATGTCTTGATTGGGGTGAATCTGTTGCGAGAGGGATTGGATTTGCCGGAAGTGTCTCTGGTGGCGATTTTAGATGCCGATAAAGAGGGTTTTTTGCGGGCCGAGCGATCGCTGATTCAAACCATTGGCCGCGCCGCTCGTCATGTTCGCGGACAAGCGATTCTCTATGCAGATAATCTCACCAAAAGTATGGAGAAGGCAATTTCGGAAACTCAGCGGCGACGGGAGATTCAGTTAGAGTATAATGAGAAACATGGGATTACGCCCAGGTCGATTGTCAAAACCATTGATAACTCCATTCTCTCCTTTTTAGAGATTTCCCGCCGGCTGAATCGGCAACAATTGGAAACGGCCTATGAACAGGTGGATGAGATTCCCTTATCCCAGATTCCGGAACTGATTCAACAACTTGAACTGGAGATGCAGGAAGCGGCGAAAACTTTGGAGTTTGAGACGGCGGCCCGGTTGCGCGATCGCATTAAACACCTGCGAGATAAACTGGTTGGACGGTAGCGATCGCCATACTAGGAATGGATATAGCGGTAAAAAGCAACGCCAAAAATTCCGTAACCAGACCCATGCCAGAGTTGCCAGACTTGACTCAACTCGAAGCAAAAAACGAGCCAGCGATCGCCACCGCCAGAGCATCCGCCGCATCATCGGGTTTAGGAATCTCATCCAAATCTAACTCCCGGGCCACCGCCTCCTGCACCTCCAACTTAGACGCATTCCCATAGCCAGTTAACGACTGTTTCACCTGTCCCGGCGTCAGTTCCACTAAGGGTAATCGATGTTGAGCTAACACCAAGAGAATCACCCCTCGGGCCTGGGCCACAGAAATCAGATTACTCATGCGATAGAAAAACAGCTTCTCCACCACCACCAATTCCGGGGAAAACTGCTCACATAGAGCATGTAAATCCTCATAAATCGTCTGGAGGCGATCGCCAATCGGCTGTTTGGCCGGCGTCTGGATAATACCAAAATCAAGAGGTTTAGGGCGATCATCCTCAACCATGATCGCCCCAAACCCCAAACGTGCTAACCCCGGATCGAGTCCCAAGATACGCACTTTGGCCGTCATCCTTGAGACAGCAAACCCTTAATTCTCATCCAGAGAAACCCCGAACACCTCAGAAAACACCTTCTCCACCTTAGTTCCTGAATCAATGGTTTCCATGGGGTCTTTCCGGAGACGGTGACGCAGACAGAGGGTAATAATGCGGCGGATATCGTCCAGAGTGACCTCCGTACGTCCCTCAAACGCCGCTAAAGCTTTCGCCGCGCGGTTCGTGACAATATCCCCCCGCAGTCCGTCCACATCCAACTCAGCACAGACTTGAGAAATCTGCACCCGCAACTCATGGTTAATCTCCACCGAAGGTAACAGACTTTGGGCTTGCAGCAACCTCTCCTGTAAGGCCTGTTGGCTTTCCTGATGCTGACTGAGGTAATCCTGGGGATTGCGATCGAACTGCGATCGCTCCTCAACAATTTTCACCCGTAACTCCGGGTCCCGCACGGTGCGAATCTCGGCGTGCATCCCAAACCGGTCCAACAACTGGGGTCGTAACTCCCCTTCCTCCGGGTTCCCGGACCCCACCAAGACAAAACTCGCCGGGTGGCGGATCGAAATCCCTTCCCGTTCCACCGTATTCCAACCCGAAGCAGCGGAGTCCAACAGAACATCCACCAGGTGGTCATCCAGCAAATTCACCTCATCCACATAGAGAATGCCGCGATTGGCCTTAGCCAGCAATCCCGGTTCAAAGGCTTTCACCCCTTCCGAAAGAGCTTTTTCAATATCGATGGTGCCACAAACCCGGTCTTCCGTCGCCCCCAGGGGTAAATCCACCATCGTCACTTTTTTCTTCGCCACCGGGAGTGTTTCCCCCTCGGCCAAGCGATCGCGCACCTCATCACTCATCAATTCAGGATTATGAGGGTCACTACTAAAGGGGTCATCGGCCACCACCTCCATTTCCGGGAGTAAGTCCGCCAACGCCCGAATTGTGGTGGATTTTCCCGTTCCGCGATCGCCCATAATCATCACCCCACCCACCTTTGGGTCAATGACATTGAGCAACAGAGCAAGTTTCATTTCCTCTTGTCCCACAATCGCCGTAAAGGGGAATACGGCTCGGCGACGGGGTTGAGTGGAGACCATCGGAGTAGCGTCGGCAGTTACAGTCATGCGAGTTTATTAGGGGTCGCGTCGGCGTTGAATGTACAAATGAAAGTCTTGATCATACAGATGAGTCGGTCTAACCTCGGCCGCTCATCGAGAGCGTCATTTTAAAAAATAACCGTCCTCCATTGTACCCCGACGCGATCCCCCCCCAACGCCAGCGGCCGCCTTAATGGGTCAATACATCTTCTGAACCCACCTTCGCTGGGACATCCAACTCGCCCACATAAATTCCCAGGGCCCGAGCGGTTTGCACCAAATCTCCCTCAGGAGTCACTAAACGGGGACTGCGAGCGCAGACTTCCCCGAGGGATACCGATCGCACACCACCATTTTGCCAGACCACCATCTGAGCGAACTGGTCCTGAGCCACCAAATCGACGGCTCCCTTGCCCAATACTGAAGCCAAAACGCGGTCAAAGGCCGAGGGAATCCCCCCCCGCTGCACATGGCCTAAAACACTAACGCGAGCCTCAATGCCATTATTGGTGCAACGACAAATCTCATCCGTGACATATTCCCCAATCCCCCGCAAGCGGATTTCTCCCTGAGCGTCGCGATATTCCCGAGACTCTCCCGAGAGGGTTTTCGCCCCTTCCGCCACTAGGACAATGGCAAACTTATGACCCCAGCGATCGCGCAACTCACTAATTTGCCGACAAACCGCCTCAATACTATAGGGAATTTCCGGCATCAGAATCACATCAGCCCCCCCAGCAATGCCCCCTCGCAACGCCAAATGGCCCGCCGTACGCCCCATCGTTTCCAGAACCATCACGCGATCGTGACTCGCGGCAGTATAACTGAGTTTATGGAGCGCATCCACCAGGGTATTCACCGCCGTATCAAAACCAATCGAACATTCCGTCAACGCCACGTCATTATCAATGGTTTTGGGAATCCCAACCAGATTCCAGTTTCCCTGACGCGCTAACTGGGACAAAATCGCTAAACTTCCATCACCCCCGATGGCAATCAAAGCATCCAATTCTAGGGCATGATACCCGGCAATGATATCCGCTGCATGAGCCTCCGTCGGACCCCGATTGATTGACCCCAGAATCGTTCCGCCCGTACTTAACATCGGGTCAATCCCCCGCATATCTAGCCCATGGACATTCAGGGCAACGGCTTTACGTTCTAGGAGGCCTTCAGTGGCATAGGGAATCCCCAACACTTCCCAGCCATAGGTGAGAGTGGCATGGCTGACAACCGCTCGGATTGCGGCATTGAGGCCAGGACAATCACCGCCACTGGTCAAAATTCCAAGGCGTTTCGGTGTGTGCATGACGTGTTTTTGAACCTCGTGGGAGACGCAGCCCAGGCCTGCTATTACTCTAAAAGAAATTACTAGGTTTAGGGGAATTATTTGTTTTTTATTTAGACTTCTTTAAACTTAGTTATCTTAGATCACAAATGTAACATCAATACCTTGACAAAAAGCAAATAATAGTATCAACTTGACAAACGATTCCGGTTAAAAAATCCAAGGGACATGACCGCCAGAACCCAGCTATCTCCCAGTGTCGATGAGCAGGAACGGGAACCATCGAGCCTTGCATCCGGTTTGCCAGAATTAGGAAAAATTCCCTAAGCTAGAAGGGATATACCCTAAAAACCACTAGCGATTGAGGAGTTTTTGACGATGGTACGCACCCCCTCGACGATGCTCGATCTGGGAACCTCCGCCCCAGAATTTGCCCTCCCTGACACGGTCTCCGGGGACGTCATCAGCCTGGATTCCTTTACTGGCAAGACGGCCCTGTTGGTGATTTTCCTTTGTGAGCATTGCCCCTTTGTCAAACACGTTCAAGAGGAACTGGCTAAAATTGGTCATGATTACGCGGACCAAGGCTTAGGGGTGGTGGCCATCAGTGCCAACGATATCTCTACCCACCCCGCTGATGCCCCAGAACATCTCAAACGCATGGCCCAAACTCTAGGGTTCAACTTCCCCCTCTGTTACGACGAAACCCAAGCCGTGGCCAAAGCCTACACCGCCGCCTGTACTCCTGATTTCTTCCTTTTTGGGGGCGATCGCACACTCGTCTATCGCGGTCAACTCGATGATAGCCGCCCGGGTAATGATAAACCGGTCAATGGGAAGGATTTACGGGCTGCGATCGAACAAACCTTAGCCGGCCAACCGGTCCCCCCAGAACAAAAACCCAGCATCGGCTGCAACATTAAATGGACACCGGGGCAGGAGCCGGAGTATTTTAAGAATTAGGCAGCAGGCAGTAGAAAAGACGTAGGGGCGAACCCTGGTCACTGAGCGATAGTCGAAGTGGTGGTCGCCCTCAGCACGACGAGAACCCGGAGGATGATTGGCTATGGGACGTAAAGCAAAGCTTAAACAACAACGCCGTCAACAACAGGGGAATCCTTCCCGCGAGTCTGGGGGGGAGACCCCTCGCTATAAAGACACGGATTTTGTGGAGGAATTTGAGCAACAGGGATATCCGAGCTTGGGGGGCGATCGCGCTCCTGAGATTCCCCCGCCTCGCTCGAAATCCTAAATCTGACTCTCCCTTAACGTTGAGTTCGGGTTAAGCCGAACTCACGTTATTTAGCTTATCCGGAACTTACTTTATATAAGTTTTGCTTATTTTCCTATCCCCAGAAGAGCCAATTAAAAGCCAGTACGCGACAGCAAGAGTCAATGAAAATCACACTCAACCTACCTGATAACCTCAGCCAAACTGAAACCTTTAATCAGAGCGATTGGCTTCGAGAAATTGCCATTTCCCTGTTTCAGCAAGAGCGAATTTCCCTTAGCTGTGCCAGTAAAATTGCTGGAATCGAAGTGATGAACTTTCAAAAGCTTCTGGCAGATCGTGGTATTTGTGTTCACTACGATGTGGAAGACTTAGAGCAAGATGTTCAACACCTGCGTGACCGGGGCTGGCTATGATCGTCGTCAGTGATACCTCTGCCCTATCCAATCTTGCCATTGTTGAGCATCTCTGGTTGCTAGAAGCCATTTACCAAACTGTCATTATTCCGGATGTTGTTGCTCGTGAATTAGCTGTTGCCAGCCATCCCACTATTCCAGCGATTCTGCAACTGGGCTGGATTCAAACCCAATCCCTCACCAATTTCGAGATCGCTAACCAACTGCAACAAGAACGAGGACTCGATGCTGGGGAAGCCAATGCGATTGCACTCGCATTTGAGGTATCCGCTGATGATCTGCTTATTGATGAACGTTTAGGACGACAAGAGGCGGTTCGGCTTGGACTGCCTATCATTGGTGTTCTGGGCATTTTGCTCGTTGCTAAGCAAAGACGCCTCATCCCTGAAGTTCAATCCGTTATGGATGCCTTAATTAACCAGGCTGGGTTCCGCGTCAGTTCTCAGCTATACCGGCGTATCTTAGATCTTGCTCAGGAACCTTAATCTAATAAGCCAAGTCTAGTCGACGAAGCTAATCCCCGTAGATTGACCCAAGCAGCTCTTGAGGTAGGCACAGAGGGGAACCCGGGTTGAATTTTTAGCTTATACGGCTCCTCCCTTTCTTGAGCTGACGCGGCTGTTAATAAATTCAGCTTTTGACAATAGGCACACTCAACCAGCTTGTTGCGAATCCCCCGTCGGCATCGTCTCAGGGTAGATTGGCTAAACCCTTTCCTGGACAAGAGTTTCAGTTGTTTCGCTTATCCCGAACTCTTGTTCCCTTAGTTCAGGGGTAGAAAAATCGTCAGAATCTCCCCCTGTTGGGGGCGGTGGCGGACGATGAGTTTCCCCCCTAAGGCCTGAAAGAGATTCTTTGTGGCCGAGAGATTGAGGCTGATATTGCCCGTTTCCGGTTGAACGTTGAGAAGTTGTCCGATGGACTTAAACGACGGTGCCGTGTGTACGTTCGGGGTTTGTTTAGAGTCTGAATTGGCTTTGAGTTGCAGCTTTAACTGATGGCCGGCCGGCATGACCTTGACTTGGATATGGCTCCCCACCGGTAGGCGACAGGTGAAATGGTCGATCGCCCCCGTTAACACCCGATCCAGTAAATTCGGATCGCTCACCACTTGGGGCATCTGTTGGGGCAGTAATACATCTAACTTCAAACTGCGACGACTGGCTTGCTTTTGCCAGCGCGGGATGCAGCTATCCACCACATCCGCTAAGGAGGTGGCGGTTAAGTGCATGGGCGAGGGCGATCGCTCCCCCGTTTCCAACTCAACCGCCTTAAAAATTAGTTCAAAGCGTCCAATCTGCTCGCTACATTCACGATCAATCTGTTCGAGCCAAGGACGAACCCCTTGGGGAATATCCGGCCGTTTTAAAATGAGTTTGGTGAAGGTGCGAATGGTCGTCAAGGGAGTCCGCACCTCATGGGCCATAGCCCGCAATAACTCCACATCCGGGGCTTCTGAAGGCTGGGGGTTGAAGGGCGTCTCAAACACCGCTTTCGAGGGCACATCCACGCAAAAGTTGGTTCGGAACGAGGCCCACTTGCCATGAGGTGAACTGGCTCCCGAACTCTGGCGGTCCGTGGTGGCGGAGTAGAACAGCATTTGCCCAAACCGCATCACCATCTTGTAGTGAGGCTCAACGGGGGGATAGCGCTGCCACTGTCGTTCAATTTCAGCCAGGGGTTCGTCCCCTTGAAGGCGATCGCGCAGTAGCTGCCAGGCCGCCGTCACCAACTCCGGTTCAAAGGAATATTGAAAGAGGGGTTCTCCGCCCTCTCCCCAACCTCGCACCATCACCAAACTCCACTCAGCCGTTAGGATGAGGGCAAATTGCTCTTGGGTTAGGGGGTCATCGGCTGCCAAAGATAGCCCCCGAGCGGCGGTCGCCTTTTTAGAAACCGTAGAAGACGCACCCGGGAGACAGGCTTGAGACTGGCCGAGGCGATCGCCCCCCGGGGAGTGAATCATCCAAGTTTTGAAATCCTCCCCAGATCCCCCATCACTGAGAACCGGGGTGGGGGCGCAAATCATCAGGCCCGCCACCGCCGACTGGGCCCGAGAGGGCGATCGCAACAGATGATTCAGGGCCGTCACCGCAGCGCGCCATTGATGATCCACATCGAGACCATCACCCCCCGTAGGGGCGATCGCCGGGAGACAATCCTGTTGAGCAAGTAATTGGCTTAAGGTCAATGGGCAAGATAGCAGCACGACAACTCCTTTCTTTTGTGTCGTCGGGAACCGGCATGGCCGTCAGCAAAACTGTCACACCCGCCATACCATTACCCCTAGCCTATCGGTAATCCGTTCTTACGTCTGTAGCACGAACCGAACCTCAGCACGGGAAATTTCCACCAGCCAGCCTCTAGGGATCTCAACGATGACATGAACCGTTAATTGTCCATAATGCCATAAGCCTGCCAAGCCAAATCCACCAAGCTATTGAGAATCGCCACCGCCACAACCGCCGAACCCTTACGTCCAGCACTGCGAATATGAGGAATCCGGGAATCATTGAGACGTTCTTTAAGGAAATCAATCTCATTAAACCCCGTGGGAGTGCTAACCACCAGCGCCGGACGGATGGCTTCAGACTCAATCAGTTCCACCAGAGACATCAAGGCCGTCTGAGACTGTCCCACCACAAAAATCCCTTCTGGATAGCGCCGCGCCAGGGTTTCAATACCCCAGGCGGCTTTAGTCTTCTCCTTCTGAGGCCGAGTCAGAGCATCCATACTGCAATACACCGGATTAGCGAAGGTTTCCATGATGTTGGCTGTGATCCCCACTTGAACCATGGGAACATCCACCACCAGGGTTGTCCGAGCCGCCAGAGCAGCGGCCCCTTCCTGAAGCGCCGTTTCCGAAAAGCGGATTAAGCTTTTGTACTCGAAATCCGCTGTTTCATAAATGACTTGGCGGATAATATGATACTCAGCCGGAGAAAGGTCAGACGGACCAAACTCGCGATCGACAATGCTCAGGCCTTGAGCTTCTGTTGAATGCCACTCCATAAGGGGGTAAAACCGGGTCAGTGATTCCCATCCACCTTACCAGGTTTAATGGGTTGCATCGGAAGCCGACTGATTGATAACGGGAGTCAGATAGGCCACTAAAGCGCCAAGGGCAAAGGCCAAGATATTACGAGTCAGGGGTAGCCAGTCCGAAGTCCGGGTTACCACTGGGCCAATCCCGAAGGCGATAAAGAGAATGCCCCACAGGGGTGAGAAGATTAAGGCCCATTGCCAGGCGAACACTTTGCCATCCCGAGGCTGAGCCGCAAAGCCGCAGACAATACCGCCTAACGCCGAGGTCACTAAGGTGAGAATCCATTGTTCCCGAGGCAGTCCCGGAACTACCTGACACCCTCCCTGACGTAGACAGCCTTCTACGGATTGCAGGGATTGCAAGATGGATTGGTCTTCCCCATTATCCCGGACAAAGAACTGATTGCCGTAGCGAGTTTGTAGTTCAATCCAGAAGGTGCGAGGCATTAAGTTATAAACAGCATCGCCGACATTGAAGCCTAAGAGATTCCCCCCACGAGAATCGGCAATCAGTAAAACGCTTTTATCGTCGAGTTGCCAAAATTCTTTAACGGCCCGTCCGGGGGTGCGATCGAACTGAGTCAGAACTCGGAGTTTGTAGCCTGTTTCGGCTTCGAGTTGGTCAAGGGTGGCAATAAGCTGTTCTTCCTGGACGCTCGTGAGGGTGTCTGCCAGGTCAATGATGGGGGTTTGAACATCCGGCAGCAGTTCCGGGTTATCGAAGGCATAGGCCGGCGACACAGCCCAAGTCATAAGGGCAACGCAGGTGGCCAGAAAACATCCGAGAGTGCGTTTGAGGTTTGGCATGATGGCTACAGGGGATTGGCTGATGTACTAGGGCAGGGCGTGATTTTAGCTAAATGTTAACGCAATCCTAATAATCTTCACATTACTTTACTTTATCCGACCTGGGGCGATCGCGCCAGAGGCCGGCTCAGATTTTTTCAGCCACTCCATCGGAGACAGCACAAAAAAACAGCAACCCCAACGGCTGCCGTTCCCTATTGCCTATTGCCTCTTCCCCCCTCCTCTTCCTCTGTGTCCTCTGTGCCTGAAGTGGTAACCCTCTTGCCATCCCCTCCTGGGAGGGGTAGGGGTGGGTTATGCCTCTTGCCTTCTTCCCCCTGTTCCCTGTTCCCTGTTCCCTCTTATAGAATAAGAACCAATTACAGTCACTTTTTATACACACCTATGCCCGAGTTTGATTTTGGCGACGAACTCCAGTGGACTCCTGAGGCCACCGCCAAACTTAAAAATATTCCCTACTTCGTGCGATCGCAGGCCAGACAGCGTATCGAAGAACTCGCCCGAGACGCAGAATCCAATTCCGTCACCGTCGAGTACGTAGAACAAGCCCGACTCGAATTTGGCCAGTAAACCGGACCCTAGCCCCCATGGACTCCTAGGCGCATCACCTCTAGGCGCATCACCTAGGGCCCGAGGTGGCTAGGCTTTCGTTTTGGGGGCTTCTGATTTTTCCACGAGATTGGCTTCCAACTTCAGACAATTCCGTCCTTCCATGTCCACCTGTAACGTGTACTCCACATGGTCCATGAGGCGATTCATAATCAGCCAACCATAGCCTCCCTCTTGCATCGCTTCCGGAGTCGGGGCCATGTACTCATTGAGATTATAGCCGCGACCATAATCCCAGACCTCTAAACAAATATCACTGTCCTTGAGTTCCAGACGAACCCAGACCGGCAAATGGGGGCGATCGCGGTGAGCATGGCGAACCACATTGGAGAACGCCTCAGCCAGAACCAGCCGTAAGCGATTCGACTGTCTCGCCCAATCAACGCTCTCACCGAGATCCATTTCGAGACAGCCCAGTAGCCAGTTCTCAACGATATTCAAAAACCGTAGTTCGCTAGGAACATGTAGCTCCGTCTTCATGAAATTACAGAACCTCCAGAGAGAGTATCGTTTGGTCGTCTTCTTGCTCTTGGGTATTCCCTCGAACGCGATCGAGTAGATGGGATAAATCCATCGGAGACCCTTCCTGTTGCAACAGGTCCCATAGGCCCTCCTGTTGCAGCATGACCGTCGTCTCCTGGCCCGTCTCATCCACTTGGGTGACACTGGCCTCAGTAATCCCATCACTGGTCAGTAGAAACACATCCCCTGACTTCAGGGTGAGATCCCCCGCTTTCGCTTTCCAAACCGGGAGAATCCCCAAGGGAATGCCGCGAGTTTTCAAGAAATTCGGCTCCGCTGTCACCGGTTTACCGTCCTGAACCTCTTGAACCATGCTGCGATGGGGCCAAATCAGGGGATAAATATGTCCAGCATTGGCATACACCAACTGACGGGTAGCCGGCGTATAGCGGGCCAGAACCATCGTAATAAAACAGTTATTGCTGATTAAGTCATCAGACAGACTGCGGTTGAGATTTTGCATCATCTCATCCGGGGGTGGCGGATTATCCTGAGCCAGTTCCCGACGCATCACAGACATCGCACTGGCCATAAACAGGGCCGCCGGAACCCCTTTCCCGGACACATCCCCCAGGGCTAACCATAAGTCTCCTTGGGGATGAGGATAGACCTCAAAAAAGTCTCCCCCAACGCCTCGGGCCGGATAACAACAGGCTTGGACTTTCTCCGTTTCCGACTCCGGTAGGCTCTGACGCAATAGATTCGACTGAATTTGTCGCGCCACATCCAACTCAGCCAACATTTTCTCAGCTTGTTCCTGAGTGCGTTGATAGAGTCGGGCTTGAGACAGGGCCAACGCCGCCTGTTCAGCCACCAATTCCAGGAGCCGCACATCTTCATCAGACCAAGGGCTATCACTTCCCGTCTGATAGAGTGCCAGGATAGCCAGCAAATTCTGTTGATAAATCAGCGGAACCGCTAGATGCGAGGTACTCGACTCATCATCCTGGACCCATTCACGTTCACGGCCCTGAACCACGGACTGGACCAGGTCTTCGTTATAAGGGCTGGCGGCCAACTCCTCAGATTCGTCGGACCGATAGGACACGGCTCCAGAACTGCGCAGTTTCTCGCCCTCAACGGGATAGAGTTTCGTTCCCGACGCATCAAAGTTGCGGCCGACCGTCTCGACAATGGTGGCCAGCATACTCTCATAATCGAGAGATTCCCGTACCGCCGTCATGATTGCATTCAGCAGTGACTCACGGCGCAAAATGCGGTTGAGTTCATTGGTGCGTTGCTTAACAACCTTGTAGGTCTCCGAAGCTTGCTGGACAACGGTTTTGAGTTCTTCAGGGTTCCAAGGCTTAGTGATGTATTTAAAGACCTGACCGGAGTTAATGGCTTCGACGAGGTCTTCAACATCGGTGTATCCCGTTAAGAGGATGCGAATGGTATCTGGATAGCGGTCAACGGTTTTGCTTAAAAATTCCGTCCCGTTCATCTCCGGCATTCGCTGGTCAGAGATGATAATTGCCATCTCGCCCCGCTCTTCCAGGACTTGTAGGGCGGATAGTGCGCTTTCCGCTTTGTAGACTTGAAACTCCCGTCGAAACGTCCGATACAACAAATCGAGGTTGTCCGTTTCGTCGTCAACCACGAGGAGTTTGAGTTTTTTTTCTTTTCCCCGACTCATGCCATCTCCAACTCGTGGGCTAGTTCACAGGGTTTGACCACAGATGAGGGGGCCAGCCGAGTAGGACTCGGTAACCGCGCTGCTGTGATTCAGTGACGTTATGAGAATGAGCGATAGTTTGGAACCGTCCGGCGCAAATTTTGAGTGCTTGACCGTTGGGCGATCGCATCTTAGTCATCCTAACCCAAGATTTCCCCGAGAGCGACCGCAATGGCACGGAGAATTCCTAAATTCTCCAGAACATATAGGGGAAGCTTGGGCAAAAAACGCCCCAAACTCAGGGAATCGTCCGGTTTTCAGGACTCTTTACCTGAGTGGGATTCTCGATCGCGCGACATTTACCCCTGACGTTGGGCAAAGCGCAGTTTGGCCGAGCGCGATCGCGGGTTGGCCTCCCGTTCATCGTCTTGAGGACAAATCGGCTTTTTTGTCAAGACCTTGAGCCGTTCTTGCTCTCGCCAACGATGTTTCACCAGGCGATCTTCAAGACTGTGAAAACTAATGGCGCCAATACGTCCCCCCAGCACTAGCCCGTCCGGGGCGCGATCGAGCCAGGTTTCCAGACTCTCCAATTCCTGATTCACGGCAATGCGTAACCCTTGAAACACCCGTGTAGCGGGGTGAATGCGGCCATAGCGGTAGCGACGAGGGACCACAGCGGCGATCGCCCCAGCCAACTCAGTGGTGGTCGAGAACGGTCGCTGTTGGACAATGGCCCGAGCAATTCGGCGCGAGAGGCGTTCCTCCCCATAGTGATAAAAGATATCCGCCAACTCCCGCTCATCAGCGTGATTAATCAACTCCCCCGCCGTCAGAGATTGTCGGCAATCCATGCGCATATCCAGGGGGGCCTCCTGACGGAAACTAAACCCCCGTTCCGGGACATCCAACTGGCCAGAACTGACCCCCAAATCAGCAATGATGCCATCAAACTCAGCCTCATAATAGGGAAACTCAGCGAAATTACCCCGCCAAAACGAGATGCGATCGCCATACTCCCCTAAATTCTGCCGGGCCGTCTCCAACGCCATCTCATCGCGGTCAATCCCCACCACCTGAGTCTCCGGGGCCGCCTCTAAAATCAAGCGACTATGGCCCCCAGCCCCCAGCGTCGCATCCAGATAACGGCCCCCCGGACGCACCTGAAGATACTCCAGCACCTCACGGGCCAGCACCGAAATATGCTCAAACGGCGTGGAGTTGAAATCTCTAGAATTTTGTGCAATCTCAGTCAAGCTAATCCCCCATGTTCCCTATAATAAGGGCAACGGTGAAACAAAACGATACATCGAAAATACAGCGAAACGGGACAGTCACGACCCGCAACCAGCCTCTTAAACGCTAACAGCTTTCGCTGAAACAAACCCAACCTGATACGTCCTAACCTTATGCCTAACCTCGAAACTCGAACCGAACCGATGGTGCTCAACATGGGACCGCACCATCCCTCAATGCACGGCGTTCTACGTCTGATTGTCACCCTCGACGGCGAAGATGTCATCGACTGCGAACCCGTCATCGGCTATCTTCACCGAGGTATGGAGAAAATCGCCGAAAGTCGTACGAACGTGATGTTTGTCCCCTACGTGAGTCGTTGGGACTACGCCGCCGGGATGTTCAACGAAGCCATCACCGTCAACGCCCCAGAACAACTAGCTGGGGTCGAGGTTCCCAAGCGGGCCAGCTACATCCGCATGATTATGCTGGAACTCAACCGCATCGCCAACCACCTCCTCTGGCTTGGCCCCTTCCTCGCGGACGTGGGTGCACAAACCCCCTTTTTCTACATCTTCCGGGAACGGGAACTGATTTATGACCTCTGGGAAGCCGCCACAGGTCAGCGACTCATCAATAACAACTACTTCCGCATCGGTGGCGTCGCCGCTGATCTCCCCTATGGTTGGGTGGACAAATGCGAAGACTTCTGCGACTACTTCGACCCCAAAGTTGACGAGTACGAAAAACTCATCACCAATAACCCCATCTTCCGCCGTCGGATTCAAGGAATTGGCGTCGTTAGCCGTGAGGAAGCCATCAACTGGGGTCTCTCCGGTCCGATGCTACGGGCCTCCGGGGTCAAATGGGACTTGCGTAAGGTCGATTCCTATGAATGTTACGACGAACTCGACTGGGACGTGCATTGGGAAACGGAAGGGGATTGTTACGCCCGATATTTGGTGCGGATTCGCGAGATGCGCGAGTCGGTCAAAATGATTCGTCAAGCCCTGAAACAACTTCCTGGCGGTCCCTTTGAGAATCTCGAAGCCCGTCGTATGGCCGAAGGTCCGAAGTCAGAATGGAATGACTTTGATTATCAGTTTATGGGCAAACGCATTCCTCCCACCTTCAAAATCCCAGAAGGGGAACATTATGTGCGCCTCGAATCCGGGAAGGGTGAACTGGGAGTGTTCATCAAGGGGAATAACAACATCTTCCCCTGGCGCTTCAAAATCCGCGCCGCCGACTTCAATAACCTGCAAATTCTGCCCCATATCCTACGGGGGGCGAAAGTGGCGGATATTGTGGCCATTCTCGGTAGCATCGATGTGATTATGGGGTCCGTCGATCGCTAAACTCAATGGGGGGGCTTCCTGGGTCGTGTTTAGACGATCTAGGGAGTCCCCGGATTCGCTCGCTCTGGCTGCTATTATCGACCTGAAGCCCGTTTCCAACTGGCGCGATAGGCCGCCGACTTTTCCAAGCGACAGGGATAGCCCGCTCGTCCGTCAATCTCTCCAAGACAGGCGAATAACTCATCAAAGCGTAACCGCAGTTCAGGATGAGAGCGAACAACCTCCTGGGCCCGGAGGCTATCGAGGGAAACTTGCACTTGACGGGATTGCAAGCTAATACAATAATCGATTCCTGGCTGAAGTTGATGCCGTTGCAGCAAATTGTTGAGTTGCTGCGTTGTTTGCATCAACCGCACCTGGGATGAAGCCTCTCGGGTGGCATCATTCTCCTCTTGAGTTAATGCCCGCCAGAACTGACGTAGGCGATCGCCGACTCCCATCATGTTACCCGCACTCTCTACTACAATTTAAGGTTTTTGTCAAGAGATAGACATTGATATTAACGCCAGTCTATCTCCTGCCACCCTCTCCGCTGTCCAATTGTAGCGGTTTCAGCCAGAGCAACCACAAGCCTCTTGCCTCAAAGCGGTGCGTTCCGGCAGTTTGATCCGAGTCGCTTGAAGCCAAAAATTGAATGCAGCCGGGACGCACCCTACCCGATTGCCTGTTCCCTGTTCCCTGTTCCCTGTTCCCTCTACCCAGATACAGAGTTTTGGGAAAAATTCAAGCCGTTGACACACTACATATAGCGTATGCTAAAGTCACTACTCCTCGCATACGCTCGAACTTAACCCAACAATCGTGAACCACCTACTCGAATGGTCAGCCAGCCAAGTTGATGAGGCGCTGACCCGTCTTAACGTGCTGTCTTTAGAAGGAACCCGCCCTTACGATTATCTCTTTTATGGCAACGAGATGCCACGCCGCAATGACGGTCGCCTCTCTAGCCCCATCTTGCAACGCTATCGCCATATCGAAGCTGGGGGCTGGTGGTGTTCCGGGATTAATCTGTTGACGGGAGAGGATGACCTCTGGGGTTGCTTCAAACCCAATCAGCCTCGCGCTCAAGGGGGTCTAAATCCCGAGGGTCAGGGGAAAGCCATTAAGTATGAACATCCCCCGAAAACCGCCACGGGAGTCTTCGCGTTGCGGGTTCCCTTGCATCTGTGGCAGGCGATCGCCGATCGCGCGGGAGTCCCCCTCTCCCACAGTGCCATCGATGAGGCGAAATCGGATTTGGGCTTCTGGCAATGGTTATTAGAACATCCCCAAATTCCCCTCCACATCACCGAAGGAGCTAAAAAAGCCGGAACTCTCCTCAGTGCAGGCTATGCAGCTATTGCCCTACCGGGAATTAATGGCGGCTATCGCGTGGAACGAGATCAATGGGGCCAGCGTCGCGGCAAATCCCGGCTGATTCCTCAACTGCAACGGCTTAGCCAGGGCGATCGCCCCATGTATCTGGTCTTTGACTGCGATCGCAAACCCAAAACCATTAAAGCGGTCAATACAGCCCTACAACGCACTGGCTATCTTCTCAATCAAGCGGGTTGTCCGGTGCATATCGTCACCTGGAATCCCAATGAGGGTAAAGGAGTGGATGATTTCATCGCCAACCAGGGGGTTGAGGCCTTCCATGAGGCCGTGAAAACGGCCCTCCCCCTGAATACCTGGAAAGCCCAATCCCTCAACGCCCTCACAGTTCCCCCGGCCCAAGAACTCAACCGTCGCTATCTCGGAGACATCTCGATTCCTGGGAATCAACCCCTGGTGGCGATTCATTCCCCCAAGGGAACCGGTAAAACCCAACTGTTGGCCCAAGTGGTTCAGCAAGCCAAAGCCCGACACCAGAAAGTCCTAGTCTTGGGCCATCGTGTGCAATTGGTGGAAGCCCTTTGTCAACGGTTTGAGTTGCCCTATGTGAGTCAACTGGCCCAACCCCAACATCCCGAGGTGGGGATGGGACTCTGTATTGATTCCCTTCATGGGGACTCTCAAGCCCAATTTGACCCCGACTATTGGCAGAATGCCCTGGTGATTATCGATGAAGTCGAACAAGTCCTCTGGCATGGTTTAAACTCCGATACCTGTCGCAATCAACGGGTGGCGGTGTTGCGATCGCTCAAACGGTTGCTGGAAAATACCCTGGGCCATCAGGGTCAAGTCCTTGTCGCTGATGCAGATTTGAGTGATATGGCCCTGGAGTACCTCTGTAGCCTGGCCGCCGTCGAGGCCCAACCCTATCTCATTGCCAATTCCTGGAAACCCGAGGCTGAGGAATCCTGGCAGGTTCATCACTACAGCGACAGCACTCCCAAACGGTTTGTCAAAGACCTGGAAACCTATATCGAGAACGGTGGTAAACCCTTCGTCTGTCTCTCCGCCCAGAAACTCACCAGTCGTTGGGGGACGCGATCGCTCGAAGCCTATTTCCGCGAAAAATTCCCCCAACATCGCATCCTCCGCATCGACGCCGAATCCGTGGCCGATCCCAAACATCCCGCCTATCACTGCACCCGGCATCTCAATGACTGTCTGCAAGAGTATGATCTCGTCCTCGCCTCCCCGGCCCTGGAAACTGGGGTCAGTATTGACGAATTGGGTTTGTTTACCTCCGTCTGGGCGATCGCCCAAGGGGTCCAATCCACCAACACGGTTCGCCAAGCCATGGCCCGAGTGCGGGAGGCGGTTCCTCGCTATCTCTGGGCTGCCCCCTATGGCTTTAATAAGGTGGGCAATGGGTCCACCTCAATTCCCGGTTTATTGACTTCTGGCAAACGTTTAACTCAACTCAATGTGCGTCTGCTGCAACAAGCCGATTTTGAGGGGATTGATGATATTGATGTCGGCTTTCAGGCTGAGTCTCTAGGCTGTTGGGCCAAAATGGGAGTTCGCCTCAATGCCGCTATGGCCAATTACCGCAGTACCATTGTCGCGGCCCTACAAGCCGAAGGTCACCAACTTTGTCCCGTGGCCCCAGCCAAACGGCGATCGCGCTCCCGCAAAGCCCCCAAATCTGCCTGTGACACCCTGCACGATCGCATCGCCGAGGTGCAACAGCAAAACTATGAGCGGGAATGTGTGGCGATTGTCAATGCCCCAGACTTCAATGAAGCCGAATATCGGGCTTGTAAGAAACGGCTCGTTAAACGCTCAGGCGATCGCCGGGCCTTACGCAAATACGAACTCCACCGTCGTTATAAAGTCCCAGTCACCGAAGCCTTAGTGCAACAAGATGACCAGGGGGCCTATCAGAAACTACGGCTTCACTACTACCTAACTGTGGGGCGGCCCTACCTGGCCCAGCGCGATCGCCAAGTCGCCCAACAGCTCATTGAACAGGGACAAGGGCAAATCTTCCAACCGGACTTCAACCGCTCTCAACTTGGGGCCACTGTGGGAACGATGCACCTGTTAGGGATTCACAAATTCCTAGAAACTCCGGAACGGGAACTCTCCAACAGGGACCCAGATTTACAAAAACTAGCGGAGTTGGCGTTGAAGTACCGGCAAGACATCAAAACCACCACCGGCATCGGTTTAGCGAAAAACTCCACCCCGATGGTGATTCTGCGCCGCTTCCTGGACAAAATTGGCTATGGCTTAACCTGTTTACGCTGTCAACGTCGCCAGAAGAAGGTCTTACGGATTTATCGTCTGGATATCCCCAAAGATGACCGTCTCCTAATTTTCCGCAACTGGTTAGCCGTCGATCAACGGATTCCCAATCGGGGTGACCAAGACGTCCCAGTATCCAATGTTGCCGCTTCTGCGGTTACAGCACAGGATAATACTTGTGTTCAATTGACGTTGGATTTGTAGCATCCTACCCCTCTTGCCTTCAAAGATAGCCCTCTAATAGCAAATCCTCACCAATGGGATGCCATTGGCAATGCTGGAGGGGGAGGGCCTCAGTCATCTGAGTGAAGCCTAAATCAGCTAGGGGGGTTGGGGCAGAATCGCCGCCGATGAGTTTGGGGGCGATGAAGGCCATGACTTTCTGAACCATTCCTTCAGATAGGGCCCGGGCCGCTAACACGCCTCCACATTCCCAAAGAACAGTCATCATGCCCCGTTCATAGAGATCCGCCATGACGACGCTGGGGGTGAGTTGGGGATAGGCGATGACCTCGACCCCGCGATCGCGCAATTGATCTTGAAATTCTGGCTTGACGCCGCTTTCGGTAGCCACGAGGGTGGGGGCTTCCCGGACATCCCAAAGCCGGGCATCTGGGGGCAGGTCCAGGCGACGACTCATGACGACTCGTAGGGGATTTTTGGCAGCGTGGTTATGACAGGTCAGATGGGGGTTGTCGTTGCGAACCGTGTTCCCTCCTACAATAATGGCGTCACAGTTACCCCGAAGTTGATGCACCCGTTGCCGGGCTGGGGTTCCGGTGACCCAGGCACTATGGCCGCCCTGACTGGCAATTTTGCCGTCCAGGGTCATGGCATATTTGAGGATGCCGAAGGGACGTTTATGGGTGATGCGGTGGAAGAAGGCTTCGTTGAGACGGCGACAGTCGGCTTCTTCTACCCCGACGCTGACCTTGATGCCGGCGTCTTTTAGGCGAGCGATTCCGCCACCGCCGACTTTGGGGTTGGGGTCTATGGTGCCGATGATGACGTTGCTAACTTGGGCTTCGATGAGGGCTTCGGAACAGGGGGGAGTGCGTCCGTAGTGGTTGCAGGGTTCGAGGCTGACGTAGATGGTGGCCCCCCGGGCGCGATCGCCCGCTTGTCGTAGGGCGAAGACTTCGGCGTGAGGCTGGCCGGCCCCGGGATGGAAGCCTTCGCCAACGATGACTCCCTCTTGTACGATGACTGCCCCCACCATGGGGTTAGGGGCGGTTTGTCCCTGGGCCCGACGGGCAAGGGTGAGACAACGCTGCATCATGGCGCGATCAAAGGGACTGGTCATGGGGGAGAAGGCAAAAGGCAAAAGGCAAAAGGCAAAAGAGGCAAGAGGGGGGAGGGGCTAGAATTGAGGTTGGATCTGATGCTTGGGGAGGTTTGCTGATGCTGTGGGGACGATTAGGACAACGAGGGGTTTTGCTGTTGGGGGCGATCGCTCTGCTGGGAGGGTTGGCTGGGGGCTGGCCACCGGGAGGGTTACCGGGCATTGCTCAGGATTTTTCCTCCTCTCCTCTCGATTCTGCCGCTGAACGGGAGTTGAATCGAGGGTTGCAGTTGGTGCAACGGGATGATCTCTCTGGGGCGATCGCCGCTTTCCGGGAGGCGGTTCGACTCGATCCGGAGTTTTCTCCAGGGTACTATAATCTCGGACTGGCGTTGCGTCAGTCTGGGGAGCTACAACAGGCAGCGGAGGCGTTTTTACGGGCGGTGCAGACGGATTCGGGGTTTGCTTTGGCTCATGGGAATCTCGGGGCCGTGCTGTTAGAGGCCAATAATCTCCCTCGGGCCCGTCAGTATTTGGAACGGGCGATCGCCCTCGATCCTCGCTTGGGGTTCGCTCATTATAATTTGGGTCTCTTACACTATCAAGAAGGAAACTCCGATGAAGCCTTATCTGCCTTTCGCTTGGCACAACGTCACACCGATAATGCTCCAGAACCCCACTATTATGCAGCTCTAATTTACATTGAACAGGGTCAAATTCGCCGAGCAAAATCGGCATTACGTCAAGCAATTTCTCTGAATCAAAATTATGCAGAAGCTCATTATCAATTGGGGGCAATTTTACTATCAGAAGGGGATTTGGATGGGGCCCTAACAGCGTTTCGGGCTTCCCGGGAGGCGAATCCGGGTTATGCTAATGCGTATTATGGGGCGGGTTTGGTGTTTCTACAACGGGGGAACGCTTCCCAAGCCCGAGAGGTCTTAGAATATGCCCGCGATCGCTATCAGGCTCAACAACAACTGCAATGGGTTGAGCGGACTGAAGAGCTGTTGCGAAGAATCAATAACTAAAACCCAAGTATTAAACTCATGTTGGCACAGCAAATTTGGCGGTATGTAAAAACAGTCATGGGAATCGTTTTTCGTCACCCAATTACGGGAACAACGGTGGTGGCGGAGTTGATTGAGGGGGAGGATGCCGGGAAATTGGTGTTGATTCAACGGCGGGATACGGGCCGTTGGGGGCTTCCTGGGGGGATTATTGATTGGGGAGAGGATATCCCGACGGCGGCGCGGCGAGAACTCTATGAGGAAACAGGGTTGCAGTTGCATCAATTGGGGCGTTTAGTGGGGGTGTATTCTCATCCCGATCGCGATCCTCGGATTCACTCGATTTCTATTGTGGTGACGGCCCAGGTGACGGGGGAGTTTAACCCCCAGGATACTCAGGAGGTTCTCGGGGTGCGGGCCTTTCATCCCTCGGAGATTCCCTACGACTGTCTCTGTCATGATCATGAACAACAACTGCGGGATTATTTAGCCGGAAAGACGGCGATCGCCTAGAAAACGCTTCCCTCCTAGCGATTTCTCATGAGACTGGTTACCCTAATTAGAGTGCAATAGACCCTCAGGAAGCCCTCTCATGTTGAATCGACCCCAACGCATTGAACCGAAACCGGGACAAGAATCCGTCTGGGATTATCCCCGTCCCCCTCGCTTAGAACCGGTTTCCGGCCGTCTCTGGATTGTCTTTAATGATCAGGTAATCGCCGACACAGAAAACGCCTACCGCGTCTTAGAAACCAGCCACCCTCCCGTTTATTATTTTCCCCCGGAAGATATTCAGATGGACGTTTTAAAATCTTCCCCTCGGCAAACCTTTTGTGAGTGGAAGGGGGCTTGTCGCTACTACACCGTTCAGGTGGGGGATAACGTGGCACGAGAGGCGGCTTGGTATTACCCGAATCCGGTTCCGGAATTTGCGGCCATTGCTGGTTATGTGAGTTTTTATGCCAGTCAAATGGATGCCTGTTATGTACGCGGCGAACAAGTTGACGCCCAGCCTGGTGACTTTTACGGCGGTTGGATTACTCAAGAGATTGTCGGACCCTTCAAAGGGATTCAGGGGAGTTGGGGTTGGTAACTTAGGTATTTTTGACAACTACTCGAATAAATGTTAGGTCAACTATTGGATCAGTTGAGATGACCTCCACGGCCAAACGCTAAGTCAAATGTAAAGAGTTAGACTCGTAGGATTGAGTCTCTGTCTAAGGGGGGTATAGTGGGAGTAAATTATAAAGCTGAGGTCACTCAGCTTGGGAAGACATCTACTCTAAGGGATTTCTAATGACCTGTGAGACCCGGAGGGCTACTCCCTCGCAGACTCAATCCTAGGTCTAGTTCCAGTGTTCCACATCTGACGTTTGTGCCAAGGCTGACTCTCCTACGATGAAACTCTCCCCCAAGTCCACGGACTTCCTTGCCCCCATGCGCCGCGCTCGCCTGCGTCAGCCCCGTCGCGGAATTCCCCTGCGGGCGGTGTTAGTGGCCCCGTTTGCGTTACAAATTGCCTTGGCGGTTGGCTTAACGGGATGGCTGATTGCTCGTAACAGCCGCTTAGCCGGTGAGTCGATGGCTCAATCCCATCAACAACAGATGAGTGAGACGGTGCTTCACGATCTCGAAACCCATCTCAAACAACTGATCCAAGTCTCTAACTTGAACCGCCGTTATCTCGAAAGCCAACTGCTTGATCCGGCCTCTGTGGATTATATTGAGGCTCTTTTGTGGCATCAGCTACAGACGTTTCCTCTGATATCTGCTATCGGCTTTATCAATACCAATGGCGATACGATGGCCGTCCTGGGAAGTCGGGGGGCTGAGAGTCTGACCTTACAAAAACGGAATGGTCGGTTACGGGCCATTTGGGTGGATCAGCTAGGCCAAGAGATTCGAGAGGAGGAAACTCTGACGACGTTCAACCCTCAGGGGATTATGAGTTATAAAAATGCCTTACGTCGAGGCGAATCGGGTTGGGATGAGGTTGTCTTTGCTCCAACATTGCCCCTCAACTCTCTGATCACCTTTTCGGAAGTAGTGGGATCTCGGGAGAATCCCTTGGGGGTGATGGTGACGGCTCTGGAATTGAGTACTCTCAATCAGTTGCTCACTCACGATCATATGAGCTATGGGGCAGAGGCCTTTCTTGTGAATCGTCAGGGACACCTGTTGGCAACATCCTTGGCGGAAGGGAGTCCAGGCCAGGAGCAGTTTTTTCAGGAGATGCGATCGCAAACTCGAGCCCGAGAGAGTCGGTTTCGCTTTATTCAAGGGATTGCGGAAGCGGTGGAGACGGAGTTTGGGGCTTGGGATCAGCTTCAGGGCAGGTACAGCTTACGGTTACCCTTACGAGATGCCCCTCATTTTGTGGAGATCACTCCTTTTAAGATGAATGGGGGAGTCGATTGGTTCTTAGTAACGGGGATTCCCGAATCTCGGTTTTTAGGCCATTTGGACGGGAGTAGTCGTCAGACCCTGATCATTTGTCTGGCGGCGATCGCAGTAGCAGGAGGCCTAGGCTGGTGGGTATCTCATTGGATTGCTGCCCCAGTAAAACGGTTACAGCAAGCGGCTCGGGATGTAGCTGGGGGAAACTTGTCGCGGCGGGTCCAGGTGCGGCAACCCCAAGAAGTGGCGGACTTGGCCGATTCGTTTAATCTGATGAGTGAGGATTTAGAGCGATCGCACCTGTACTTAGAAGCCACCGTCACCGAACGAACCCGGGAACTGGAGCAAGAAGTCAAGGAACGACAAGCCATTGCGGCCCAATTGCATCGCTCGGAAACCCGCTATCGTCTCTTGGCTGAGGGCACTCAGGAGGCGATCGCCCTTTTACAAGAGGGACGGTTTAATGATTGTAACAACGCGGCCTTGGCCTTGTTCGGTGTGGCGAATAAAGATGAGTTTTATGGTCTAACCCCTTGGGGCCTATCACCGCCTTATCAGCCTGATGGTCAGTCCTCTGAGGACGCCGCGCGAAACTGGATTGACCGGGTCTTTCAACATGGACCCCAACGCTTTGAGTGGGTTCATCAGCGACTCGATGGCATCGTATTTGTAAGTGAAGTCTGTCTGAGTGCTATTGAGGTGGAGGGTCATACCATCATCCAGGCCGCTATCCGGGATATCACCGATCGCAAACGAGCAGAACTCGAACTACGGCAGCGAGAAGAACAATACCGGACGTTGGTGGAAACAGCCAACTCGATTATCCTGCGCTGGAACCTTGAGGGCGACATTACCTTCATCAATAGTTATGGGGAAACCTTTTTTGGCTATGGGAAGAACGAGTTACTGGGGCAGTCCATCTCGATTCTCGTACCCAAAACCGGTACAACGTTTAAGTGGCAAGAGTTTGCTCAAGAGTTACAGGATAATCCCGATGGTCGGACGACCCGGGAGGATTCCCATATCTGCCGCGATGGAACTCTCGTCTGGGTTCTCTGGGCCAATCAAGCCCTGCTGAACCCCGATGGCAGTTTGTCTGAGATTCTTGGGGTGGGGACTGATTCAACGGAACGTAAACGGGTTGAAGTGGAATTGCGACAGGCAAAAGAAGCGGCAGACTTGGCAAACCGGGCCAAGAGTGAGTTTATTTCTAATATGAGTCATGAGTTGCGCACGCCCCTCAATGGAATTCTTGGCTATACCCAAATTTTCAAGCGTCATGAGAATTTACCCCCAGCCCTAGCCAATGGGATACAGGTCATTCATCAATGTGGGACTCATTTGTTGACGCTGATTGAGGATATTCTCGATTTTTCCAAGCTAGAAGCCCAACGAATGACCCTGGTGGACAATCCCTTTGCCCTCAGTAGCTTCCTGGAAACGGTGGTACAGATGTTTCACCTCAAGGCCGTACAGAAGCAATTAGACTTTGTTTGTGTGAAAGACCCGGAATTACCCCAGGGGGTGATTGGGGATTCTAAACGTCTGCGTCAGGTTTTGATTAATGTATTGGGCAATGCCATTAAGTTTACGGAACGCGGAGCTGTTACCTTTAAGATTTCCCTGGTGCAGCGGGCTTCTCCAGCCACGGGCGATCGCTGTCAAATTCGCTTTTCGGTTCAGGACACGGGAATCGGTATGAGCTCGGAACACGTCTCTCGTATCTTTCTACCGTTTGAACAAGTCAGTGATCCCGCTTACCGCTCTGAGGGAACTGGGTTAGGCTTGACCATTAGCCAAAAAATTGTCCATCGGATGGGGGGAACCTTAACCGTTGAGAGTGAGTTGGGCCAGGGGAGTTGTTTTTGGTTTGAGATCTGGCTACCCCAAGCCTCTAGGTGGCCCGAAAAGGGGCAGGAACCTGGGAACTTGGCAGTGCGTCAGGGCTATCGCGGTCTTCGTCGTCATCTTCTGATTGCCGATGATACCTCGGTGAATCGTTTGACCCTGGTGCAACTTTTAACAGATTTGGGGTTTGAGATTCACGAAGCTGAGGACGGACAACAGGCCCTGACCATGGCGATTGAACAGCAGCCAGACTTGATCATCACGGATTTGGTAATGTCGGGAATGGATGGCTTCGAGTTAATCCGTCAGGTGCGCGCCCATGAGGCTTTAGCTGGGATTCCAATTATTGCAACCTCCGCAAGTACCTTGATTCAAGAGCGCGATCGCAGTTTTGCGGCGGGCTGTGACGAATTTCTTTGTAAACCTATTAATACGGAGCTGATGTTAAACAAAATCGACAAGTATCTCAATTTGGAATGGGTATATGAGTCAACTCAGCCCAACCTCGATAATACCGATGGCGTTACACCCATGGCAGAGTCACAATTCATGATTTTTCCTGATCCCAAACAACTTGATCAGCTGATACATTTGGCAAAACGTGGCAGCCTCAAACGATTGCTAGAGACAACGGATGAGTTGGTCAAGGAGAATCCAGATTTACAACAGTTTTCAAAACATCTGAAACAACTGGCTCGTAGGTATCAAGATAAAGCTATTTTGCAGTTACTCAATCGATCCTAAACTAAAAGTCCTGATGAATGCAATTTCTACAACTACCCAATCGATTTTAATTGTGGATGATGATCCCGCAAATTTAGAGGTTCTCTCAAACCTTTTAGAGCGGTATGGGTATGAAGTCTTAGTTGCCCGGGATGGTGAAAGTGCAATTGAACGAGCCCAGTATGCACCTCCTGCCCTGATTTGTTTAGATGTCATGATGCCAGGAATTGATGGCTTTGAAACCTGTCGCCGGCTGAAGGATAATTCAGCAACAGCGGCAATTCCTATCATTTTCATGACGGCATTATCAGATATTGAGCATCAAGTTCTGGGACTAGAATTAGGTGCTGTTGACTATATTCCTAAACCTTTTTACGAAGATGTTGTTTTATCGCGAGTCCAACTCCATCTAGAACTACGCAGTCTAACAGACTCTCTCACCTCTCAGAATCAGCAATTAGAAAAGCTTGTGGACGATCGCACCCATGAGTTACAAGAGACCATTAATCAACTACAAACAACTCAACAAGAGCTAGAAAAACGGGAACAGCAGCTTGCCTATGATGCCTTACATGATTCTTTGACGGGATTAACTAATCGCGTGTGGTTAATGAATCGCCTTAATCATCTAATTAACGATTCAGAACATGCGTCAGAGTTTGCTGTCTTATTTCTTGACCTCGATCGCTTCAAAGTCATCAATGATAGTCTCGGTCACTTAGCTGGAGATGCCTTATTAAAAGCGGTGGCTCAACGGCTTCTTGATGCCGTTGAGCATACCTCTCAAAACTGGGATGTTATCAACCATGACTGTTTTAATCCGGGGCTACGTACTGTCTCTCGTTTAGGAGGAGATGAGTTCGTTATTCTTTTGGAAAATGTGTCTGACCTAGAGGAAGTATTAAAAATAACGCGACGAGTTCAAAAGCAGTTTTCCTTACCGTTTTACTTATCCCAAAATTATGAAGTTTTTACGAATGCGAGTATTGGCATTGCTTTAAAAAAATCAAATTACTCCAATTATGAAGACATCTTGCGAGATGCGGACATTGCCATGTATCAAGCCAAACATGAGGGACGGGGTCGATATGCCATTTTTAATCCTACAATGCAAGCGCGAGCTCAATTGCGCCTAGAGTTAGAAAATGAGTTACGTCATGCTGTGGAACATGGCATTGTACTTCAGCAAGACTGGGAAAATTTTGAGTCAATCACCCGTGATGTTATTAATGAATTTAAGTTATGCTATCAACCCCTTATTTGTCTCAAGACTGGAACCATCCAAGGCTTTGAAGCCCTCTTGCGTTGGCATCATCCCCAAAAAGGATTGATTTCTCCAGTTAGTTTTATACCAATTAGTGAAGAAATTGGCTTGATTCATCAATTAGGAAGTTGGGTTTTTCTTGAGTCTTGTCGACAGTTATCTCATTGGCGATCGCAATTTCCTGATCTCAAAGATTTGAGTTTAAATGTCAACTTGTCAACCATTCAATTGATGCAGCCCCAGCTCGTTGAATTTATTGAAACTACCCTAAAGAGAGTACAGCTCCCGAAAGGCTGTATCAAACTCGAAATCACAGAAACCTGTTTGCTGCAAAGTAATGCCCAAGTATTTGACATCCTGCGTCAGCTTCAAGAATTGGGCTTATCCCTCTGTATCGATGATTTCGGCACGGAATACTCATCTTTAAGCCGCCTGCACGAGTTCCCGGTTGACACCCTAAAGATTGACAAAGCCTTTGTTGCTCGTTTACAAGAGAAGTCGAATGGTATCGCCGATAATGGCAATGAGATCGTTCATACCATTATCACCCTAGCCCATGCCCTGGGTATGGATGCCGTTGCTGAAGGGGTTGAAACCCCCATGCAGTTAGCCCTTATACGGGCCATGGGCTGTGAACTGGCCCAGGGCTATTTGTTCTCTCCCCCACTTCCCCCCGAAGAGGCGGTGAGTTTCTTGGTTACGCCAGAACGATTCACCGACTGGATGCCACCGGTTGTTAATCATTCTAAGTCCTCTTCTACCACTTAATAGTATTTAGCTCGGTATGAACTCACAACAGCTTGACCACGGAACTATTCTGATCGTTGATGACAACCCTGCTAACTTGGATGTTTTATCCGACTTCTTGGACAGTTCGGGGTTTGAGGTTTTAGTCGCTCAAGATGGCTACAGTGCCATCGATAAGGTTAACTACGCCCCCCCTCATTTGATTTTGCTGGATATTATGATGCCGGGAATTGATGGCTTTGAAACCTGCCGTCGAATCAAGGATAATCCTCAAACTAAAGATATTCCTATCATCTTCACCAGTGCTTTAGCTGATACTGTGGATAAGGTTAAGGGACTGTCCTTGGGGGCTGTTGACTACATCACAAAACCATTTCAGCAGGAAGAGGTATTAGCTCGGGTTCGCCTTCATCTCAGGCTCTATTTTATTGGGCAGGAGTTGGCTGAGCAAAACTCATTACTAGAACAACGAGTCACTGAACGAACCGCTAAACTCAATCAGGCGATTCAAGAGTTACAAACAGCTCAAGTTCAGTTGATTCAGAGCGAAAAAATGTCGAGCTTGGGGCAGCTGGTGGCTGGAGTAGCCCATGAAATTAACAACCCAGTGAATTTCATTTTTGGTAACCTGAGCCATGCCAATGAGTACATCGCAAGTTTATTGGAAATTATCCAAACCTATCAGGATAAATATCCTGACCCTGATGAGGAGTTACAGGAGACCTTACAGGAGTTGGAGTTAGATTTCTTGATTGAAGATTTGCCAAAACTTCTAAAATCGATGCAAGTCGGCGCTGAGCGCATTCGAGAAATTGTTCTGAGTTTACGCAAGTTTTCCCGGATTGATGAAGCCGAGTTGAAGCAGGTGGATATTCATGATGGCATTGATACCACGTTGATGATTCTCCATAACCGAATTAAAGTTCGTTCTAGCAGCCCTGCCATTGAAATTGTACGAAATTATGGAGACCTACCAGAAGTGGAATGCTATTCTGGGCAACTCAATCAGGTGTTTATGAATCTCTTGGCTAATGCCATCGATGCCCTGGACGTCAAACGTGATAGTGCTGAAGCGACAAGGATCACCATTACTACCTCCAAGATTTCTGACAACCGCGTTCGTATCTCCATCGCCGATAACGGAGCGGGGATTGAGGAGTCGGTACGGGAGAAGATTTTTAATCCCTTTTTTACGACAAAACCTATTGGTAAGGGGACAGGAATGGGCCTGGCGATCGCCTACTCCATTGTGGTCGATAAACATGATGGCTCTCTCGTTTGTTCCTCATATCCCGGACAGGGCACGGAATTTGTACTAGAAATTCCCTGTATTCAGACTCAACTTGACGGTCGGACAGCAGATGTACAAGAGGTGACTCATTAAGACGGGTAGCCGCCGTCTTCCAAAAACTTCTCCAGACAACGGACAAATATCTCCACCCCCATAGCCAAGGCGGTTTCATCGAAGTCGAAGCGGGGATGGTGATGGGGGTAGTGGAGGCGTTTGTCAGGGTTGGCAGAACCGAGAAAGAAGTAACAACCGGGGACAGCTTGCAGGAAAAAGGACATGTCCTCTCCCCCCATCGTCTGACAGTTGGGAACTACCCCGGCTGGGGTTTCAATGACACGCTCAGCAACAGAACCCACCAGTTTTGCCATCTGAGGGTCGTTGATAGTGGCGGGATACAATTCCCAATAGTTGAGTTGATAACGTGCCCCATAGGCCTGGGTGACTCCAGCTAGGGTTTCTTCGATGCGACGACCGAAAAAGCCAGCATATTCTGGTTTAAAGTAACGTACAGTTCCCCCCAATTCCGCTGTATCAGCAATAACATTCAAAGCAGAACCACTGTGAAACTCGCCGACGGTGACGACGGCAGCGTTGATGGGATCGACATTGCGGGCAACAATGGCTTGGAGCGCGTTAACAACCTGGGCCCCCACGACGATCGCATCCACGGTTTGATGGGGCATGGCTCCATGACCCCCTTTGCCCAGAATCTTAGCCCGGAACAGTTCCACGGCTCCCATCAAGGCTCCTGGACGAACCCCTACGGTCCCTAGGGGCAGGTTATTCCAGAGATGGAGTCCGACAATTGCATCCACATCAGGATTTTTCAGCACTCCGGCTTCAATCATAGGTTTAGCACCGCCGGGCCCCTCTTCGGCCGGTTGAAAAATTAGTTTCACGGTTCCGGGAAAGTCCCGATGTTGGCTGAGGTAATAGGCGGTTCCCAGGGCAATAGCGGTATGACCATCATGGCCACAGGCGTGCATTTTGCCGTCATGACGGGATTTATAGGGAACCTCGTTTTCTTCTTGGATGGGAAGGGCATCCATGTCGGCCCGAATCCCCAGGACGGGGCCTGGTTGCTGGCCGTCAATCACAGCGACAATACCGGTTTTGGCGATTCCGTCTTGGTAGTCAATGCCCCACTCCCTGAGTTTTTTGGCGATAAAGTCACTGGTGAGTTGTTCTTGGAAGCCTAATTCCGGTCGTTGGTGGAGATGTCGCCGCCATTGAACGAGTTGGGGTTGTAGGGCGCGAATCTCGGGACGTAGGCGATCGTGGAGCATGGCAGGGGAGGGAATGGACAGGGAGGTTAGGGGACTCATGGATCATGGGGAATGATGGGACGAATCGGACTTAATGATGACCGGGGAGGGGATAGTCCAAAAAATTCTCTTTTATTAGTGTAGGCGATTTTTTTTGGGGTCGGCTAATCCCCTCAAGTTGATGGGTTTAGCTCGATTTTAGGGGGTTGGCTAGCTGGGAATTGTGCGATCGCCTGTGGTAAGGGTCAGGCAAAATGCGAAGATAGGAGCAGTTTTTGCTGCTGCTTCCGCTCCGTCGTCATTTTCTGCTGCTGATGCGATCGCCGAATCAACTTGAAGTTGCTGAATATCTCTGTTGGGTGAGTGCTGTCATCGGAACGCTGGTGGCGGCGGTGTCCAGTCGGATTGTCTTTGCTGGGGTTCCCCTGTCCCTGTCCCTGTTGTTGAATTTAATCAATCGCCGTCGCTTGGAAGTCATGCTGAGTCAGCAGGCGATGACGGCGATTATCCAGTTACAGGATCAGGTGGCTCAGGAGTTTGATGTGCTGTACCGCCAGCAACTGGAGGCCAACCCGACCTCTCCGGGGTCTCGTCCTCCTTCACCCCAGCCGTTAGATGTGGCAGCCTCGGCCCGGGGGGAATCACCCGGGATGGCTCAGCAGTTGCAGCAGCTTCAGGGGCGATATGACCAGTTACACCGGACGTTGGCCGATACGATTGATTATCTGAATCATTCTCCGGTTCCTCAACGCTTGGATGGGTTGGAGCATCGTTTAACTCAGGTCTCTCGGGAGTTGAGCCAGTTACGACAGCAATGGCAAACAACGATTCCCATTGAGGTCCCGATTCAGGTTCAGGAGATGCCGCTACCGGAGGAGGTTGGTCTTGGGGAAGAGACGGCGGAGACAGGGGTGGATGTCTCGGGGCAAACTCGCAAGCCGGGGACGAGTTCCTTAGATTTGCCCTTTCCTACGCCGCGAGAGACGCCGACAGCAGCGGTCTCAGAGCGGGTGACGCCAACGCCAGTGCCTATGTTTTCCATTGAACGACGCTCGGAGAAGCGCGATCGCTCGATGGCCCCATCGTTACCTCTAGAGAAGGGGGTGACACCCCCGCCGACCAAGCCGAGACCTGAGCCAGTTCGGGAGCGGTCACAGACGATTTCTCATAAGATTAACCGTCCGCAGGTGGCGGTTGAGACGGCGTCAGAGGGTGAGGTGGAACCGCCAGCAGTGACGGAAGTGGGCCTGCCAGATTTTCAACCCCCGGCGGCGGCCCCGGGACTCCCGCAACAGGTTTGGCATTGTTTGTTTACCCTGGAAGATTGTCAGGATTGGATTAGTGATTTGTTGATTACGCCCGATGGGGAACTGTTAATTGCGGCGAGTTTTGATAAGACGATTCCGGTGTGGTATCTGAAAACTGGGGAGTTGATTGGGGTCCTGACGGAGCATGAGAGTCCGGTTTGTAGTTTAACGCTCAGTCAGGATGGGTCGTTGTTGGCCAGTGGCAGTTGGGATAAGACGGTAAAGTTATGGGATATTCAGGGCCTACGCCAGTTTCGTCCAACGGCTAAGAAACCTTGGGATGGCAGTTTGTTTTTGGGGGATACGCTCACGGATGAGACGGAGGAGGCGGGATCGGTGCGATCGCTCTCGATGAGTCCCGATGGCCGGTTTATTGTCAGTAGTTGGTTTGAGGCGTATTTACAGGTTTGGCAGGTGCGGCTGTCTCCGAAACGTCGCCGCATGACCACGACGCTGTGCGATCGCGCGGTGGTGGACCAAGGACGGGTGGAGGCGGTTCGCTTTACCCCCGATGGGACGGGGTTGGTGAGTGCGGGGGCCGATGGCTCGATTGTGGTTTGGTCCTTTGATGGGGAGACGGGACAGTTTCAGCGCGATCGCCTGTTGACGGAGATGTCGGTCCCGGTGAATGCCATCGCTTTTGCGGCGGGGGGAACTCGCCTGGTGAGTGGCAGTCGTGACCATAAGCTGCGGGTTTGGGATCTGGCGACTGGGGAGTTACAAGGGGTGTTTGAGGGCCATCGGGGTTCGGTGACGACGCTGCGGGTTTGTCCTGATGGGGATACGGTGGTCAGTGGCAGTTCTGATGGGACGGTGAAACTCTGGAGTCTGGAACAGCAGGGGGCGATCGCCTCTTTCTGTGATGGGGGGGATGCGGTGATGGCGGTGGCGGTGAGTCCCGATGGGGGGGCGATCGTCAGTGGAACGGCTGATGGGACGGTCAAGGTCTGGCGGCGAGGCTAAGATTTCTGTTGTGACCTATATCATGTTTTGTGCGTTTTTTGTGATGGTTGTCACAAAAGTTTAAAAATAGGGCGCTACAATGAGAAGTAGCACAAAATCAACCCAGGAGAGTTCTGACCTATGGCTCTGGTACGACAGGTCGAAATCCGCACCTTGGACTCCTTTCAGGGGGGGATGGCTCAGTTCTACACCCCTCAATCCAGCCACGAGACGATGTTGGTTGAGGTGGCCCCTCAGACGGTTGATGATTTGTTTGTCCATCATGGTCAAACCGACCAGTTACTGGTGGTTCGGGGCAGTTTGGTGCTGGTGGTGTTACAGAATCGTCGCTATGACTATATTGCCCTGAGTGAGCAACAGCCCCAGGTGGTGCAGATTCCTCCGGGTGTTCCTCATGGGGCGATTAATCTCAGCGATGACCCCTGTGTTTTGGTCAATGCGGTTCTGCGGCACGCCGACCCCCACCCCCGAGATTATCGTCCTCTAAAGCTGCCGTTTCCCTTTAATTTTGAGGCGGCTGCGGCGGCATTAAAAAATCTTGAAACCCCGGCTATTGCCTCAGTCTAGCCGTTTGTCCCTCACCCAAGTTTGCGGAATTCCCGTCACAGCGACTGTAGGGCCCATCAAGACAACTTTACGTGAGGACTTGTTGATGATGGTTAAGCATTGGGCAGTCGTAGCATTATTGGCGGTGAGTCAATTAGCCTGTAATCAGGTGCAGGACATCGCTCAAGATCCGACCCCCGAGACTCCGGTGAATGCGACGGAAGCGGAGTCAGACGCCGCCGAGGACGGAATCAGGGGCGATCGCTCGGAGTATCGAGAGATGGACTTGTCCCAGTTCATAGAGGGTAATCAACTGGACCAAATGGAAGACCAGCTAAACCCGCGATCGCTCATGGGACTCATCCTCAGTCGTCCCGTTTCCCTGGAAGGACGGGCCGAGGAAACGGTGATGATTGATTATGGTGGCCCACCCCCCTCGGACACAGCGGTGATCAAACATACGATGATGGGTCTACCCGATGATTCAGTCAATAGTATGCGCTATCGCATTGAGATGACCTGGGACCCCCAACGTCCTGATCAGAATTGGGAGGTGGTTTGGGTGGGACAACAGTTCCGCTGTCAACAGGGTCGAGGGCCCCAGGAGTGGGGGAGTGAAGGCTGTATCTAAGCTTCCGCTGAGAGGGGTTTCGGCAGTTTGTATCGAAATGTATCCAGCGTCAGCGGGGGGTTGCCGAGGATATCAATGGTAGAATCGGCAATGCCCCTATTGGGAGCTGATCGCGCTGCATGGAGAGATTGACTGTGGTTCATACCCCCCTGACGAAAACTGATTCAACCCCGATGTGTCCCCCTGAGTCTGGGGGCGATCGCCCGGCGTTGGAGGTCTGGTTAAATCAATTGGCTGATCGCCTTATTGCGGGTGAGTCCCTCGACCGGGAAACGGCACAGCAGTTAACGGAGATTGAGGGAACGGAGAACATCCTCCTTCTTTGTGCTGCTGCCGATCGCGTCCGCCAGGAATGCTGCGGCAATGTGGTGGATTTATGCAGTATTGTCAATGTTAAATCGGGCAGTTGTTCGGAAAACTGCGGCTTTTGTTCCCAGTCTGCCCATCATCCCGGTGAAGATTCCCCCATTTATGGCTTGAAGTCCCCAGAGGAGATTTTAGCCCAGGCCAAGTCAGCGGAACTGGCGGGGGCGAAACGCTTTTGTTTGGTATCTCAAGGTCGTGGGCCTAAATATAGCAGTCCCAAATCTCAAGAGTTTGAGCAAGTTTTAGAAACCGTCCGCCGTATCATTGCCGAAACGAGTATTAAACCCTGTTGTGCCTTGGGTGAAGTGACTCCCGAACAGGCTCAACGCTTGGCTGAGGCTGGGGTGACGCGCTATAACCATAATTTAGAAGCTTCAGAGAACTTTTTCCCCGAGATTGTCAGTACCCACAGTTGGCGCGATCGCGTAGAGACGGTGAAACACCTCAAGGCCGCCGGGATTCAAGCCTGTACTGGGGGCATTTTAGGGATGGGAGAGTCTTGGGGCGATCGCCTAGATTTAGCCTTTGCCCTGCGAGAGTTGGAAGTGGAGTCGATTCCCCTGAATTTACTCAATCCTCGGGAAGGAACCCCTCTGGGCGATCGCGATCGGCTTGATCCCTATGAAGCCTTGAAGGCGATCGCCATTTTCCGTCTCATCCTCCCCACCCGCATTCTCCGCTATGCCGGCGGACGGGAAGCCGTCATGGGTGAGTTACAGGCCCTAGGACTCAAATCAGGACTCAATGCGATGTTAATTGGTCATTATCTGACCACCATGGGGCAACCCCCAGAAAAAGACAACGAAATGCTAGAATCCCTCGGTTTAGAAGGAGGAGAAGCAAGGGTAAATTAGGCAAAAGGGGGAAGAAGGCATAACCCACCCCTCGTATCTGTTTAGCGAGTGGGACTTAGGTCGGGTTCGCTAAACAGATGCGGGAGAAACTGGGTGTCTCCACCTCCGCCAACCCCCCGAGGCTATTTATGGGTCATGGTTCTCACCCCATCCCAGTCGGGTGGGGGCTCATGGCACAGATACTCTTTCGAGGTATCTAGGAGAATTTTAGAGGCCTTATCATGGGGACGTAATTGTAAGGCTGCCTCAAAACAGGCGATCGCCTGCTCGAAATTTCGCATCAAATAGTCCTCTCGTCCGACTTTATATAAATGTAAAAACTTGATTGTTTCTCGGTCTAAATCATTCTTCTTAACATCAATTAACTCATAGATACTACTGGCGGTTTTCTTCCCCTTGACGCGAATCTTATCAATTTCTCGAACCCAAATGCGATCGGCACACAAATTATAGGTGTATTCGCTAATGATGATGTCGCAACCATATTCTTTCGTTAAACTCTCTAGGCGAGCACTTAAATTTACACCATCCCCAATCACGGTGTAATCCATGCGTTTTTGAGAGCCAATATTTCCAGAGACAACTTCCCCCGAACTAATACCAATGCCAATCTGAATTTTGGGCTGATTCTCAATGATTCGCTGCTGATTAAACACCGCTAAACGCCGACGCATATCTAGGGCCGAACGAATTGCCATCCAAGCATGATTTTCCGTTAAAGGTAGGGGAGCCCCAAACACTGCCATCAAGGCATCGCCAATAAACTTATCCAACGTTCCTTCAAAATTAAACACCGCCTCAACCATAGTTTCAAAATATTGATTGAGAAGCGTCACGACCTCCGATGCATCAAAATTTTCTGTCATAGTGGTGTAACCACGAATATCAGAAAATAAAATGGTTACATCTTTGCGTTCTCCTACCATTAACGCATCTTCCCCCAACGCCATTACCTGCTCAGCAACATTCGGTGTCATGTAGCGATACATGGCCGTTTTCATGCGCTTCTCGCGGCTAATATCTTCTAATACGACTAACCCTCCACGTACCCCGCCTTCTGGGTTGGTTAGGGGAGTAACCGTTAAGTTGATACTCCGTTCAACAGAAGAGACTTTACTTTTAGGAATTCGAGTGGGATGTTTAATATGTTTTAAGGTCGTGCCGTACCAAATACGATAAATTTCTGTTTCTTCAGTTTCTAAGGTAGCCAAAAGATGAAGAGGAAAGTCAATCTGGCTGATATCTTCTTCTAGGGTTTCAATATCTGGATCTATAGCCGTTTCATCAAGAATATTCTCTTGAGATAGGGTATAAATTCCCAAAACGACACTCTGTTCTGGGACATAATGACGAGCGGCATGAGATAAGCTGTCTTCAAGACGAAATTTTAAACTTTCAATGGGAATGGCTTCCCAAACTAAGCAGCCAATTAGACTTTCTTCCCAAACCTGTTGATGATATTTTCCATTTTCTGATTTTATAGGACAGCCGAGAAGCTCTAATGCTGCCTCATTAATCGTAACAATATTACCCCGCATATCCGTAGAGATAACTGCATCAGAAAGACTTTGTAAAATATCTTTTTGATATTGTTTTTCAACATTGACATCTTGGAAGAGTTGAGCATTTTCTAAGGCAATTCCGGCTTGAATATTAAAAGCTTCCATAAAAAACTCATCCGCTTGGGTGAAACTACCCTGATATTTATTGATGAGTTGAGTAACGCCAATCAGGTCACCTTCCGAGTTGAAGACTGGCATACAGAGAATATTACGGGTAATATAGCCAGTTTTCTTGTCGGTGGAGGGGTCAAAACGGGGGTCTTCATAGGCATCAGAAATATTGAGAGGCTTACCGGTGGATGCAACATAGCCAGCAATTCCCTTATTACTAGGAATCCGGATTTCCATCATGGTTGTACCGTCAGCCTTGGCGATTTTAGTCCAAAGTTCTCGTCTATCGTCAGCTAACAAAAAGAGAGTACTGCGGTCGGCTTTGAGTAATTGCCGAGCCTGATCCATAACAGTTCTTAGGGTTGTTTCTAAATCGAGACTTTGTCCGAGGGAGGTAGTGGCATTAAGTAATGCAGAAACCCCCCGTTGATTTTGGGCAGCGCGATAGAAGGATTGGCAACTTTCAAGGATGATACCAATGGTATCGGAAAAATTATCAAACGTGGCTAAATCTTCTTCCGTAAACTGCTTGCATTCCTGGTGATTAAGGAGTTGAACCACTGCCATAACTTGACCTGCATTTTTGCGACTAAAAATAGGGGCGCAAAGGAGGTTATGGGCACGATCGCCCGAAAATTCATCGACTTCCTTGTTAAACAGGGCATGGTCATGAGGCGAGGCAACGGTGACTCCAATTCCGGTACTAGCCACTTGTCCAAGAATGCCGACATTGGAGGGAAGGCGGAGTTCTTTAGATGTGCCATCGTCAAGGATGACTTTCGACCAAAGCTGTTGCCGATCGCGATCCAAGAGAAAAATCGTTGTTCGTTCGGCTTTTAAAATTTGTCCAATTTTAAGGGTGAAGGCATCAAGGAGTTCTTCTAGGATGGTTTCTAAGGTGCTGTCGTTGAGAAATTCGATCGCCCGGGTGTATTGCTGAAATTCTGCGGTGATGAAATCCAGCAATGTAATGAATTGATGGGCCTCTAACCCTTCAACACGGCGGGCTAACCCTCCAACCCCATCTCCTTGAATGAGTGTCGTCAAAATACTGCCCGCATTCGGGAAATTCATGATGGCGATCGCCTAGCTAAAGGTGAAATTCAACAGCAGCTTTACACAGGTTAACCTTATTTTAAGCGAGATGTCGGCCCGGTCTCTCGGGAGACTTGCCTCATGGACTCACCGAGGCAGGTTGTACCTATCGTTAACGGCGTCCCCGAATCTCCAACCAACGCCCCAGTAATAGACTTCCCCCCACACAGCTAACCACGATCACCACCCCCATCCCCAGTCCAGGGCGATCGCGCGGTTCCTCGGAACTTCCCCCCACATAGCGAGGATGACTCAGCAGCACAAAGGCGGCGACGGCCACAAGCAATAAACTCGCCCAAATCCCCAAGCCCCAAGCCACTAACCGCCAAGGAATCCCCCCCCGAGATGAAGAACGGGATGCTGCCATCCGTTGCCAACGTTGTACCTGTTGCTCTTGTTCGGGACTGAGTTGCCCCAAGCTGTCTGAGTTAGGCGGTTTGGGAGGAAGGGAACTCACAGGGAACAGGGCCCAGGGACGGCTTAACTATGAATGCGAGGTTCAGGATGCAAGCTGGCCAAAATCTCCGATTCTACCTGAGCGAGTTCTCTAAGACGGCGGTTGACCACATCTCGGGGAAACTCATGGGTGGCTAAAATCCAGAATATACCATAGTGACGAGCTTCCGATGCCATTAGGCTACGGTAAAACTCAGCCAAATCCGGCTCGGGCAGATGCGTGGCCAGTAACCCTAACCGTTCATGCGATCGCGCCTCAATCAATCCCGACACCAGTAACAAGTCCAGTTTACGCTCCGGCTCATTATGGCGCAATTGGCGCTTTAACTGCGAGGCATAGGGCGGCGCATTCAAAGGCGCTAAAGGAATCCCCCGTTCCTCTAAAATTTCATTCACCTGCCGAAAATGCTCCAGTTCCTCCTCCGCCAACCGCGTCAGTTCCCGCAACAGCGGCCCATCGGAGGGGTAACGACACATTAAATTCAGAGCATTGGCCGCCGCTTTCCGTTCACAATGGGAGTGATCCAGGAGTATGGTATCCAGATGGGCGATCGCCTGCTCAATCCAAGTATCCGACGTAGGTTCCTCCAGGAACTTAATACTCGGCAATCTCGTAGTATCAGCAAACCTTGTATCAGACTGTTGCGGAGCAAATATCATGGCGTTGGGACAATTAGTAAACGGACAATGGACATCAAAGCGTCAGCAAGACGACGAGCAAGGACGCTTTCTCCGTCCCCCCACTCGCTTCCGGAATTGGATGACTCAGGAGGGGGAACAGGGCTTTACCCCTGAAGCGGGACGGTACCATCTTTATGTAAGTTATGCCTGCCCTTGGGCCCATCGCACCTTGATTATGCGGGCCTTAAAAGGCTTAGAGCAAGCCATTAGCCTCTCAGTTGTCGATCCCTATATGGGGGTTGAGGGCTGGTTTTTCTCCGAGGCCCCGGGCTGTATCCCCGATACCGTCAATGGAACCACCTATGTTCGAGATCTCTATCTCAAAGTCGATCCTCAAATGACCGGCCGGGTCACGGTTCCCATTTTATGGGATAAACAGCAGCAGACTATCGTCAACAACGAATCTCGCGAGATTATTCGGATGCTGGATCAGGCCTTTTTTGCCGAAGATCCCCAGCGCAATTTCTGCCCCCCAGACCTCCAGGGGCGCATTGACCAAACGATTGACGCGATTTATCAGCCAATTAACAATGGCGTCTATCGAGCCGGATTTGCTACCACTCAAGGGGCCTATGAGGATGCCGTCAATGAGCTTTTTGCGGCGTTAGACCATTGGGAATCCGTATTGCAGAAACAGGCCTACCTCTGTGGCGATCGCCTCACGGAAGCGGACATTTGCCTATTTACCACTCTCATCCGCTTCGACGCCGTCTACTACGGTCACTTTAAATGCAACCGTCGCCATATTTGGGACTATCCCCACCTCTGGGATTATGTCAAACGGATCTATCACCATCCCGGCATCTCAGAAACCTGCAATTTTGAGCATATCAAGGCTCACTACTATCGCAGCCATGACGCCATCAATCCTACCGGTATTGTTCCCGTGGGCCCCGAACTGCCCCTATAACCACAGATAAGAGTCGCTCGCTCAACTCCAGCGTCACGGACGCAAGACTATTCGATGAGACTTGCCAGATGAGCCATCACGTACTCCAGGACATCCATTGGCCGCACCTCGTCGCTGGCCTGGTCATCCTCCAGAGCCTAACCCCCAGCCCCAGCCTCTCACAACTGCGTCCAGATGACAGCCTCCCGGAAAACTCCCGTCTGGTTCCCGAGGGGAATCAGATTCGCATTGAAGGGGGAACTGTGCGAGGAGATACCCTCTTCCATAGTTTTCAGGAGTTTTCCATTCCAGAATCCCTTGAGGTTCATCTTGATAATGCGCCCAACCTGGAGACGATTATCACCCGAGTGACGGGTTCGGACCTCTCCCAACTCGATGGACATCTCAGTGCTAACGGAACCGCTAATCTAATTCTGATTAATCCCAATGGCATTCACTTTGGCGACAATGCACGATTATCCATTGGTGGGGCCTTTTTAGGGACGACGGCCGAACAAATCCAGTTTGCCGATGGTAGCGTTTGGGGAACCTCCCCCAGCCAATCTCCCCCGCTCCTGCAAATCTCGGTTCCCATCGGTCTTCAGTTTGGTGACACTCCGGGAACGATTGTCAATCGCTCTCAGGCCCGGGATAGTCAGGGGGAGGTGAGGGGGTTAGACGCGGCCCAACTGAGTTTGTTGGCAGGAGAGGTGCAGATGGTGGGGGGAGGAGTGCGATCGCCCCAGAGAATGGAGTTCGGGAGTTTTGGCCCCGGAAGCCGGGTTAATCTCGATGGCCAGGGACGGGTGGCGGCGGTGACGGCCAGGACCTTAGGACCGATTGAATTAACTCAGGGAGCCATCCTGGAGGGGGGAGAGATTCGCCTGTTGGGTGATCGCCTGGCCATGACCGAGGCCCAGATTCTTTCATCGGGAACCGGTGCGATCGCCATTGACATGCAGACTGGGGTTGACTTAAACCCAGAGTCTCGCATCCTCTCCCAAAATGGCCCCGATGTCCAGATTCAAACCCAACAGTTCCACCTCAGGGATAATGCGGCTGTGGTCAGTTCTGTGGATGACGGTGGCCAGGGAGGAGACATTACCCTAGAGGCGAGGGAAGGAATCATGCTACTGGGTAGTGGGTTCGAGCCGTTCAGTCAGTATCTGGCCACGATGGCGGGGGATGGCTTGCAACCCCTCACTGTTATAAGCGGCATCTTTTCTCAAGGGGTTTCCGGTCAGGCTGGGGATATTCACCTGATCACCGATGGGGATTTGACCCTCCAGCAAGGTTCAATGGTCAATCAGGCCGTGTTTGAGTCGGCCCAGGGAGGAAATCTTACCGTTGATGTCGGGGAGAGCCTAGATATACAGGAATCTGGTTTTCTGAGCCTGACACTTCCCAATAGTCAGGGGTCAGCCGCCGATGTCACTATCAATACTGATCGCTTACGTATCCGTGACGGTGGCATCGTAGCGGGGGCAACCTTCGGCGATGGCCATAGCGGTCAGATTACCATTGCAGCCCAGGATAGGATTGATGTAATCAATAGCCGTGCCGATGCTTTCATTCTCACAGGAATTTTCAGTAACTCCTTTTTAGCAACCGGGACAGCAGGGGATATTCATATCGTTACCACTCATCTGCGAGCCGTTGACGGTGGGACAATTGCCTCCAACAGCGGCGGCTGGTTAGGCAATGTCCTTATTATAGAAGGGGGGTCAGGAGGCGATATCAACATTCAAGCCCGAGAATCCCTGGAACTGACGGGATTATCCGAGGATGGACGCTTTGGCAGTGGGATTGTTACCGCCACCTTCGGCAGCTTTCCCTCGGGGAATGTGACCCTGCATACCCCCCGCTTAATTCTCCAGGATGGAGCGGGTTTATCCACGGAAACGTTCGGTCCTGCTGATGGAGGGCGGTTAGAGGTCAGAGCTGATGAGATTCACCTATCGGGGCGATCGCCAATCTTTGGCTTTAGGAACTTCTTCGCCTCCACCTCAGGCCGTCAAGATATTCGTCCAGATGCCACGGGAGCGGGTGGGGATATCCAAGTATTTAGCGATCGCATTACTCTAAGAGATGACTCTCGTTTCGATGTGCGTAGCTTCGGAGAGGGAGCCGCCGGCAACTTAGAGGTCACAGCCCGTGAGATTCTGTTAGACCGAGGCAGTAACTTTAATGCCGAGACGGTGTCCGGTCCCGGGGGCAATATCCAAGTGCGATCGCAGGCCCTACAATTACGCCAGGGCAGTACCATCAACACCGATGCGGGGACCGCTGACGGGGGGAATATCAGCATCACCACCTCCACCCTCGTCGCCCTCGAAAACAGTAACATCAGTGCCAACGCTCTCGAAGGTCGTGGTGGACAAGTTCACATTACCGCCGAGGGGATGTTCGGCATTGCCTTTCGTGAGTCGCCAACGGCTCAAAGTGATATTACCGCCAGTTCCCTCCTCGGACCCGAATTTAGTGGCGAAGTCAGCATCAACAGTCCAGAGATTAATTTCTCCGCTGCCCTAATGTCTCTCCCCGAGCCTCTCACCCCCCTAGTGATGTTATCTAATTGCCACATTGGGGACAGCCGCTTTATCACCACCGGCCAGGGAGGATTACCCCAGGTTCCCTGGACTCCCACAACAGACCCAGTTGTCTGGGAAGATATACAGGTACCGGCGGCCCCAACTGACGTCAGCGAACAGCCACCCCAGTCACCCTCATCTCCCCAACCCCGACTCAGAGAAGCCCAGGCCCTACAATTTGACGACCAAGGAACTCCCCGGCTTGCGGGCGATCGCACCCCTCAGCCGAGTCTCCTGATTCCGGGCAATCCTGGCTGTTAAAGGCTATAACTGATTTTAAATGGGCGGTACTGGGATTGAACCAGTGACATCCTGCTTGTAAGGCAGGCGCTCTACCGCTGAGCTAACCGCCCCCAGAGGGGATGTTGCACAGTTGACCGCTTACAAGCATCATGTGCGCAACGGTTTAGTATAATAACAGACTTTGAGGACAATCGATCTCCATTTCAGAATTTTTTTTAACCCCATCTTCAAACATGAACAAGCTAAACTGAGTCAGTAATCGCTGAAAGCCCAGACTCAAAACAAAAAAACAAAAACAAGAGTCATTTTAATTAGTACAGCAAAATCTCCAAACCTAACGGTCTCCCCTCTTGCCTCTTGCCTTTTGCCTCTTGCCTCTTGCCCCTCCCCCCTTGCCCCCATGACCATCTTTGAATCCATTCTCCTGGGAATCATCCAAGGCATTTTTATGTTTTTCCCAGTCAGTTCCACGAGTCACCTGGTGTTAACCCAACATTGGCTGATTCAGCAGGGGTCGAGTTTACCCTCACCCGAAAGTGCCGAGATGATTTTGTTCGATTTAATCGTCCATGTGGGGACTCTGATTTCCATTGCTGTCGTCTTTCGCCGCAGTCTCAGCCGGTTTCTGGCTCAGGTGTGGCGGGATTTAGCTCAATTGCTGTCCGAGTGGCGATCGCAACCGGGCCAGTTTAAAGGATTAACCTCCTTACTGGTTCCCACCCATCCCCGAGAGGGCGATCGCCTCTACCTGCGTCTGGCCGTTCTCGGCCTACTATCAGTATTCGTCACCGGCTTAATTGGCTTTCCCATGCGATCGCTATTTAAGGAAATCTTCGCCCATCCCCTGGCCATTTCCGTCACCCTAACCATCACCGGCATTCTCCTCTGGTACACCGATCGCAAATTACGCCAACCCCGAGGCTTACGACAAATCACCCCCTGGGTGGCCACGGTCATCGGTATCGGCCAAGGATTAGCTCTCATGCCGGGCCTCAGCCGCAGTGGGATGACCATTTCCTTTGCCTTATTTGTCGGTTTAAAACGACAATGGGCCGCTGAATATAGCTTTTTTATCGCCTTCCCCACCATTCTCGGGGCTACAGCCTTACAACTGATTGATGTCTTACGGGCCGACTCCCTCACCCTGGAGTTTCTGCCCCTATTCATTGGCTTCCTAGTGGCGGCCGTCGTCGGGATTGGGGCCCTACAGATTGTCCTGAATTTCCTCTACAAAGCCCGATTCCGCTATTTCTCCTATTATCTCTGGGTCTTAGCGATTATCGTCGCTTGGGGGGCCATCAGCGGTCGGTTTGCAGTGGTCTAACCGAGACCGTTTTGGGAGAGACCTAAATCCCTCTATACAAAACAACAACGACACCCAGACCAGTCGGACGAGTGATTTCCTCATAGTTGTTGAGACTTTCTGGAGGCACAGCCAAAAACATCTCTCGGGGATGATTGTGCTGAGTTGCTCCCAGTCGGCTAATTCGAGGAGGTTTCAGTCGCTTGGGCGGGTGTCGTTGTGTTTTGGAGTTGGACAGATGTTAGAGTTAACAGCGTATTTACCTCGTTTACTAATGTGGACTGCGCTGTGCTTATCTGCCGTGAAGCCTTCTTCCGGCTTCTGATTACCACTATAGGCAACTCACCCTAGATATGCAAGTCAATTTAATGAAATGTTACAGTTAAAAGCTAGGCTCAATTATATCTTTGAAGATGCTTTTTCATTGAGTATAAATACTCTTAAACGCAACACCTAGCCTCATGAATCCGGCAATTCCACATTAGTCTCCCTGTTTCCGGCTCTACTTAAAGTCGGTTGGGTGGGGGTGAAATCAGTGATTCTTCGGCTAGGTGCTGGGGCAGTCATGAATCAACAAACTGCATCGACACTGACAAAACGAAATTAGGATTGAAACCTCCAATAAAGAACTACAACGGAGGCAAAGGCAACGTTCCGGCTAATTCCAGGTCAAGTTGATCTCTGCCTTACTGTCTACTCTACACAATTGGCGATCGCCCTAACCCGAAATGATAGCAATTTTTACTTAACGAGAGTATCTGATTTACGAATATAAATTTCTGTAACATTTAGGGTTCCCCCCCTACCCCTCAAACAGTATCAAGCCGACCCAGAATGTCTAGGTCGGCTCTGTTATTAGCCAGCAATCATATAGCAGGTCTTGCTGACAGCTTTTAAGTGGGACTCAGTTGAGGGTGAGAGAACTACGCACCCAACTCGGCGAAGGAGCGATTCAACATAGTCAGATGACGACGTTCACTGCGACGAGTGTTGTTCATCATCAAACGACGAGACTGTTCTGAAACAGATTCCGCCTGACCTGCTTCGTTAGTGCGATAGCTGACACCCCGATATTTCAGTTCAATGGTGGGCTGTTGAGTCAACTTAGGTTGAACGTTACAAAAGCGCCAATCTAAGCCACGATACTTGCCAGACCCTTCTGTAGAAGCTTGTGCTTCGACTTGAACCGGAGTGGTGTTGTAAGCAATGCCGCGATAAGTGAGTTCCATGGTTTTCGCCTCCAGAGCGTGAAATGAGCAAAGAGGCGCGTTCCTTCGGGAGTTGTCCCTACTTCCGTCTCCCCTCACTTGGCTCTAAGATGTTTAGAGCGTGGTGATGTGGAGAGATGAACGATTTATCTTTCTGTATCTATTTTTACCGTTTTCAAATTAAATGTCAAGGCCTCAGGTGAATTGATACATTTGTTTACCTACAGGGGGTAGGCAGTTTTGGGCAACTTTGCAATTTTTGCGGTTAAACTGGGCGAAGCAAGCCTCAGGACTGACGTTTCCCTTGTCTTCGGCACGTTTCCTATGTGTCTATCCCAATTAGCGGTGAGGTCTGAAACAATGGATCAATTGGAAACTGCGTCTGATTCACAGCTCGTCATGGCGGCTGTTGTGTTCAGTGATGCTGTCGGCTTTAGTGCCAGAATGGCTGTCGATGAAAACCGTACCCTACGGTTGGTGGAACGAGACCTAACGCTGATGACCGAAATTTGTCAGCGTCAGGGGGGGCAGGTTCTCAAATCCACGGGAGATGGGTTATTAATGTACTTCGAGCAAGCCATCTCCGCTGTTGCCTGTGCCCTTGAGATTCAACAACAGCTCGTAGAACAGCGCAAAACCCTATCAGACCCTGACATTTTAGAGCATCGCATCGGCATTCATGTCGGGAATGTCTATCTTAAAGATAATGACATCATGGGCAATGGGGTCAATATCGCGGCCCGCTTACAAACCCAAGCTGAACCCAACGGAATCTGTATCTCGAAGTCGGTTTACGATGATGTCAAGAAAACCCTATCGGTGAAGGCGACCTATTTGGGACTTCGGGAACTCAAAAATATCAGTGATGCCTTCCCCGTTTATCAGATTTTATTAGAGTCAGGCGATCGCCCCAAACGCCAGCCCAGTCCAACTGTCCCTCTACGCCAAGACTATCGGAACCGGCAAGTCCTCCTTGAGAAAGTTCATCAAATCTGGATTAAGGGCGGTTTGGAACGTTCCTTACAAGGGCGAGTGCTGTTGGACTTAGGACTCGCCTCTCGCGAGGATCTGTTGGATCGTCCCTGGGGAATGACGTGGCAACAGGAGAGTCATTCTGAACCCCTACCATCGGGAACTCAAGCCTTGGATAAGTTTGATGAGTTGGGCGTCGGGCGAACTCTACTGATTTTAGGGGAACCCGGGTCTGGTAAGACAACAACATTGCTAGAAATGGCTCGGGAGTTGATTGAACGGGCCAGGTACGATGTCAGCCTACCGATTCCCGTCCTGTTTAACCTCTCATCTTGGCGGGGGAAACGACAAACAATCGCCGATTGGCTCGTGGCAGAACTTAAACACAAGTATCAGGTGCGTCAGCAAACTGCAAGCACTTGGATTCAGGAACAGAAACTCCTCCTACTTCTTGATGGTTTAGACGAAGTACAATCGAACCGCCGAGAGGCTTGTGTTGCAGCTATTAATGAGTTTTATCAAGACCACGGACAAACAGAACTAATTGTCTGTAGCCGGGTTCAAGATTATGAAGCCTTGAACACTCGTCTACAACTTCAAGGGGCAATTTGTTTACAACCCCTCACCTCTGAGCAGGTTAGTGATTATTTCCAGGGGACTGGTGATGCCTTGGCTGGGGTCGCACAGGTGATGGACGAGGATACCCATTTACGAGAGTTCGGGCGATCGCCATTGATGCTGAGTATCATGTCCCTGGCGTATCAGGGGATGTCCGCCTCTGAACTCCAAGAAACGGTCACCCCCGAACAACGACGTCAGCATTTGTTTGATACCTATATTCAACGAATGCTTAACCGTCATGTTGGCCCCAAACCCTATTCTGACCAACAGACTCAACATTGGCTGAGCTATTTAGCAAAACAGTTAGTTCGCGAGTCCCAAACTATATTCTTGATTGAAGGGATTCAGCTAAATTGGCTACAGACAAAGCAACAAATCCTGGAATACAATCTAAAACTTTCAGTTATTTTGGGGGCAGTCCTGGGAGCTATACTCTGGACATTTTTTCCTTATGTTATCACAACGTCTCTAGAGGAATTTCCCCTGTTTTTAATATTGCTGTTTGGGGGAATTATAGTTGGAGGAGTTAGTGCGGTTTGTTGGACAGAACTCCAAACAGTCTTAGGTCAAAAACTATTGAAACCCATCGGTGCTTTAGGGTTCAGTCTTTTGGTGGGTTTGATTGTTTTGATGTTGGGCTGGCTTTTTGGACTAATATACAGCTCGGTAGCTGGTATGGATTCAGTCTTGACTCAACCCGTAAACGTGCCGGTTCTCTATCTTTCTTATGTTGGTCTCGGGCTGCTGTTTTGGTCGGTGCTAAAGAATCCAATTATCCCAGCTAATCAGCTTCAATGGTCTAGTTTTGCAGGCAAAAAGAGTCTTGCAAAGGGGATGTGGTGGGGATTAGGATTTGGGCTTGTTTTCGGAGGAATTGCCGTCTTTAATGCCTTGTCAAATAATTTTGAATTATCAGGAGAAAGCTTGCATAATTCCTTGTTCACCCTATTGCTGGCTCCGATTTTGTTTGGAATTCCCTTGGGTATAATGAGTCAGCTCGTCGGTGGACTGATTGCGTTTTTGATTGGGGGATTTACAGGAATTGGCATTGATAAAACCACATGGCCGAATCAGGGAATTTGGCAAGCTCTGTATAACGCCTCAATTTTAGGGGGTATTGTCATCGTTCTCTTAGGAACCCTGTTCGGACTACTCGGCGGACCGATTCCTGTTGCGATCGCCATTGGGGTCGCGGTAGCCCTATTGAGTGGTGGACTTACGGCCCTCAAACATGGGCTTCTCAGGAGTATGCTGCGATCGCATCAATTGATTCCTAGAAACGATGCCCATTTCCTAGACTATGCTACCACCTGTATTTTTCTCCAAAAAATGGGGGGAGGCTATATTTTTATTCACCGTTTCCTCTTAGAACATTTTGCAGCAATGCCTTGATAGCAACAAATAATAAACAACCGCTATAGAAATCTGAGGTAAGTCCTTATGAATTCGTTAACTCGGAATGCTCGTTTACTGATTCTTGTCAATCTCTTCCTAATTGGCGGATGGTCTATTCTCTTGTGGGTAGCGAATACCGCCAGTCGTCAGAGCTTAGCAGAAGCCAAGGAAGACCGGGAACAACTCTATCAACAGTTTCCTCCAAAACCGGCTAACACCCTTGCCTCAGATCTAGATGCATTTGGGCAAGACATCAGCGATTCTGAAATCCCTAGTTCTCTTCAGCCTTACCTGAAAAAAATAGTCGAGACGACAGAAGACTCTCTCCCAGACATTCCCGAGGCTCTGATAACGTCTCTCGATGCACAGCAACAGGAATTGAGGACACTTCGCGATCGCCTTGTGCAAGGAGAAGCCTTAGACTGGGGGATGGGCTACGATATCAGAACTATCTCAGTCACCACCTCTCTACCCAGCTTTCTCAGTCGGTTTAATGTCTTCAGGCTAATGTTAGTTCAAGCCATCAGAGATGATCGTGCAGGAGAAACAGACGAAGTATTCTTGACCCTAAAAGCACTCACTCGGCTTGTAGATTCTTTTCCTCAACAGCCAGACCTAATCGCTCAAATTATTAGTTTAAATGCCCACAATGATCTAGCAGCAGTTCTACGTCAACTTGATGACGTTCCTCAAGAAATCTATCCTGAACTTAATCAAACCGTCAAAAAACTAGAAATGTCCATACTAAATGGACTTCAAGTCGAAGGACATATCCACACATCTTTATATCAGGATGACTATCTATTGGGAGAAACCTCTCCAATTGGTAGCTTTCTCTGGATATTAGCGACCCCCTACCTTAACCTAGTTGCAGCCGAAACCTGGGACAATCATAGTCAAATGTTGCAGGGAATCAAAGGATCTGACGTCTGTGCAATTGAAGTGGAAGACTTGAGGGGCACTATCCAACCAACGCGATGGAATTTTATTGACTACTCAAATGTGATTGATTATAGTTTTAGCTTTTGGGTGAGAGTGCAACAATTGAAATTTGCCCTGGAGTTGACCGAAAAGGTTCAACAAGTTAAGACCCAAGCCCGTCAGCAAGGGCAGTTCCCTCAACGTATAACCGGAATTGAGACGTCAAGTTGTCCAGGAAGTCAGTGGCGTTATCAAGTCAATCCCGATGGCACAGCCACACTTGACCTTGAGGGAATCCCCCCAGTGGTTAAAGAATTTGGCTCTGATTCCTATGTCACTCGTTTTGACATCCTTTCCCGCTAGACCGTCTCCACAGGCATTTTGTTTAACGTCCAACCCCTGCCCGAGGTCAGATAATTAACTCCCGACCCTACTGCCTTTTGCCTCTTGCCTCTTACCTAGGGTGACCAGGGTTCGACTATCGCTCACCTACCATAAAAGTCTACGTCTTTCCCCTCTTGGGAGGGGTGCCCGGAGGGCGGGGTGGGTTCTCCGGTGTTCCCTCTTCCTTCCCTCCTCCCCCACGGTACAATGAAACCTTCAGTCCTCTTGCAATAGGTAGATTAATCGTGGAGCGAGCCACCCTCAAACCCGACTGGTTGCGTGTCAAAGCCCCCCAATGGCAACGAGTGGGTAACGTTAAAGAGATTCTCCGAGACCTCAGCCTCAACACCGTCTGTGAGGAAGCCTCTTGTCCCAACATTGGTGAGTGTTTCAACAATGGGACTGCCACCTTCCTGATTATGGGACCGGCTTGCACTCGCGCCTGTCCCTACTGTGATATTGACTTTGAGAAGAAACCTCAGCCCCTCGACGTCAACGAACCCCACCATCTCGCCGAAGCTGTGCGGCGACTGAGGCTCAATCATGTGGTGATCACCTCCGTGAATCGGGATGATTTGCCTGACGGTGGAGCCACTCAGTTTGTCAACTGTATTGAGGCGGTGCGTCAAGAGTCCCCAGGAACCACCATTGAGGTGTTGATTCCGGATCTCTGTGGGAACTGGCAGGCGTTAGGAACCATTCTGGCGGCTCAGCCGGAAGTCCTCAATCACAATACAGAGACTGTGCCACGTTTATATCGCCGTACCCGTCCCCAGGGAGATTATCAACGGAGCCTGGAGTTGTTACGACGGACTCGTGAGTTAGCTCCCTGGGTGTACAGTAAATCTGGAATTATGGTCGGTTTGGGGGAAGAAGATGCGGAAGTGCGTCAGGTGATGCGAGACTTGCGGGCGGTGGACTGCGATATCCTCACCCTGGGGCAATATCTGCAACCGAGTCAGAAGCATTTAGGCGTTCAGGATTTTATCGCCCCTGAACAGTTTGAGGCTTGGCGGGAGTATGGGGAGTCCATTGGCTTCTTGCAGGTGGTGGCCTCGCCTCTGACGCGGAGTTCCTATCACGCCGAACAGGTGCGATCGCTCATGGAACGCTATCCCCGGACTCCAACGCCCATCACCCCTATTGCCACAACTGCAAACTGATGACGATTCTCATTGTTGCCACGGGGAATCCCGGTAAACTCAAGGAAATACAGGAGTATCTGGAGGAGACGAACTGGGAACTTCAGTTAAAACCCCAAGACCTTGAGATTGAGGAAACCGGGACAACCTTTGCTGAAAATGCTCGCCTCAAAGCTGTGACGGTGGCTCAAGTGACCGGACAGTGGGCGATCGCCGATGATTCGGGTCTAGCGGTCGATGCCCTCAACGGTCGTCCGGGTATCCACTCAGCCCGCTATGGGAGCAGCGATGGCGATCGCATCCAACGCCTGTTACGGGAACTGGGGGACCGAGACGATCGCCAGGCCCAGTTTATCTGTGCCATCGCGATCGCCAATCCTCAGGGGGCGATCGCCCTAGACGTCCAAGGCTGTTGTCCCGGAGAAATCCTCAAGGCCCCGAGAGGCAACGGAGGATTCGGCTACGATCCCATCTTCTGGGTTGAACAGCAGCAGCAAACCTTTGCCGAGATGGCCCCCGAAACCAAAAAAGCCTGTAGTCATCGGGGATTAGCCTTTCAGCACCTGCTGCCCAAACTCGCACAACTCCAAAGCTAAGACGAAGTTTGCGCCAATTTAGCGAAGACCTCATGCAAAACCGGGGGGAGACGACGCATAATTTTGCCCTTCTCGCGATCAACCGTCACCAAGGTAATGCGGGCACTGAGAAACGGCTCTCCCCCTTCCATCGGCACAATCTGATAGTCCCAATTGAGGCGGACACCGGCCCCCGGCTCCATGGACGTGCGGACAATCGCCGTTTCCCCAAGGCGCATAGCCCGGTGATAGCGCGTGGACAACTCCACCACCAACAACTCACACCCGAGAGCTACTAAATCCTCGTAATCAATCCCAATCGATCGCAGACATTCCACGCGGGCCTCTTCCATCCAGGCAATATACTGTCCATGCCAGACCACCCCCCCATAATCCGTATGGTGAGGATGGGCCCGGACTGGATACTCGAACCATAAGCCATCGCCAACGACCGAGCGGTTTTGGATTGCTCCCGTGGGGAGATGTTCTGAATCGCGCATCACAAACTGTTTCAAAACGCTACATTTCTACAAATTTTGGGCCGGTTATCGGGCTTATCCTTAATCTTAGTGTCGTTGCACAAGTTTGGGCACACCGCAGCCGAACGGTACACCCTAGCATGACGTTTTGTCAATACCCAATACTAAAACTATGATTGAAAGAATTCTTGTTGCCGTCGCCGGACGGGGGTTGTGCGAAGAGATGCTGAACCAACTCCTGGAGATTCCGGAGATTCAGCGAGCTGAAATCACGGTTCTCCACGTAGTTCCCCCCCAAGTCTCCGCCGATTTAGTCTCTGAAAAACTAGAGGAGGGGGGACGAGTCCTCGCTCAGGCCGTCCAATCCCTGAAAGTCGATCCCAGTAAAATCAACCCACGACTGAAACAAGGAGACCCAAAAACCATCGTCTGTGACGTGGCCAAAGAAGAAAACGCCGATTTGATCATCATGGGATCTCGGGGTTTGGGCCGTCTGGTCTCAATTCTGGAGAATTCCGTCAGTCAGTATGTGTTCCAACTGGCCGACCGCCCCATGTTATTGGTCAAAGATGAGGTCTATGTCAAACGGCTCAAACGAGTCATGGTGGCCCTGGATGCCTCCGAGTCCGCCCAAGAGTCCCTAGACTTGACTCTGTCTTGGGTTAAGGATCTCAAAGACGCCAAACTGATTCTCACCCATGTGAATCCTCCAGATAAGAACGTGGCCCCCGACAATGACCCAGTCTTAAACGCGGCCCGTGAGAAAGCTAAACGCCTGGGTTTGCAAACCCAAAGCCTCATCGCCTCAGGGAAAGCCGGTCCCGAGATTTGCCGCCTCGCGGAAGATAACAATGTTGATTTGTTGGTCTTGGGGTCTCCAGACCGTCGCCCCAACATTGCCAAAGCCTTACCTGACTTAGATCGCCTCCTGGGTCAATCTCTCTCGGACTATGTTCGCGTCTACGCCAACTGTCCCGTTTTGTTGGCCCGTTAGTGCTTCGGAAACGATTCAGACAAAACCCCCCAGCTTTGAGTAAAACTGGGGGGTTTGTTGGGACGGGATGAGCTGACATGGATCAAGACTGATCGGGTTGCCTAGCTCTCCCGGCTTTGGGTCTGGATATACAGAATTAACAAGAAAACCGTGGGCACGAGCACAAATAAAAGACTCGCTACAAAACCAAGATCATTAACTTCCATAGAAAGCCTCGAGCATCTTAAACAATGAAGCTCCTCTAGGATATCATGGCTTGGTTTTAATGCTCACCTCGCCATTGACCTGAACTTGACAGGCTAAACGATAGCTGTCGGGTTTCTTGCGTAACTTCCGCTTTTCTGTTTCCGTTGGTGGCGATAGGTTCTCCATGCCCTCAATCACGTCAACAATGCAGGTTCCACATTGTCCGTAACCCCCACAGTTCGTCAGCTTGCCCCAGGTTTTGTAGACATCAACTTTATTTTCAAGGGCTTTAATCCGTAGATTTGCACCATCGGCGGCGACAATTTCCAACTCCTCGTTAACAAACTTAATATTAGCCATGGGTACTCTCCATCTGTGGGCTTGGCATCTAACAATTAAGGGGTAATTTTATGTTAACAATCTTTACGATTTTTGTAAAATATTGTTAATCCCCGAGTCCCCTAAGCCGGGGATGAGGGGGCCTCCCCCCCCCTGACGCCATCACCGCAGCCGTTCTTGAATCTCATCAATAAAGGGATGATTGCTAACCGCCCGCCGTAATTGAGCTAAGGAGCGGTTGTAGCCCAAAATAGCGGTTACTCGGTTCCCCTGAGCCTGAGTGAAATCATTCTGAGCCGCAATCACATCCGTTTGGGTTCCCACCCCTGCCCGAAATCGTGCCCGGGCTAACTCCAGACTTTCCTCAGCCAACTCCAGGGCCGCCGTGGCGCGGCTGACGTTTTGCAGGCGAGAGTTAAGTTGATAGTAAGACTCTTCTACCTCAGAGCGGACCTGATTACGAGCATTGGCAAAACGCACAGAGGCCGACTCTTCCTGGGCTTCAAGTTGGCGAATGGCGGCGGCTCTGGCCCCCCCATCAAAGAGGTTCCACTGCATCTGGGCCCCGGCTGAGTACCCCTCGGTTAAGCCGCTGACGCCATCGCCCGAGGTGGTAACTAAGTTGGCGGAGCCAAATAAGGAAAATTGGGGCAGTCCCTGCGATCGCACCACCCGTTGTTGTTCCTGAGCAATATCGCGATCAATCAACTCCTGTTGCAGTTCAGCCCGATTGCGAAACGCCAAAATGATGGTTTCATCCAGAGGTAGCTCCCAAACCCCTGCCAAATTCACCGGATCAGCAGCGGCCAGATCCACCGATTGGGGGACATTCAAAATTCGTGCTAACTGCCGTCGTGATACCTGTTGCTCCGCCAAAGCCTCATTGAGAATCTGCTGATCATTGGCTAACTGCACCTCAGCTCGCAACACATCAAAGCGAGTTCCCAACCCGCCCGCTTCGAGAGCCTGAGCATCCCGCAAACTCTGTTCAGCATTCTCCACAGCAGCCTGGCCAATCCGCACATTCATATCCGCCTCTTGGATATTGTAGTAGGCGTTTCGAACCTGAAAGCGAACCTGTTCGAGCTGTTGCTCAATCTGTAATTCCGTGTTGCGCACTTGGGCTTCAGCGGCTGCAATCCGACCGGCGCGGCCGCCAAAATCAAATACCGTGTAGTTAACACTCAGTTCCGTATTCCAGGTGGTCGAGGTGGGGTCACCTTGGGTGGGCGATCGCTGCCCCAGAGTCTCTTCCTGGCGGCGAATACTCAGACGAGCGTTTGCAGAATCACTCCAGGTTAAGTTCGAGGAGAGGTTCACATTGGGGAACAAATCGGCTTGGGTTTCTCGGAGACTGGCTAAGCTTTGTTCCAAACTCAGCTCAGCTTGCCGAAGGTCAAGATTATTACGAACTGCCAGCTCTAAGGCTTGGTTGAGGGTAATGGGTTGAATCCCTTCAATATCCACCTCCTCGGGCCGAGTGGGAAAGCGTAGGAAATTGGGATGGGGATCTAAAAAAGAGGGCGGCGGTTCATTCGGATCAATGGGGCCAACCTCAAACGCCGGAGGAAAATCGGGAAGCTCAGGAAACCCACGTTCCGGGAGGATTTGGGCCAGATGAGAGGCCGAATTGCCTTCGGTCGGAGTGGGGAGTCCGTCTGCTTGCAACGACTCCACCGTTCGCTCTGTGGGGATGGAGTCGCCCTCAGAGACGGCCTCCTTGGTTAAGTCTTTACCTAACGCTTTCGGGGTGGCTTGAACCTCAACACAATTGAGGGCGATGGCGGCTGTTAAGCTAATCACCATCCAATCACGCAATCTGGTCATATGCTTTGTCTGAAATTCGCCAAGCGTCGGACGGGTATGAGAGTCCTTTGCAACAGAAATCTGGGCAATTCGGGATTGTCCCCTTAGCACCATAGCAGTTCGTTTGCGGGGTTGGACGGAAAACAGACAAAAATTTCTGCCCCGGCGACACCCCCCCAGGTTGATCGCCCCTGGGGCATTTTCCCGGGAGGGCGATCGCGATACTATAGCCGTAGATGACGACTGTCATACTAGGAGTCCGGTTCCACGATGCCCTCAAGCACTGTGGCTCAAGTGAACTCCTTTGTACACCATTCACCGTTGTCCAGTTCTTGTGAGTAGCCCCGATGCCAGTGATCTGGCCCGCATTAACTACGAAACTGCTAAAGAGGAGTTTGAACAAGGCCGTTACCGGCAGGCGGTCATCCTCCTTGAACAAGCCAGTGCCCTCAGCGAACGCGCGAGCCCCCTCGGGGGTGACATTCAAATTTGGCTGGTGAGTGCCTATCAATCTGTTGGCGACTATCCTGCCGCAATCCGCCTCTGTCGTCAACTGAGTCGTCATCCTAACTGGGCCACCCGCCAGCAGAGTCGTCGCCTATTGGCCATCTTAGAAGCGCCTCGCCTCGCCTCCCGCCCTGAGTGGAACGTGAGCATTCCCGACTTAACTCCCACCGAAGTGGCTCAGGGGAGCGATCGCAAAGGGTCCAACCCCAGGGGGGGCCGTCGTCCCCCCAAACCTCGACCTCTCCGTGAACCCGACCCCATTGATCCGAGTCAGATCAACCGCTCAGACAATCAGTTTGTCTGGTTTGCCCTGATAAGTAGTCTCTTAATTCTGGGGGCCTTAATCGGTTTGAGTTAAGCCGGCTACTGAAGCAGGGGACTAATATCAAGAGTTTGCTCCACAAAGTCCGTGAGGTTTTCCAGGAGCGTATCTCGCTGTTCCCGATAGTTAGGAATGCCTGTCGGTAACGCTTTGAGACCTCGCTGCTGCCGTAAGCGGTTCAGCCAGGTCCGCCGCCAGGGACCACTATCGAAAATGCCATGAAGATAGGTTCCCCAGACCGATTGATAGCTATCCACAACCCCCAACTTGGCATCCTCGAACAGGGGTTGAAACGCATCGGTCTCGGCCAACTTAGAGCGACCCCGATGCAACTCATAGCCGGTAACATGGAGTCCCATATGAGGATAGGTGGAGGTGACGGACCGCTGACGGGCCACCTTTTGCTGGGTAATGACTGTGGTCATCGGCAGCAATGACAAACCCGAAATGCGTCCTTCCATCCCTTCGACTCCCTCAGGATCAGCGACAAACTCCCCCAACATCTGAAAGCCCCCGGCAATGCCCAATACCGTACCCCCAGCAGCCTGGTAATCCAGAATTTCCTGAGCCATTCCTGACTCTCGTAATGCCTCTAAATCCGCTAGAGTCGTACGACTTCCCGGTACAATTACCGCGTCGGGATAGCCTAATGACTGTTTGAGAGAGACATACTTCACCCGCACCGTGGGTTCTGCATCCAAGGGGTCAAAATCAGAGAACCCGGTTAAATGGGGCAGGCGGATGACGGCTACAGTTACCTCGGGAGCGGTGGGTTTACCATGGCGTTTTAGCAAGTTGAGGGTTCCCTGATGAGAACAGGCGATCGCATCCCAAGGAATCACCCCCAGGACAGGAATTCCCGTGCGGTCCTCTAGCCAGGAGACCGCCCCTTGACGGATGGCTTGCGGACCGCGCCATTTGTTGATAACAATCCCTCGTACTAAGGCTCGTTCAATCGGTTCTAATAACTCTAAGGTTCCCACCACATGAGCCAGAGCGCCACCCCGCTCACTATCGACCAGTAACAGTGTTGGGGAGTTGAGATAGCGGGCCACCCGCATATTGGCTAAATCTGAGGTTCGCAGATGCACCTCCGCCGCACTGCCGGCGCCCTCACAGATTAAGAGGTCAAACTCCCCCCCCAACTGCTCCAAGCATTGACGCACAATCTCCCAACCCTCACGTTCAGCCCAGTGGTGAAACTCATTCATGCTGAGGGTTTCCATGATGACCCCCTTGACAATAATTTGATAGGCGGAATCTCCTTTGGGGCGGAGTAAGAGCGGATTCATTTCTACGGCTGGGGCAATTCCGGCCGCCCAGGCCTGGAGGGCTTGAGCATAACTCATCTCGCCCCCAATCTCCGTTAGATAGGATTGTAGGCTGACACTAGCTCCCTTAAAGGGAGAAATGCGCACGCCTTGGCGGGAGAGTAAGCGACAAAGTGCTGTCGTTATGATCGACTTCCCGGCTTCAGATGTTGTCCCCAACACGGTAAGGGCTTTCATGCAAAACTGCCTCTGAACAACCAATTGAGATGTAAGCTGCGATTAGGGCGATCGCCCCGGCTCCCCTGTGATATCGCTCCAATCTTACACATCAATTTCTGCCATGTCAGATCGCCTGGCTTGTCAAAGCCTTCAGGGGAGCGAGGTGAGATCCGACTAAAGCCGCTAGAAAATCCTGCCATGGCACAGTAGCATAGACGATAGACACCCTACACTCGCATCTAACCGCACCTGAGACCGAATGGCAGTTTTACACGGCAGTTGGCTCCTCGACAACAATTCCTTTTTCCTGTGGGGAGAGACCTGGCGGCGTCTGGCTCCGGATGCGATCGCCCCGAGCGAGGACATCGCTGAGCATCCCTTTGCCCTCAACCCTGACGACCTGCATCAGTATCTCCGTCAACAACAGCTTAACCTGTCCCCTGATTGCCCGTCTCAGATACAACGGCTGCAACTGCCTAGTCAAAACGATGATAGCGGTTTACGCCCGGTCTACTCCGCTGGCCCGAGTCTTGATGAGATGAGCCTGAGTTTACAGCCCTGGCGGGTTCCTGGCCTGGAGTTAAGTCCCCAACAGGCCCTAACCCTCTTACGCCAATTGCCCCTGACGGTGGCTGAGGCAGATTCGGGATCTGGGCAACGTTGGCTCGGCCCGGATTTGCGACTCTGGCAGCATCTGAGTCGTTGGAGCTTGGATTTGCTGGCCCGAGGGAAGTTTGTCCCTGGCGTTGTGCTACGGGCGGATGGTCGCCTGGAGGCCCGTTGGCAACTGCTGCTGGATAGTCCCCGAGATAGCGATCGCCTCTATCGCTTTAGTCAACGCTTTCCCGAGGCCTGTCGGGCCGTCGCCCCCGAGTCTGACCCCACAGCGACAGCGGCCAACCCCCCGAGTCCCCAGATCCTGATTCGTAGCTTCCTCAGTGCGATCGTTGATTGCCAAGTCCGGCACATGTGTCCCCCTCTTGAGGAGACCCCTGTTCCCCCTTTCTTAAAAGAATGGTTGACAGGACTGACGGGTTCTCAGCCCCATCTTAATCTCAGTCTCAAACAAGCAGAACCCCTAGCCAGTACCCTCAACGCTTGGCTAGCCCCAGTAGAGTCGGCCCTATTGGGACAAAACCAATTTCGCACCGCTTTACGTCTTGACCCCCCCGGCTCAGGGGAGAACACTTGGTCTTTGGAATTTCTCCTGCAAGCGGTGTACGACCCCAGTTTTACCGTTCCCGCTGCCACCATCTGGACTCACCCGGTTGATCGCCTCAGTTTGGAAGGTCATAGGATTAACCGCCCTCAAGAAACCCTACTCAGTGGTCTTGGCTTAGCCTCACGGCTCTATCCCACCCTAGAAGGAAGCCTCGAAACCTCTCGCCCGGAACGCTGCTCTCTTGATGCGATTCAAGCCTATGAGTTTCTCAAAACCGTGCGTTGGCGATTACAAGAAACGGGCCTTGGGGTCATTCTACCCCCGAGTTTAGAGAGTCTAGATGGCCCCTCAGGGCGTATGGGCCTACAGGTACGAGTGGAAGCTCCCAAACCGGGGGAAAGTTTGGGACTTCAGGGACTTCTCAACTTCCAATGGGAGCTGAGCCTAGGGGGAAAAACCATTTCCAAAGCTGAATTTGACCATCTGACCACTCAGGGAAGTCCTCTGGTAGATGTGGATGGGGAATGGGTGGAGTTACGGGTGGCGGATGTGCGGGCGGCTCAGGAGTTTTTTAATACTCGTCAGGGAGACTTGGCCCTGTCTTTGGAAGATGCTCTGCGCATTAGTATGGGGGACACTCAAACTCTGGGGAAACTGCCAGTGGTGCAGTTTGAAGCCAGTGGGGTGATGCAGGAGTTGATGGACACCCTGACGGGAAAACGCCACTTGGAACCCTTGGCAGCTCCTTCTGGCTTTGCTGGGGAATTGCGCCCCTATCAATCCCGGGGGGTGGGCTGGTTGGCGTTTCTGGAGCGTTGGGGCTTGGGGGCCTGTTTAGCGGATGATATGGGGTTGGGCAAAACCATCCAAACCATCGCCTTTTTACAGTATTTGCAGGAACAAGGGGCGCTCAATGCCCCGGTGTTATTGGTTTGTCCCACGTCAGTGTTGGGTAACTGGGAGCGGGAAGTCAAGAAGTTTGGCTCCTCCCTCTCTGTGCAAGTCCATCATGGGGCTAAACGAGCCAAAGGCAAGCGGTTACATCAGGTGGCCAAGGACCATGATTTACTCATTACCAGCTATGCTCTGGTCTATCGAGATCTCAAGACCCTACAGGGCATCAACTGGCGAGTCCTGGTCTTAGATGAGGCTCAAAATATTAAGAATCATCAAGCGAAGCAATCCCAGGCAGTGCGTCAACTGGCTAGTGAGTTTCGCATCGCATTAACGGGGACTCCGGTTGAGAATCGCCTCTCAGAACTTTGGTCAATTTTAGATTTTTTGAATCCTGGTTATTTGGGCAATTCAGGCTTTTTTAAACGGCGCTTCGCGATTCCCATTGAGCGTTATGGGGATACGGACTCGTTGAAAACCTTGCGATCGCTCGTGCAGCCGTTTATTCTTCGCCGCTTAAAAACGGACAAAGATATTATTCAGGATTTACCGGAAAAACAGGAGATGACGGAGTTTTGTCCGTTAACTCCGAAACAAGCCGAGCGATATCAAGCTTTGGTTCAGGACTCTCTAGGGGCCATCGACGCCGCAGATGGAATTCAGCGACGGGGCTTGGTGTTGGGCCTACTGACCCAACTCAAACAGGTCTGTAATCATCCTCAGCTATTGGGACTCAAAACCCAGAAAAATAAGCAGGATATTCTCAAGCGTATGACTCAAGATTCTGGGAAGATGCAGCGTTTGGAAGAACTCCTGGATGAACTGATTGCTGAGGGCGATCGCGCGTTAATTTTTACTCAATTTTCTGAATGGGGCAAGGTTCTAAAAACTCATTTGGAGCGACGGCTGGGGAGTGATGTTTTATTTCTGTATGGTGCCACCCGCAAACATCAGCGGGAGGAGATGGTGGAACGATTCCAAGAAGACCCCCAAGGTCCCCGTGTTTTTATTCTCTCCCTTAAAGCGGGAGGAACTGGCTTAAATCTGACCCGAGCCAATCATGTGTTTCATGTCGATCGCTGGTGGAATCCGGCGGTGGAAAATCAAGCGACCGATCGCGTCTTTCGCATTGGTCAAACACGCAATGTTCAGGTTCATAAATTTGTCAGTCAGGGAACCTTAGAGGAAAAAATTCACGATTTGATTGAAAGTAAACAGGCTCTGGCAGAACAAGTGGTGAGTTCTGGAGAGTCTTGGTTGGCCGATTTGGATACGGACCACTTACGAAACCTCTTATTACTGGATCGCACGGCAATTGTTGAGGAAGACTCAGGCTCAAATGTCTAGGATTGGAGCGGGTGCAGCCTGGTTCCCTCAGCCAGTCATGGCCGACAGGTGCTTAGCCGGAACGTTATGGCGGCTGAGGCTGGCCAGAGAACTCAGCGGTAGATATAGTAGTAGGGTAGATAAAACGGCATCACTGGCGAGATCGTGTTGTGTCAAGGCTGTTGGTCATGGTCGCTTTAGTCTTTCTAGACTCTCAGGGTGGCTTTGAAATCCTAGTTTGGCCCCCTACCCCAGGTGGGGTTAGGGGAGAACCTACATTTGAATCGGGAGTTAGCCGATGGTCTTGAGTAGGCTGCTATTGCAAGGGTGGGGATGGTTTCCAGTGCTTGCAGTGATCATGGTTATCATTCTAAATCACTGGCGTGGGGCCACCTCGCGACTTCGGCAAGGAGAATATGAGAGCGATCGCCGGCTATTACAGTTTTTAGAGGCGTTACCCCTAGGGATCTGCGTTCTTAATCCCGATGGCAGTGTTCATTATGTTAATGTCATGGCCAATGCGCTGTTCGGGGACGCTGGGATTCCTGGGAGTTGCGATGCACGGCGTAAGGCGGCTCCGGCCTATATTGCTGGTACTGAAGAACTCTTCCCTCCTGACAACACGCCCGCCTTCCGAGCCTTGGCGGGTCATTCCTCCAAGAGATATACCCTGGATGTTCAAGTGCAACAGGGTCGCATTCCTTTGGAAATGTGGGGGACGCCAATTTTGAGTCCTGAGGGAACAGTGACCTTTGCCGTGGTGGCATTTCAGGACATTACGGCCCGTCGCCAGGCCGATGCCGCTCGGGAACAGGTTACCCGTGAGCTATTTGAGGTTAACCAGGAGTTAGATCGGGCTCTGAATATGGAGCTTCAGTTGACGGATGCAGCAGCTCGCTTTGTGCCCCATGAATTTCTCTCATTTTTGGGCTATGAGAGTTTGGTTGATGTGCAACTGGGGGAGGCGGTTGAGAAAGAAATGTCGATTCTCTTTGCTGATATTCGCAATTTTACAAGTTTGTCAGAAACGATGATCTTGGAGGACAATTTTAAGTTCATCAATGCTTATTTATCTCGAATGGAGCCGATGATTTCTGAGAATAATGGCTTTATTGATAAGTATATTGGTGATGCGATTATGGCCTTGTTTGGTGGGGGGGCTGATGATGCTGTTCGAGCAGGAATCGCTATGTTGGAGCGTCTCAATGATTACAATACCACCCGCCAACGTCCAGAGCGTCCCCCCCTTAAGATTGGTATTGGCATCAATACAGGGTCGTTAATGTTGGGGATTGTCGGGGGACAACATCATTTAGATACAACGGTAATTAGTGATGCGGTTAATTTAGCATCTCGAATTGAAGGGCTAACAAAAATTTATGGAACTCCGTTGCTGATTTCTCATGATACTTTTTTACAGCTCGAAGATACAAATCGGTATTTGATTCGTCTGATTGATCGGGTCTCAGTTCATGGTAAGTCTGAAAAAGTTTCCGTTTTTGAGGTGTTTGATGCTGATCCACCGGATATTAGAAATGCCAAATTAAAGGAGAGAACTCATTTTGAGAAAGCGGTTTTGTTATACCATGTACAACATTATTCTGAAGCAAAAATATTGTTTGAGCATTGTTTGCATAACATCCAAGAGGATCGACCTTGTGAGATTTACTTGGAACGCTGTGCCCAGTTTGAAAAATTCCCCTGGGGGAGTGAGAATGACCCTAAAACCTTACTGTAGCTCCCCGAATTATCCGGTGTTTGCGTAAGAGTAGATCCTTTGGGGTGAGGGGTGAAACCCCTCATTTTGAACCCGTTATGACATGGGATAGCGTCAATTTCCGCAATTTAACGGATGACAAGATGCCCTTTAGTCTCAGATGATATGTGTATGGCATGACTTGCCAACTGTCGTCAGGGTGCATCAACTTATGGTTAACGTTCTTTGGGGTTCTTTACCTATCATTGGTTTGAGCTTTGTAACTTTTAGTGGGATGGGCAAATCCGTCAGTCCCCCAGAGTGGGTTAGTGTCCCAGGGTATCGGGATGAGGTGGTCAGCACGAGCAGTCACAGGAACAGAACCTCAGATGTGTTCGAGCCACGAGAGGATAATGAGGGACAACCTCAGGAAACCGTTGGCTAAGGTGTGGAGTTCTGCTAACAGAGACCGCGTTAGTCTGGGAGAGAACCCGCAATACGGGTTAAGAGAGATTTCCGGGTAGAGGGGCCTGGGGAGGTGTACATGAGGATGGAGACTTCCACAAGAGCTGGGGGGAACCTCTCTCAACAGGTTGGGTGAAAACCCTGGGGTATCACGGGAAAAAAAACACTACACTGGAAAAACGAGCATTATAGAGAGCCAGGGGGCCATGCACCCCCTGCTCGTCATCTCTATCCATCAGACTTCATCTGCGGACGACCATTATGCTGATCGCGCCTCCCCGATTTCGTACTCGAACGGGGCATCCTGAATCTATGTGCACCAGTTCCCGAGTTCAAGACCGATTACGGCAATGGCGAGCGCAACTTGGAGTAGTGGTTGGTACAACTGGCATTGTCGTAGCGGCAACCACTGGGGGCCTGTTTCAGATGCTGGAGGCGGCCATGTTGGATTGGTATATTCAACACCGACCGCTGGAGGCCCCAGATCCACGGTTGGTGTTGATTACGATTGATGATGATGATGTTCGCAGGGCCGGAGAATGGCCCTTGTCTGATGAACAGTTGGCAGTATTACTGGAACAGGTGCGATCGCAACAGCCCCGTGTTCTAGGACTCCATCTCTATCGGGAGGTTCCCATTCCACCGGGGAGCGATCGCCTGTCAGCGGTTCTGGCGACGACGCCTAACCTGATTGGTTTGGAGAAATATATTGGACAGTCTGTGCCCCCACCGCCGATTTTGCAACAACTGAATCAGGTGGGATTGGCGGATATGGTGATGGACCCGGATGGAGTGATTCGTCGGGGGCTGGTGTCGGTTCGGGGGAACGATGGCAGAATTCGTAATAGTTTTGCAGCGGCGTTGGCGTTGATGTACCTGCAAGCGGAAGACGTCCCCATTGAACCCCAGGGGTCTGGCAGTAGTCGGGTTCAGTTAGGCAAAACCTTGATTGAATCCCTGCGGCAAAATGATGGGGGCTACGCTCAGATTGATGATGGGGGCTATCAGGTGATTCTCAATTACCGGGGCACTCAGGAGAACTTTGAGACTGTTTCCATGACGGAGGTTTTGGCCGGTGAGGTGCCCGATGACTTATTTCGCGATCGCATTGCCATGATTGGCCTGGTCACCCCAACCTATCAGGAGCATTACAACACCCCTTATAGTAACCGAGTGCGCGATCGCTACACTCAGATGTCTGGCCTACTCATTCACGCCAACCTCACCAGCCAACTCGTCAGCGCCGCCTTGGATGGTCGCAGCATGATTCGCTTCCCCAGCCCTGTCTTAGAATGGATTTGGGTGTTCGGCTGGGCCAGTGCTGGAACCCTCATAAGTTGGTACTGGTGGCAAACCAGTCAGTTTCGCAATCACAAATCCCCCGCCTGGGGTCTTCTGAGTGTTTATCTCGGAACTTTATGTCTGATTCTCCCGGTCATTGGCTATGTGGCCTTTATCAAGGGTTGTTGGGTTCCTGTCATCTCTCCCATTTCTGCTGCATTGATGGCTAGCTTTCTAGTCAGTCTGCATAATGTTCATCGCCTCCAGAAACTCGCTACCTGTGATGGCTTGACGCAACTGGGGAACCGTCGTTACTTTGACCTCTACCTAGAGCGTCTGTGGTCTTCAAGTCTACGCCGGCAACAGCCAATTTCTCTGATTCTCTGTGATGTGGACTACTTTAAGCCCTACAACGACACCTACGGGCATCGTCAGGGGGACGACTGTTTGCAACAAATTGCTCAGGCGTTAAGTTTGTCAGTGCGCAGTGGTGATGTGGTGGCTCGTTATGGCGGGGAGGAATTTGCTATCATTCTGCCGGATACGAGTGTAACCGATGCCATGATGGTGGCCCGACGCCTCAATGATAGGGTTCGTCATTTGCAGTTGGGACACAAAACCTCGGACGTTGCCCCTTATGTGACCCTCAGTTGTGGTGTGGCTCATCTCATCCCCCAATGGTCAAATAGCCCCCGTGAACTGATTGAAGCGGCGGATTATGCCCTTTATGAAGCCAAAGAGAAGGGGCGTAATACCTGTGTGTTACGGCAACTTCCAGAGCAGACCTCGTCGGAATATTAACTGATTTAACAACAGGCTGTTGAAGGTTCAGTTTCGAGAGAGAATGAAAGCTTATCTGTCTGTCTGTCTGACTACAAAATCCAAGGATTTGTAGTAGTCAGATTATAAAGGACGTTGATGTGGCGGAAAATCCTTAGCACAAAAGATGTTTAAGTGACTATCTGTCTTTTATCAATTGTCTATTGTTAGACGACTGGCTTTTTTGAATCCATCTGAACACCATGTCTCAACCTACGATTGAATCGATCCTGCATGAAAAGCGCAGTTTTCCTCCCTCCCCTGAGTTTTCAGCTCAGGCTCGCATCAAAAGCATGGAGGACTATCAGGCGCTTTACGATGCCGCTGCTGCCGATCCAGAAGGGTTCTGGGGTGATTTAGCCGAGAAGGAACTGGAGTGGTTCCAGAAATGGGACAAGGTTCTCGATTGGAACCCGCCCACGGCGAAATGGTTTGTCGGGGGGCAACTCAATATTTCCCATAACTGTCTCGATCGCCACCTGGGCACCTGGCGCAAAAACAAGGCGGCCCTGATTTGGGAAGGGGAACCGGGAGACTCTCGCACCCTCACCTACGCACAACTGCATCGGGAAGTCTGTCAGATGGCCAATGTCATCAAGTCCTTTGGGGTGCAGAAAGGGGATGTGGTGGGGATTTATATGCCCATGATTCCCGAGGCGGCGATCGCCATGTTAGCCTGTGCCCGCATTGGGGCGGTGCATACGGTCGTCTTTGGGGGCTTCAGTGCTGAGGCCCTGCGGGAACGGCTCAAAGATGCCTCAGCCAAATTGGTCATTACTGCCGATGGGGGCTATCGCAAAGATGCGGTGGTTCCCCTAAAACCCCAAGTGGATAAGGCCCTCGACGACAACGCTATCCCCAGCGTAGATAATGTGCTGGTGGTGCAGCGCACGGGGGATGAGATTACGATGGACAGCGGCCGTGACCATTGGTGGCACGAGCTGCAAAAAACCGCCTCTGCTGACTGTCCAGCGGAAGCGATGGATAGTGAAGATATGCTATTTATCCTCCACACCAGTGGCAGTACGGGCAAACCGAAAGGGGTGGTTCATACCACTGGTGGCTACAACCTCTACACCCATGTCACCTGTCAATGGACTTTTGACCTACAAGATACTGATGTCTATTGGTGTACCGCTGATGTGGGCTGGATTACGGGTCATAGTTATATTGTCTATGGACCTCTATCGAATGGGGCAACCACGGTGATGTATGAGGGGGTTCCTCGTCCTTCTAATCCCGGCTGTTTCTGGGATGTGGTGGAAAAATATGGTGTGACCATTTTCTATACCGCACCCACCGCGATTCGGGCTTTTATGAAGGCCGGGGAACGTCATCCCAAGTCCCGTAATCTCTCTTCGTTGCGGATTTTGGGAACGGTGGGTGAACCGATTAACCCCGAGGCTTGGGTGTGGTATCACCGCGTGATTGGGGGCGAGCGCTGCCCGATTGTGGATACCTGGTGGCAAACGGAAACGGGAGGCTTTATGTTAACACCGCTTCCGGGGGCGACTGCCACGAAACCCGGTTCGGCGACTCGTCCGTTTCCGGGAATTTTGGCGGATGTGGTGGACTTAGAGGGCAATCCCGTCGAGGCGAATCAGGGGGGCTATTTGGTGATTAAGCATCCCTGGCCCAGTATGATGCGCACGGTGTATGGTGATTTCGACCGCTTCCGTCGCAGCTATTGGGAAAATATTCCCCCCAAAGATGGGCAACATTTCTATTTTGCTGGGGATGGGGCCCGCAAGGATGAGGATGGCTATTTCTGGGTGATGGGCCGGGTTGATGATGTGATTAGCGTCTCGGGCCATCGTTTGGGGACGATGGAGATTGAGTCGGCGTTAGTCTCTCACCCGGCGGTGACGGAGGCGGCCGTTGTGGGCAAACCCGATGAGTTACGGGGGGAGAGTATTGTCGCCTTTGTCTCGCTGGAGTCGGAGCATGACCCCTCTGAGGAGTTGGCTAAGGCGTTGAAGCAGCATGTGGTTGAGGATATTGGGGCGATCGCCCGTCCCCAGGAGATTCGCTTTACGGATGATTTACCGAAAACCCGCTCTGGGAAAATCATGCGTCGTCTGTTGCGCAATCTCGCGGCCGGTGAGGAAATCTCCGGGGATACCTCAACTCTACAAGACCGGAGTGTTCTCGATAAGCTCCGGGGTGGAGCCTAGGGGAACCCCGATGATTAACGGCTAGGCTGTGGGGGAGAACAGTGAGCCGGTGAGGTCTGGGGAGGGGTTGGTGAGCCGTCGGGATTCTCAACCGAGAGAACCACTGCTCCCTCTCCAGTCATGTGCCAGCCTTGGGCTTCCACGAGGGGGGCTGTGTCTTCCTGCCGGGCCCCGGCTGTGTCGGATGCCTCTGCGTCCAGAGAACGCCAATCCACCCAGGTGGTTTCTGTGGCCAGGGACCCGTCGGGATTGGGAGGAAGTCCCCCCCGTCCGGTGACATAGAATTCACTCTCTCGCCCGCCGCGACAGGGGTCGGTATCTAGCAGGGCCGCCACATCGAGGGGATTGGCAGAGAGGTCGACCAGTCCGGTTGTTGTATCCACCTCTGGGGTATTGAGTTCTACGGAACCCCTGAATTCGGCCCCCAGTTCGGAGGTGGCGGTGATATCGCTTTCGGGGGTCAGTTCGTCCCGAAATTCGGTGCCAAAAATGCCTTGACTGTTGATCATGACGCGACCCCCGGCGGCGTTGAGGGCGTTGGCGGTGATGTCACTGTTTTCTAGGGCGACTAGGGCATCGGTATCGATGATGATATTACCTCCGGGGAAGTCTCCCTCGGCGTTGGTTTGGAGAGTGCTACCCCGCCGGAGGATGGTGGTTCCGGTGTTGAGTCGGATGTTGCCACCACGACCGCCGGTGTTGGCACTGATATCGGCGCGATCGCTCAGGTGTAGGCGATCGGCTTGGACAAAGACATCGCCCGCTGCAAAGTTATTGGCATTAGATGTGGCGTTATTACTGGAGGATAATCGCGCCCTATCTCGCAGTTCAACTGTGTTGGCAAGAACGCTCACATTCCCGGCATTACCTCGACCTTGTTGTGCGACGCTCGTGGATGCTAAGGAGTTAGAAAAGACGACACGATCATTAGCTTCAACCGTCACACGACCTGCGTTTCCGGTTCCAGCGGTGTCTGATGATAAAAAAGCTCGGTCACTTACCTCTACTGTATCCCCCGTAACTCGGACTTCTCCAGCATTCCCTCCACTATTCGTTAAGGCATTACTTGCTGCCCACCCATTAGAGAAGAGGACATGATCATTGGCTTCAATGCTTACACTGCCAGCATTTCCAGTCCCGATAGTACTAGACGACAAAGAAGCACCATCACGTACTTCCACTATGTTGCCAAGAACCCGAATCTCCCCAGCATTCCCTCCACTATTAGCGAAGGTACCGCTTGATGCCCCGCTATCGGAGAAAGTGACGCGGTCACTGGCTTGAATAAGAATGTCTCCTCCCTCACCAACACCAAACGTGGCTGACAACAAATTTGCACGGTTTGTGAAGTCTATAACATTGCCAAATATTCTTACATCTCCCGCATTTCCTGGATGAGTGTCCCCCGCAGAGCTAGCGACACCAGCCCCCGAAAACAAAATACTATCACCGGCTTCAATAGTCACGGTTCCTGCATTTCCATTCCCGAAGGTACTAGATGCCAAGGTGGCACTTTCATTAACTTCAATTTGGTGACTAGATACCTGAATACGGCCAGCATTCCCTTGAGCCATTTCTCCAACACTAGTTGTTATAAACACATCAGATAAAATAATATGATTAGCTGCTTCAAGACTGAGGATGCCACCATCTCCTTCGCCGGAAGTGTTGGAAGACAATGAAGCACCGTTGCTGACTTCTATTCTATCTCCAAGAATTCTCACATTTCCTGCATTGCCTCGCCCCCCGAGTAACACACTACTAAACGCTGAACTATTAGATATAACCACTCGTTCCTCACCTTCAATCGTGATATTGCCTCCATCTCCCATACCAGCAGTACTTGTAGATAAAAAGGCACCATCACGAATCTCTACGACATTACCAGAAATATAGACATCACCGCCATGACCGTTTGCAGATTGTTGAACGAGACTCAAGGCACCGCTAGATCTACCATCTAAATTAGAGCCTGTAAACACAACCCGATCATCGCCGATTATAGTAACTGAACCAGCATTGCCTTCACCCAAAGTACTTGATGATAACTGTGCTCCGTCTCGTACTCCAACTTCTGGAGCGAAAATAGTAATATCTCCTGCATTTCCTCGACCGCCTTCTACAGTACTCAGTGCATCACCGCTGGAAAAAACGACTGCATTATGTGCCTCAAGACTGATTTTACCTGCATCTCCTTCGCCTAATGTGCTTGAGGATAACTGTGCTCGATCACTGATTTCCACACTGTTTCCAACAATGTTTATGCCCCCTCCATTTCCTCGTCCAGTTTCTTCTACGCGAGTAAAGACTGCACTTAAAAATTCTTCAGAAATAGAACCTGAGATAAGGATTCGGTCTGCGGCTTGTAATGTGATAATACCTGCCTCACCTTCACCAGATATACTTGAACTTAACTGAGCGCCGTCCAGGACTTCTATGATATCGGAAATAATATCAATGTTTCCTGCATTTCCTAAAGCATTTTCTCCGATATTACTTGAAATTTCACCGTTCAAAAACAACGCAAACTCATCAGCTTCTACTAGGATAGATCCTGCATTGCCGATCCCCAAACTGCCTGAAGACAAAATCCCTTCATTTATTACCTCCAAACTGTTAGTGATGATGTGTATATTGCCTCCATCACCTCGACCTGTGTCTGTTACATTTGTAATAACCCCACCGAATATACCTTCAATTTTAGACCCCGAAACTAGAACTCGGTCATGAGCCTGAATGGTTATAGATCCCCCATTACCTTCACCCAAGGTCCCCGAACTTAACATGGCACCACCATGAACTTCTATCCGATTGCCAATAAGATTTAAATTTCCTCCATTCCCTTGTGCCCTATTACCCACATCGCCTGAGACACTGGTTAAAATACCCTCACTATTAGTACCTGAAAAAATAGCAAGATCATGAGCCTCGATAGTTATGGATCCTGCATTACCTTGACCAAATGTACCTGAAGTAACACCAGATCCATCCCGCATATCAACTGTATTTGCAATGATATTAATACTTCCTCCATTACCACGACCAGTTTCACCAACATTGCTGAAGATATAACCGCCTGACAAAAAGACCGTATCGTGAGCTTCAATGGTCACTGTTCCTGCATCTCCTTCTCCTAAAGTCGTTGAATTTAACTGTGCCCCGTCTCGAATTTCTACAAAGTTAGCAACGACCCTAATATTTCCAGCCCTACCTCGACCGGTTTCTGTTAAGACGCTCCCAGCACCAGCAGCAAATTCGTTATTTTCTGCATTAGCGGCTGATAAAAAAACCGTGTCATTTGCTTCTATGATGACAGTTCCCGCATTGCCCTGACCAAAGCTAGACGAAGAGAGTTGGGCGCCATCTCGAACTTCAACTCTGTTCCCCACAATTCTCACAGTTCCAGAATTGCCTCGTCCAGTTTCTCTGACACTACTGAAGGCCCCAGTTCGTATATCCTCTGAGTTAGGACCAGTGAGGATAACACTCTCACGAGCTTGAACATTCACAGACCCCGCATTTCCTTCACCTCTTGTACTCGAATTCAAGTAAGCACCGCGATTAGCTTCTACAGTATTAGCGATCAGGTTGATATCGCCAGGAGTACCAATCGAGCCTTCTCTAACTTCGTTATTGAGTTGGCTATTGAAGATGCTGATATCACCCATCGCATCCAACTCAATATTCCCTGACTGGCCGCCCTCAATCCCGATTCCCTCAGCAATTCCCCCCTCCAAAACACTATTGCGAATCTCGACATCCAACGTCTGAATGCCAATCTCTCCCCCCACAACTCCGACTACATTCAGATTCGCCTCATCCAACGACACTGAGGCGCGACTTAGTTCAGCAGGAACCCCAAACCCCCCAGATAGAAATCCTGAGTTGACATCGCCCACCTCAAAGCTGACTTGTCCCGCTTCCCCCACTCCCACGAGGTCAATTCGTCCAGCGGCTGCATTGATTTGAACATCCTCTAGCCTCATCTCCCCCCCCACCAAGGCAATAGATTCCCCCTCAGAGACGTTGAGAGTGGCCCCAGTGGCCTCAATGCTGCCGGGACTTCCATTGAATTGCACCCCTAAGGGTACATTCACGCTCAATAGGGGGGCTGAATCTCCAGCATCACTGGCACTAAACTCCAAGCCATTCTCAAAAACCAGACTGTTGGCTGTACTGGCGACGAAGGAACCGCCGATGTCTAAACGAGCATTGGGACCGAAGATAATGCCGTTGGGATTGAGTAAGACTAGATTGGCGGTTCCGTTGGCACGCAAGACACCATCGATGTCGGAAATTGAGCCGCCGGTGACGCGGCTAAAGATGTTGGCGACGTCGGGATTGTTGAAAAAGGCTTCGCTATTGGTGGGGATGGAAAATTCCTGGAAACTGTGGAAGAGATTATCCCCTCGTACGGCCCCGCCGTCGATTTGAACTCCGGTTTCCGTTGGCGTTGTTACCGAACCTTCATTGCCTAAACTGCCATCGGGGATAATTTGAGCTTGAATTGGGACAATAGGCACGATCGCCATCCCCAGTCCCAGACCCACTACCCGTCCCCATTGCCAATTTGCCATCACACTGACCCTCACTAAACAATCGTAAAACTCATTACATCCAGTTGCCAACTAATATATACGCTGACCAATAATAGGGAAGTAAATAATCATCATAGGCTAACAAACTTAGCTGAGCCTGTCGCAATGCTTCCGCTTTAGTCGTCCCCGGAATGCCTAAATGCTCATAAAAAACTGACATAAACAAGGACGTTGCGGCATCGTCAACTTGCCAAAGAGTGGCGAGAGTACTGCGGGCCCCCGCTCGTACGGCTACCCCGGCTAAACCCAGGGTGGCGCGATCGTCGCCGGTTGCCGTTTCACAGGCACTCAGGACTAAAAGTTCTAGAATTTCTGATTCTCCATTTTCTCCTCGCTGGCGTAGTAGGGTTTCTAACTCTCGCACATTAACCGGGGTATCGTAGGCGAGAATAAACGTATTTTCTGCCTGAGAACTAAATTGTCCATGGGTGGCAATGTGGATGATGGGGGAGGGAAAGTTACGGATTTCCTCAGCCAAAGAGTTGCGGGTGAAGCCGGTGTTGAGCAACTGGCGACTGGGGTTGACTTGATCGGCGATCTTTTGTAATTCTCCAGGGACATGGATGAGAGCTGAAAACCCATGTCGGGCTTCGGATAAGCCGGCGGCTAAGGCGGTGAGGCGATCGCGCGATCGCCCTCCGGTTTCCAAAAGCTGCATTCCCGGTGTTAGGGCGACGGGGTAGCGTTCAATGAGATAGTGTTCTCCATCATGCAGAGCGGCGATGGGGATGTTTCGCAGTCCACCATCCAGGATAAAGGTGAGGGTTTCCACGTCGCTACCCTGCAACGCCGCCTCTAGGGGGCGGATTAGCCAATCGTAGAGTTGTTGCGATTGGTTAAGCAATTCGGGCAACACAGCGGTTGAACGACCGACCTTTTGACGAAATTGACGTAATTTTTCGTTGATTTCCCCTTGGGCAACAGCAGTTTCATAAAATTGTAGGGGTTCCCCAGGAAGGGAGAGAATTGTTGTTAGACGGTCGGGTAGAATAATCGAGTAGAGAACTGCTGCATTGGGGTCAATCTCCTCAACAGAAACGGGGGTTGTATCTAAACAGGCATCCCGGAAAAAGTTGTCTAGTTCAGCGAGTTGTAAATCTTCGATCGCCTCTCGGGCTTTTTGTAAATTCGTCTGACTGGGATTGGGGTCTGACAGCAGTAAATCGACATATTCCCGATAGACGGGTTCGACGGTTTCTCGGAAGTCATATTGAACTTCGGGGTTCATGGCGACTAAGTCGCTGCGGATGGATTGCAAGGTAGTTAGGGCAATCTGGTAGGCATCCTGGGCGGCTTCGGTTTGTCCCTGGGCGTTGAGTAGTCGTCCCAGCTGCCAATGCCAACGATAGGCGATATCTCCGGCATCGATGGACTGGGCTAAAACCACTGCCTCACGGGTTAGGGTTTCGGCTATCTGCCACTGTTGGTTGGTTTCATAGAGATTGCCTAAGTTCCCCAGGGCATGGGATTCGGCACGGCGATCGCCAATCTCGCGGGCCTGTTGGACAGCAGTAGCCAGAACCTCCCCCACCTCACGGCGGTTGTTGCCGCTGGAGATGAGATGGCGGGCAAAGCGAACCTGGGCGTAGATGCTGCGGCGACTGGGGGGAAGTTGGCTGAGTTGCTGGGCGATCGCCGTTTGTAGTCTGGCTATCTCCTGGGGGTCTGGGGGTGTGAGCGAGTCGGGTTCTGAGGGGCGATCGTTATCCGCTAAGAGGGTGAGTTGATTTAACTGGGCTTCTAACCGGAGGATGGGACTGGAGGCCAGACTGGCGGCCCGTTCATAGGCTTGCAAACCGGCCTGTCGTTCCTGAGCCAAGCTGTCGAAGTCCTGGGTGTTCCGGGCCCGTTGCACCAGACTACTGATGGTATTGCCTAAACTGACATAGATGGAGGCCAGGGTCGAGTCATCCCCGAGGGGTTCGGCAATCTGAAGACTCCGTTCTAACACATCCCGGGCTTCTTGTAATTGACCAATAGCCAGGAACGTATTGCCCAAACTCTGAAACCCCAGGGCTTTGATGAGGGAATCGGGGTGGTCTTCGAGGGTGCTGGCGACGGTTTCTAGGCGACGGCGAGAGCGGGCGTAGAGTCCCAGGGCTTGTAGGGCTTGGGCTTCGTTGATTTGACTGGCGATCGCCCCCTCAGTATCCTCGGCTTGTTGATAGTTGTGGCTGGCCTCCTGCCAAATGTCAAAGGCCCGTTGTGGCTGTCCTGAGGCTAAATAGAGATGACCGCGAATGTTGAGAATCTGAGCTAAGCGGGCCAGGCTCGTGATGGGGTTGGCCCTGAGCAGTTCCTGGATGCTTTCATCAACTTGATGGGCTAATCTCAACTCACCAAGCTGTTGATATCCTAGGCTGAGATAACTCAGGGCCAGAGCTTGTTGGGGCGGGTTTCCTTGGCGATCGAACTCACGGGCCGCCTGTTGCCAAGCCTCCACCGCTTCCTGATACCGTTGCCCCTGATAGAACTGTTGTCCCTCTTGCAAGAATCTTTGACCTGAGGTTGAGGCCGTGACGGGTTGGCTGTCCCGGGCCATCCTCTCAGATCCATCGAGAGCGGGAACCACGCCTTGGGCGGGAGCCAGTCCTAGACAGAAACTCAAGAGAACTAGGGGAACACAAGTGCGATGGGCCATGGGAACATTCAGGGGGTTGAAGTTAGAGGAGAACAGTGGGCCGGAGTTTCCTGGGGAGGGGTTGCTGAGCCGTCGGGACTCTCTGCCGAGAGAACCACCGCCCCCTCTCCAGTGACGTGCCAGCCTTGGGCTTCCACGAGGGGGGCTGTCTCCTCCCGGTGGCTTTGGGCCCTGTTCGAGGGGCGATCGTCCAGAGAACGCCAATCCACCCAGGTGGTTTCCGTGGCCAGGGACCCGTCAGGATTGGGAGGAAGTCCCCCCCGTCCGGTGACATAGAATTCACTCTCCCGCCCGCCGCGACAGGGGTCGGTATCCAGCAGGGCCGCCACATCGAGGGGATTGGCAGAGAGGTCCACCAGTCCCGTGGTTGTATCCACCTCTGGGGTATTGAGTTCTACGGAACCACTGAACTCAGCCCCTAGTTCGGAGGTGGCGGTGATATCGCTTTCGGGGGTCAGTTCGTCCCGAAATTCCGTGCCAAAAATGCCTTGACTGTTGATCATGACGCGACCCCCGGCGGCGTTGAGGGCGTTGGCGGTGATGTCGCTGTTTTCTAGGGCGACTAGGGCATCGGTATCGATGATGATATTGCCTCCGGGGAAGTCTCCCTCGGCGTTGGTTTGGAGGCTGCTACCCCGCCGGAGGATGGTGGTTCCGGTGTTGAGTCGGATGTTGCCACCACGACCGCCGGTGTTGGCACTGATATCGGCGCGATCGCTCAGGTGTAGGCGATCGGCTTGGACAAAGACATCACCCGCTGTAAAGTTATTGGCATTAGATGTGGCGTTATTACTGGAGGATAATCGCGCCCCATCTCGCAGTTCCACGGTTCCGGCGATGAGATTCACGCCTCCGGCATTCCCTTGTCCGGTTTCTTCAATGGTGCTGTATAAACCACTCGGCCAGACCTCAGGTTCCGGGCCGGAAAGGTCGGTATAAAAGCCTGAAAAGATGGCACTGTCTCGGACTTCAACTGTTATCGTTCCCGCATCTCCTTGATTCGTGCTACTGGATATTAACAAACCATCATGAACTTCTAACCGGTCAGCAACAACAGTGATATTGCCGGCATTGCCGCGTCCCTGTTCTACTACACCGCTCATGATCAAGCCGTTTGATAACAATAATGTCTCACTTACCTCAATCGAGACTGTTCCTGCATTTCCTTGACCCAAGGTACTTGAATCTAGTATGGCCCCATCTCGGAGTTCTAAAGTGTTGGCAAGAATGCTAACGCCTCCCGCATCCCCTTGCCCTGTTTCGCCCACGCTGGTCAAGCCTGCACTGGGTTGTCCTTCAGAATTCACTCCTGAGAAAATTACCCTATCGCTGGCTTCAACTCTTACGGTTCCCGCATTGCCTTGACCCAATGTAACTGAGTTTAACTGAGCGCCATCTCGCATTTCCAGACTGCCAGTCAAAATACTCACACCTCCGGCATTTCCTCGTGCGTTTTCTCCAACAGCACTGACAACACCGGTGACCACTTCCTCGGGATTGTTAAGTCCCGATAATATAACTTGATCATTAGCTTCAACTCTTACGGTTCCCGCATTGCCTTGACCTAAGGTATTGACATTGAGCTGAGCGCCATCTCGCATTTCCAGACTGTTAGCAAGGATTATCACATCTCCTGCATTACCTTCTCCCGTGTCTCCAACAGCGCTGAAAGCCCCCGTGGCCAATCCCTCAGGATTATTAAGTCCCGATAAGATAACTCTATCATTGGCTTCAATGGTCACCGTCCCCGCATTTCCCTGTCCAAAAGTACTTGAATTTAGCTGAGCACCATCATTCATTTCCACGGTATTAGCCCGGATACTCACACCTCCAGCATTTCCCCGTCCTGTTTCTTCTACAGCACTAAAAATACCCAGGGGAATTTCCCGAGAGCTTAACCCCGAAAAGCTTATAGTGTCCCTCGCTTCAACTCTAACGGTTCCTGCATTTCCTTCCCCAAATGTACTTGAATTTAATTGAGATCTATCTCGCATTTCTAGGGTATTGGAAATAATACTAATATCCCCAGCATTACCTTGTCCCTTTTCTTGGACGGTACTAAAGACAAAACCGTTAGAGAATACTACATTACCCACCTCAATTCTAATCGTTCCAGCATCCCCTTGACCCAAGGTGCTGGAAATCAAGGCTGCCCCGTCTCGTACTTCTAGATGACTAGCAATAATACTAACTCCTCCCGAATTCCCTCGTGTATTTTCTCCTACTATGCTTGCCGCAAAACTATTTGAGAAGAGAACTGCACCACTTGCCTCAATGGTGACAGTCCCTGCATTTCCTTCACCCAAGGTACTGGAATTTAACCGAGCGCCATCTTCCATAAACAGCCTATCTGCAATAATTCGGATATCCCCTCCGTTTCCTTGTCCGCTTTCCTCTACCTCGACAAGGACCTCAGAACTCGACAATCGCGCCGTGTCACTTGCTATTATGACGTTTCCCGCGTCTCCTTCGCCGAAAGTACTCGAAGATAATCGCGCCCCATTACTTATCTCTACATGATTAGCCCGCAGGTTAATCTCACCGGCATTTCCTTGCCCTGTTTCTCGAACACGGCTAAAGGCAGCACTCGGAAAACCTTCCGCATTTTCTCCCGAAAAGATAATCGCTTCAGTCCCCTGGATGTCTATCCTGCCGGCACTCCCTTGCCCCAATGTACTCGAACTGAATTGAGCGCCATCTAAAACTTCCACTCGGTTAGCAATGACTCTGATGCTGCCCGCATTTCCTTGTCCTGTTTCTGCTACATCGCTAAAGACAGTTCCGTCATTCAAAAATCGTACTGTGTCACCAGCTTCTATGGTGATGTTTCCTGCATTCCCCTCACCGAAGGTACTCGAAGATAATTGCGCCCCATTATTTATCTCTACATGGTTAGCCCGCAGGTTAATCTCACCGGCATCTCCTTGTCCGGTTTCTCGAAGACGGCTGAAGGCAGCACTCGGCAAACCTTCCGCATTTTCTCCCGAAAAGATAATCGCTTCAGTCCCCTGGATGTTTATCCTCCCGGCATTCCCTTGACCTCGTGTATTAGAAACTAACTGAGCGCCATCTCGAACCTCTACTCGATTGCCAATGACTCTGATGTTTCCCGCATTTCCTTGTCCTGTTTCTGCTACATTGCTAAAGACAGTTCCATCATTCAAGAATCGTACTGTGTCACCAGCCTCTATGATGACGTTTCCCGCATCTCCCTCCCCAAAGGTACTCGAAGATAATCTTGCCCGATCGCGCACCTCGATAGAGTTACCACGTAGGCTAATTTCACCGGCATCTCCTTGCCCGGTTTCTCGAATACGGCTAAAAGCTCCACTTACAAAACCTTCCGAATTTTCTCCGGAAAAGATAATCGTTTCGGTCCCCTGGATGTCTATCCTGCCGGCATTCCCTTGACCCGATGTATCAGAAATTAACTGAGCGCCATCTAAAACTTCTACTCGATTGCCAATGACTCTAATGTTACCTGCATTTCCCCGTCCTGTTTCTCCTATGCTGCTAAAGACATTAGCGTTTGAAAATCGTGCGACATCACTCGCTTCTATGGTGACGTTTCCTGCATTCCCCTCACCGAAGGTACTCGAAGATAATTCTGCCCCATTGCTTATCTCTATATGGTTAGCCCGCAGGTTAATCTCACCGGCATCTCCTTGCCCGGTTTCTCGAATACGGCTAAAAGCTCCACTTACAAAACCTTCCGAATTTTCTCCGGAAAAGATAATCGTTTCGGTCCCCTGAATGTCTATCCTGCTAGCATTGCCAACCCCTAATGTATTAGAAATCAACTGAGCACCATCTAAAACTTCTACTCGGTTGCCAATGACTCTGATGTTGCCTGCATCTCCCCGTGCTGTTTCTTCGACATTGCTAAACACATCCCCATCCGACAAAATAGCAGTATCACCAGCTTCAATCATGACGCTTCCTCCATCTCCTTCCCCGAAGGTACTGGAAGACAAAAATGCACCTTCACTTATCTCGATAACCTCACCGATGAGACTAATACTGCCCGCATCACCTTGCCCAGTTTCCGTAACTTGGTTGAAAATCGCACTACGAAAGTCATCAGAATTTGCCCCTGAGATGACAATGCTATCACCAGCACGAAGGGTCACTGAGCCTGTATTTCCCTCCCCCAAGGTACTAGAATCTAACTGAGCGCCGTTATTTAATTCAATATTATCTGCACTCAAGTTGATATCACCAGCGTTACCAATCGAGCCTTCTCTAACTAAATTTCCTATCCCACCATCTGAGATAGTGATATCACCCATCGCATCCAACTCAATATTTCCCGACTCGCCGCCCTCAAACCCAAGTCCGCGAGAAATTCCCCCGCCTAAAACGCTATCCCGCATCTCGATATCCAACGCCTGAATCCCAATCTCTCCCCCCACAACTCCGGCTACATTCAGATTCGCCTCATCCAACGACACTGAGGCGCGACTCAGTTCGGCGGGAACCCCGAAGGACGGAAATCCCGAGTTGACATCACCCACCTCAAAGCTGACTTGTCCCGCTTCCCCCACTCCTACGAGGTCAATTCGTCCAGCCGCTGCATTGATTTCAACATCCTCTAGGCTAATCTCCCCACCCACCAGCGCAATAGATTCTCCCTCAGATACATTGAGAATTGCCCCGGTGGCTTCAATACTGCCGGGATGATTATTAAGTTGCACCCCTAAGGGTACATTCACGCTCAATAGGGGGGCTGAATCTCCAGCATCACTGGCACTAAACTCCAAGCCATTCTCAAAAACCAGACTGTTGGCTGTACTGGCGACAAAGGAACCGCCGATGTCTAAACGAGCATTGGGACCGAAGATAATGCCGTTGGGGTTGAGTAAAAATAAGTTAGCGGTTCCGTTGGCCCGCAAGACACCATCGATGTCGGAAATTGAGCCGCCGGTGACGCGGCTAAAGATGTTGGCGACATCGGGATTGTTGAAAAAGGCTTCGCTGTTGGTGGGGATGGAAAATTCCTGGAAACTGTGGAAGAGATTATCCCCTCGTACGGCCCCGCCGTCGATTTGAACCCCGGTTTCCGTAGGCGTGGTCACCGAACCTTCATTGCCTAAACTGCCATCGGGGATAACTTGAGCTTGAATTGGGACGGTAGGCGCGATCGCCATCCCCAGTCCCAAAGTAACCGCCCATCCCCATCTCCAAGTCTCCATAACACCCACCCCAACGTAACGATTAGTTCACCAGAGAAAATTCGGAAAATTCAGCTAAACCGGCGGACTCTAAAAAGTCCTGCCAACGCTGTTGTAACTGCGGGTCATTGGGTGCCGACTGTCTCTGATACGCTAGGCCCGAGAGAGATTCATACCAAATGCCATGTTGTCCATAAATTAGAGGCCGATCGCGCTCCGACTGTTGCTGCAATTGAGCCATCAAACTGGAGGTGGGTTCAACCCGACGCACCCAGGCCTGGGCCACCACTTCTCGCGGGGCCCCAGTCCCATCTGGCGGACAGAGAATGGCAAACTGTAAACGGTAATCTTCCTCTAACGCTAACCCCTCAACGGATTCGGGTACTTGCAGTTCCAAAATACCCGATTCAGGTAACGCCACCTCCTGACGATAGATGTCGTTCCATTGACGATCGCGCACCACAAACAGCCCCTGGGAGGCCACAGTGTCCGGGACATACACCCAAACGGTGGGATGAGGCGAGGTCGTCAAGGCCCAATCCCTCGCATCTGGGGTCACCCTCGGCACTAAAACTGTCAGGGAGGGGTCGGGCTGTATGGCATCTTGGGGGCATTTACCTCGGGTTCCCCCCGCATCCACAGTTCCTTCAGGCGCCCCTCGATCGGGTGGGTCAAAACGGGCGATGGTGTCCGATGAACCGGAATTTAACTGTTTCTGAATTTGATGGGGTTGGGGCGATCGCCCTGCATAGTCCGCGACGACTCTCGGACCGACATTCCCCAATACTCCCCCCTCCAACCAACCGCTAGCCAGAAAAACCAATACTGCAAGAGTCATGAGCTGGATTTTTAAAAACAACAAAAACCCGTGACAATGGTTACGAGAAACCATCAACTGGGCGATTTCAACCGGGGTTGAGTCCACCGAAGAGCAGTCAAGTTGATTTTGTTGCTCAAGGATGATGCACGATATCGAGAAATTGGGGATACACCCGGATTTACCCCCTAGCCGAGCCGTTACCCTAAGCGTTGCTAGAGCGCTGTTTAGGATTCCGTAATTATACTGAATTTAATTCCAACTGTTCAGATCCCAATCCAATTTGTCACGGACGAGCCTTGTGTTAAGCCTTGTTGCGCCTATTATTAAGATTTGTAAATAACTGAACCTGAGCCACTCATCTACTACAGCCCTGGACGAATGCAGATGCGTTGGCGCTTATCAAAACCCGATAGCACCACTTCCACTCGGGAATTGCCCCCCTGATACACCAGTCGGCCTAAACAGACTTGACCTAGACGAAAGAGCAAACTTTTACCACTATCTGAATAAATTGTCAAGCCATTACGACGAATCAATCCCCCCTTGCGGGTGAGTTTGAGGAATACCGATTCCTCCGTCTGCCGAGACTGTAACGTCACCTGTAAGGATTTGCTGGTTTGGACCGCTTCCACCGACACCCCCCCCAAGACAAACTGGACACCATTGCTGCGACGTTGCAACAGCACTCGTTCCGGTAATCCCTCAACTTGCACCGTCCCCGGTAGACGACTCGGTTCAGAAGGTTGCGGTTCCGGCGGAATGCGGCTAAGGTCGATTTGCCATTGCCGGGCCTTGCGTTCAATGTCAGCGCCAATGGCTTGGGCCCGTTCCAGATTCGTCCCTTCGGCGAACTGTTGCTGCTTTAACTTGCTGGCTAACCAGCGTTGTTGAGCGTAACGTCGCCAATGGGAACTCAGATTCTCAGTCTTCAGCAACTGTTCATAAAAGCTGAGACAGGGAACCCACTCCCCAACTCGTTCAAAACTCGCCCCCACTTCCGCTGGCGTCAGATGGCGCAACCAAGTTTCCTCCTCAATGACTCTGTTGAGAAACTCCACATAACGACGACGTTGGGGACGAGTCTCCTCAGGGGTGAGGTTGGAGATGGCCAGTTGACGCACGACTTCCCAGGTGAGGGCCTGACAGTCGGGGGCCTGACAGCGATTGAGACTTTCGATCGCCTCCAACCAACGACGGGCCTGCAACAGATATTGCACTAACTCATCCCATCGCTGTTCCTCTTCCAAGGCCCAACGGATTCCCTCAAGTTGTTTCAGCCAGTTCGCTTTCCCCGGCTTCCCGGCCTGTTCCCAACGATCGATAATCTGTTTCGCGGCGTTCCCATGGCGCAAATAGGGAATCCCCTCGGGAACCCCCACCTGTTCGGCTTTAGCTAAATAATACTCTCGATGCTGAGTGGCGCCGCAGTCCTCCCAACAGTCCACGGCCCGACGGCGGTTTTCTGGAGTTTGGGCGGCGTAAAAACAGAAACCGGCGCTAGATAATAAGCCGGGATAGTTGGCCTGGGCCAGTTGTTCGAGGGAATCACCGTAGTGTCGCCATTCCTCGGGGGTGAGGGTTTCTTTGGCGTTGAGAAATTCTTGGATGGTGTCTCGGTAGGCTTGGATAGCCATGCGCCAGGGTTTTTCGGTGTAATGGCGTTGGGCCTGGCCAATGTGGTTGTCTAGCTGTTGGCTGAACTCTCGCAGTTGGCTGAGTGAGGCCGGTTGATTCACCATGAATTGGGCGATCGCCCTCTCGATGGCCGAACCACGATACTCTTGATACCAAGCCCAAAGTTGCGGCCAGCACACCCCCTGCCAAAAACAAGTCCGGGCCTCTTGGGGGTCATTTAAGGCTAAAAAGCGTTCTCCGGCGGACTGAAACTCTCGCTTAAATTTCAAGGCCCAGGCCTGACACTTCTGGGCCATCTCATAGTCATTGAGAGAACGATAAAAGTCGGCGGCCCGATCAAGAAATTCGGGATTCTCCTGACTTAAGCCGTTTTCCCAAAACTGTTGCGCTTGTTCGAGGCGATTGTCCCGGTTAAAGACGGCGAAACTCTCCCCCCTGGGTAAAAAGCTAATTTGGGCCGCATCCTGGGATTCTAGTTGACTGGCTTTGATGGCGCGATCGCACCCCTTGCGATCGGCAAATCGCCATAACGCTTCATCCCCCCCGGGAGAATCTAAAATCACTAACGCCTCTGTCGGACGACTGGCCGCCACATAGAGTTTATTAAAGAAATACTCCTGTTCTAAATTGCGTTCCTGAGCGTGATAGAGTTTATCGAGACTGGTTTGCCCTTGGGCCAGTTCATCTCCGAACTTATAGAGGATTACAAAGGGAAACTCCAACCCCTTGGCTTGACTGGCGCTGAGGATATTTTTGGGGACTTTATCTTGCTGAATCTCGGGAAAGATATCCCGCAGCAGTTCATCCTGTTGCAGATAGTGCAACTCTCCCCCTTCTTCACAGGGAATGATAATGATGGGGTCGTTTTGACAGTGTTGGCGAAATTGAGCGGCTTGTAAGTTCTGGGAGAGGATGAATTTTTGGGGAGGAAGGCCATGTCCGGGTTTCCAAGGCTTTTGTAAGGTAAGTTGATGGCTTTTGAAGAATAAATAGCGCCAGAGAAGAATCAGATTCGTTAGCCGGACAATCTCCCCCAGGGAGCGATAGTTAGATTTCAGTTCATGGAAGGTCATCTTAATCTTCAGATGGCGATCGGGATCTAAACTGGCAATCACCTGTTCATAAAACGCTGCCCGCACACTTTTCCAACGAAAGCCAGTGGGGTTTAGGGTTTGCAATGGATCGCCGGCAAAGGCAAAGGGTAAACTCTCAACGGGGGCGTAGAGTTCATAATCGGTGAAAATAGACATTTGCACCAACAGCCGCAGTTCTAATTTTGTGAAGTCCTGGGCTTCATCAAAGACAAGGGCGCTATATTTTTTACTGATACTTCCTTGTTTTAAAACCTCTCGAATTAAATCTTGGTCATCCCAAAAGTTGTTTCTTTCTAAGTAGTTTTTATACCAAGGATAGACGCGATCGCAGACAAATTTAAAGCTATCTTCAGGAACCGTCCGTTCACCCCGAGGAATATACGAATAGTCCTCAGCCGCCATATCCTCTAAATTATAGCCCTTAATAAAGGCGCGAATAATATGCCAGCATTCCGCCGGCGATCGCTGCCCCGGAAAGGAAGATTGATAGGCTCGTTCAAACTGATAAAAGGAGATATGCTTATCAGAATCAAATCGTTCCAACGTTTCGCTATCTAATTGATTCAAGAGAAAATCTTGAAAAGGCGTAAAAAAGGTCTCAAAATCAATCTCAATCGATTGTTCAGCAAAGTGATGATGGTAATTGAGGAGTTTTCTCACTCCCTGACGCGCTGATTGCAGGAGTCGTTTGTTATAGGTAATAAAGAGAGGGTGAAACCCCAACGCTTCCTCAGAAAGTTCGGGGTTATGCTCGCGGATATCAATGTATTTTTGGCAATAATAGGCAAAGAGATAGAACAACATCGTGGATTTACCACTTCCCGCCCGGCCATTGATGAAGATAGGCAGTTTCCCAGACGTAAGGATAGTTTCTTCCTCTAAGGAGAGGGCAAAATTTCCCTCCGCTTCCCGCTCAATTTCATACCAAATTTCGGGGTCAAGCAGTAAATAGCGGGGATAATATCGTAGAGAATATTGGGCAATATCATTCCGGGAGAGGGGATGGGTGAGGCGATTCTCTAATCCGGGACCATATAAATCCAGAGATGCCCCTAATTGCCCAATGTCTTGCAAACTGGGACGTTTGGCAAAGGGGGAAATTAACAAAATTGCTAAGTTTCCCGGACTGTCGATGGCTTCAATTCGGGCGAAAAGAATTGCTTTTTGTCGAGTTTTGTGGTAGCACCAGGACAACCCCTCATAGGGAGTTTCCTGTTCTTGAATATCGGAATTACCATCCCGTTCAATCAGTCCATACACCAACTCATGATACGTTTGCCAATGATGGTCAATTTCGACGGTTTTAAACTGTTCTACCCAGATACGAGTTTCATAGATGGCTCCCCCTTGGCTGTCCATCAGTAAACTGGGCTTTTGTAGCCATTCCTTCAAATGAGCCGGAAGATATCTGGGCTGTTGTTCGGCGGTCAAAGCTTCTTTTTGCTGTTGAACCTCAGCCTCAAGATCCAGCAGATCGACTTTCAGGTGAACCTGACCATATTGGTCAGAATTATCCAGGAAATGATGTTCATAATCCGGTTGACCCCGCTGAAAGATTTTCAAAAAGCAAAACACTCGGTCATTGCCGACTTTTTGAATTTTCCCAATTAGACGGAAATTATGGAAGCGATGTTTGAGATAAGGATAGTTCCAATCAAAATGACTTTGAATGGCGGTCATGCCATGGGATTGGATTGAAGCCTTGAGATAAGTGATTTTATCGAGTTTATGGTATAGTTTTGCCTCGTGTTGGCAATTGGGGCTAATGTACACAAACATGGCGGCACTATCTCAACAATTGGGGAAATTTAGGAGAGTCGTCTGGAGAGATGGGGGGAGGCTTTCGGGGCGATCGCAACTCCCAATCAATCACCTCAAAACCAGTCACAGACCCCAATCGGGAAAACGCCTCATCTGCCTATTATATGAAGAGTTAATAGACGTTTAACCTAAAGAAAATCTATAGTCCCGAGGGAAAGGGGGTGCGATCGCCGGAAGTGGTTTTACCATAGAAGCAGCGTTCAGACCTTACGCCGAGAGTGCGATCGCCCAGATTCCCGAGTCCGTCACCCCCCTGAACACCCCCCTGAACACCCTAAACAACATTTCTGTATGACACCCACAGACTCCTTTGAAGTCCCCCAACGGGCCCTAGACCGGGACTGTACCACCCTATCGCGCCATGTCCTGGAACAGCTACAAAGCTTCTCCCCCGAGGCCCAGGATCTCAGTACCCTAATGAATCGTATCGCCCTAGCCGGGAAACTCACGGCCCGTCATCTCAGCAAAGCGGGCCTCATGGATGGGGTTCTCGGCTTTGCTGGGGGAGAAAATATCCAGGGGGAAGACGTGAAAAAGATGGATCTCTATGCCAACGACGTCTTTATCTCTGTCTTCAAACAAAGCGGCCTCGTCTGTCGCCTCGCCTCCGAGGAGATGGAAAAACCCTACTACATCCCGGAAAATTGCCCCATTGGCCGCTATACCCTCGTCTACGACCCCATTGACGGCTCCTCCAACATTGATGCTAACCTCAACGTAGGCTCAATCTTCGCCATCCGCAAACAAGAAGGAGACGACGAAAGCGGAGAAGCCCTAGACTTACTGCAATCGGGCCACAAACAACTCGCCGCCGGCTATATCCTCTACGGTCCGAGTACCGTCCTAGTCTACTCCATCGGCACCGGCGTTCACTCCTTCACCCTCGACCCCAGCCTCGGGGAATTCATCCTTTGGCAAGAAAACATCCAAGTCCCTGAACATGGTTCCGTCTATAGTGTCAATGAAGGTAACTTCTGGCAATGGGACGACTCCATCCGCGACTATATCCGCTATGTCCACCGTCACGAAGGCTACACCGGACGCTACAGTGGGGCCCTAGTGGGAGACTTTCACCGTATCTTGTTGCAAGGGGGAGTTTTCCTCTATCCGGGAACCGTGAAGAAACCCGAAGGAAAATTGCGACTTCTCTATGAATCCGCACCCCTGGCCTTCCTCATGGAACAAGCCGGAGGACAAGCCAGTACCGGACTGAAAAAAATTATGGATGTCGTCCCCGAGAAACTTCACCAACGAACCCCGTTAGTCATTGGGAGTCCCGAAGATGTGGCCCTAGTCGAGTCCTTTATTCAAGAAGGTGTCCGGGGCGATCGCCACTAACCCCCATCCCAAAAGTCAGGAAACCCTGAATCTTCCCCCATCCCAGGAGTTGACAACCGAGAGTCCTGAATTGTCAACTAAGCACTATCACCCTATCCATCACCGTCAAAGCTTCTATGGTCGCTATCCAAGAGAATCCCCTCCGCGTTGGCCTGCAACAAGATCGCATTCCTGAACCTCAGATTCTAATTATCTTTGGTGCATCCGGGGATTTAACCCAGCGTAAGCTGGTTCCCGCCATCTATCAAATGCACCTAGAACGTCGTCTTCCCCCGGAACTCACCATTGTCGGAGTCTCCCGTCGGGAATGGAGTCATGACTACTTCCGCGATCATTGTCGTCAGGGGGTGGATGAATTTGGCGGTGGCTTACAGTCCGATGACATTTGGAACAGTTTTGCCCAAGGACTGTTTTACTGTCCCGGTAACATCGACAATCCCCAAGACTATCAAGATCTCAACGCCTTCCTGAGCGACTTGGATGAGAAACGGGGAACTCGGGGAAATCGCGTCTTCTATCTCTCCGTGGCCCCGCGTTTCTTCGGCGAAGCCATCCAACAACTGGGGGAAGCGGGGATGTTGGCCGATCCCACTAAACAACGATTGGTCATCGAAAAACCCTTCGGCCGGGATTTGGCCTCCGCCCAACTCCTCAACCAAGTGGTGCAATCCGTCTGTGACGAGACGCAAGTCTATCGCATCGACCATTATCTCGGCAAAGAAACCGTCCAGAACCTTCTCGTCTTCCGCTTTGCCAATGCCATCTTTGAACCCCTGTGGAATCGGCAATTTGTGGATCATGTGCAAATTACCGTGGCGGAACGGGTGGGCCTGGAAGGCCGGGCCGGCTACTATGAAACCGCCGGGGCCCTACGAGATATGGTGCAAAACCATTTAATGCAGTTGTTTAGCCTCACGGCCATGGAGGCCCCGAACTCCCTCGACGCCGATAGTATTCGCAACGAGAAAGTCAAAGTGGTTCAGGCCACCCGTTTAGCGGATACGGAACATCTGGAAAATGCTGCTGTCCGTGGGCAATATACTAAAGGCTGGATGGATGGGAAAGCCATTCCCAGTTATCGGGATGAAGATGGGGCCGATCCTGAATCGACAACCCCCACCTATGCGGCCTTGAAGTTGAGCATCGATAACTGGCGTTGGAAAGGGGTTCCCTTCTATCTGCGAACCGGGAAGCGAATGCCCAAAAAAGTCTCGGAAATTGCCATCCAGTTTAAAGATGTCCCCTTTTTGATGTTCCAATCGGCGGCGAAACAGGCTAATCCCAATGTCTTGGTGATGCGGATTCAGCCCAATGAGGGGATTAGTATGCGCTTTGAGGTCAAAACGCCCGGAACTTCCCTGCGGACGCGATCAGTCAATATGGATTTCCGCTACGACGCCGCCTTTGGGAAACCCAGTACCGATGCCTATAGCCGCTTGTTGATTGACTGTATGTTGGGAGACCAAACTCTCTTTACCCGGGGGGATGAGGTGGAAGCGTCTTGGCGTGTCTTAACACCGGTGTTGGAAGTTTGGGATGCACCTGCACCACCGGAGTCGATTCCTCTCTATGAGGCGGGAACTTGGGAACCGGTGGAGGCGGAATTGCTCCTGAACCGAGATAATCGTCGCTGGCGACGGTTGTAACGGGAGTTCGGGCAGGTATGACCCCAGCGATTGGCTGAGGGAATGATGGATTGAGTGTCTTGAGTTGTTTGTGTTGAGTTGTTCTTAGCGTTTAGGGAAACCATCAATTATGAGTTCTAATACACCTGTTGTGGCTTTACAGAAGCCTAAAGATATTTCTCTAGGGGAGATTGAAGCGGAACTTAGCCAGATTTGGTTGGGACAAAGTAAGGGCCAAGGGGTTCCTCTGGCTAGTCGCGCCTCAACCTTTAGTATGGTGGTCTATGAACCGGAGGAGTTTCAGCAGTTATTGGCGGCGTTGGGTTTCTACGAGGGGCCCATTGATGGTGTCAATGGTGAGGAAGCTCGTCAGGCGATTGAGGCGGCCCAAGACCATTATGGCCTCAAGATTACCGGCCATGTGAATCCCCCTACGTTGAGGAAGTTGCGCGAGGAGTTCGCTAATCTCTCCCCCGAGCAACAGGAGTATGAGAATTTGGATGCTCGGGGCTTTCAGATTAGTGAGGCGATCGCCGCCGCGAATCCCTGTCGGATTATTACCCTCTGTCCCACCTTTGGCATTGAGGATAAAGGGGTCACCGCCCAAGTCTCGGCTTACTGTCCCCTACAACGCCAAAGTTCTAAGTTGGTCTGTTGCGAGTACATCACCCTACGGGGGACGAAGGAGGCTCTCAACCGGGTGGGTAGTTTGGTCACATCGTTGATGGTTCCCGAGTTGCCCCGGTTTGTCTGGTGGAAAGCCACTCCCAACCCGGAACAGGAGTTATTCCAAGCTCTGGCCACCTCTAGTAATTGTACGGTGGTGGATTCGAGTTATTTTAGCGACCCCGGCTCGGAATTGCTGAAAATGCAGCAGTTGGTGGAACAGGAAATTTATATTGCTGACCTCAACTGGCACCGACTCTCCCCTTGGCAGGAGTTGACGGCGGCGGCGTTCGACCCCCCGGAACGGCGGATGTCCCTGGGGGAAATCGACAGCATCACCATTGATTATGAGAAGGGCAATGACTCTCAGGCTCTCCTGTTCCTGGGTTGGTTTGCTAGTCGCCTTGGCTGGACTCCTACCTCCTATGCGGTGGAGTCCGGGGACTATGATATTACTCATATTAAGTTCAGCGGCGAGTGCGATCGCGAAATCTTGGCGGAGTTAGCTGGGGTTCCGGTGGCGGATATGGGGGAAATTCCCGGAGATTTAGTCGCTCTACGCCTCAATTCCTCGAATCCTGAGGCCGACTGTTGCACAATTCTCTGTTCGGAAACCACCGGCTGTATGCGCATGGAAGCTGGTGGTAGCGCCCAATCTTGTCGCACGGAACAAGTAACGGCTCTCTCTGACCAGAAGGCCGAGGCCTTAATGGCTCAACAACTACAACGCTGGGGACGGGATGTGTTGTATGAGGAAAGTCTCGCGGTTACGGCACAGTTATTAGAGTTAGGAACCTAAATCTTGTGGCATAAATTGGGACATTTGTCAAATTAAGTCATTTTTTTGGTAAAGTTCTGTAAAGAACAAACCTCATCCGCAGCGGACCGTCTCCGGCGAAGTCCGCAGATATCGCCGTTCTCCCCTGGTGTATCACTGGGGGAGTTTTCTCGGTTTTGGGAGAGTTTGTCACTGGCTGTAATCTTTGTGGCAAGAGGGTTACAGCGAAGGTTGACGGGGGAGGATTTTGGGAAATTGTGGCGCGGTGCTTTCCGGAATCCAGCTCAATTTTGCTAAAATTGCATACAAGTAGGTCATTGTGAAAATCTTAGCAAATCCCTGAAACCCTGTCAAATTCGTTCCTTAATTAAGAATAATTCCTATTAAGCCCTTGACTTTGGATTTTTGTAAAGTTGCGCAAATTTTAAATATTAAAACTAAGTCTCTCAAAAGATTAGCTTTGATTATATAAAACCGAAAAAGGCGGGAGAGAGGGAAAATTTGGTCGTTGACCCCATCTAGGGCTAAACTTGGAGACGATTGTACCCCGTACAGCTAACTCTTAATCCCGTCTCCAACGTGACTGTAGCCACTCAACCCCAAGAAACCATTGCCGCCCATGGTGGCACTCTGATTACTCGCCTAGCCACGGTTGCCCAGAAACGAGAGTTTCTGGAGCAAGCCGATCGCCTACCCCGGGTGACGATGGACGATCGCACCTTTTCCGATTTAGCCCTAATTGCCATTGGTGGCTTTAGTCCCCTGACCGGCTTTATGGAAGAAGCCGATTATCGGCGAGTGGTCAAGGAGATGCGCCTGGCCAACGGCTTACCCTGGTCAGTGCCGATTACCCTCAGCGTCAGTGAAGAGGTGGCCAACTCGTTAAAAGAGGGCGATCGCATCCGCCTCGACGACAAAACCGGTCGCTTTGTGGGGGTTCTGGACTTAAGCCAAAAATATCACTACGACAAAGAAGAAGAAGCCCTCCAAGTCTATCGCACCACAGAAGATAAACATCCCGGGGTGGCGGTGGTGTACCAACAAGGGCCCGTCAACTTAGCCGGTTCCGTCTGGATGTTGGAGCGAGATCCCCATCCTCTGTTCCCTGACTACCAAATCGATCCGGCAGTCTCCCGGCAGATGTTTGTGGACAAAGGCTGGAAAACCGTGGTGGGCTTCCAAACCCGTAACCCCATCCACCGGGCCCATGAATATATCCAAAAATGCGCCTTAGAAACCGTCGATGGACTGTTTCTACATCCCCTGGTGGGAGCAACGAAGAGTGATGACATCCCCGCTGATGTGCGGATGCGTTGCTATGAAATCATGTTGGATAAATACTTCCCCCGCGATCGCGTGATGATGGCCATCAACCCCGCCGCCATGCGCTACGCCGGCCCTCGGGAAGCCATCTTCCACGCCCTCGTCCGTAAGAATTATGGCTGTACGCACTTCATCGTGGGACGGGACCACGCCGGAGTCGGGGATTACTATGGAACCTACGACGCTCAAGATATCTTTGACGAGTTCGAGCCAGGAGAACTGGGAATCACCCCCATGAAGTTCGAGCACGCCTTCTACTGCACCCGCACCAGCACCATGGCCACCTCGAAAACCAGTCCCAGCACCCCAGAAGAGCGGATTCACCTCTCGGGAACCAAAGTTCGGGAAATGTTGCGCCGGGGCGAACTCCCTCCCCCAGAATTCTCTCGTCCTGAAGTGGCGGCGGAACTGGCTAAGGCCATGCACGAGTAATTGTGGTAACAGTTACCCTTGGGAACAGGATGGTAGCATTCTGTTCCCAATATTCCTATTGCAGTTGACAGTTTATAGCTCTGAAATATATATATTGTCAGGAGTTAGATTGTTTTAAATGTCCTGTTTAATTCGCCTAATACCATCACTGTTTAGAGCAAACTGTCAACGATTAACTATCCTAGGCAATTATGATGAAACGACGGGGTTTTCTACAACAATCCGCCTGGCTGTTGGCTGCAACAACGGCCACAGGAACAGGGTTTGTCCTAGGAGATTTCCCCTGGCAAGCTGCCGTTGCTGACCCTCTCGTTAGGAAACGGGCCCTACTCATTGGTATTAATCGGTATCCTGAGACAACCGGGAGCAACTTAAATGGGGCCGTAACTGACGTGGCCCTGCAACGCCAGGTGCTACAACATCGCTTTGGCTTTAAGGCCGAGGATATATTAACCCTCACCGATGAACGAGCCACCCGGACCCAAACCCTAGACGCTCTACAAGGGTATTTCAGCGATTTAAACAGTCGTGATGTGGTCTGGCTACATTTTAGTGGCTATGGTTCTCAGGTTCAGCCGTCTCCCGAGTCCGAGGCAGTGGAACCGAGTTTGGTGATGGCTGATGGCTTAGATTTACCCCTCAGTAGCCTCTGGTTACTGCTGCGATCGCTCCCCACCGAGAAAATTGTCACCGTTCTCGATACCAGCTATACCTATCCCGGAAACCCCCTCCTGGGGAATCTCCGAGTGCGATCGCGCCCCAGTCCCACCGTCGCCCAACTGGACTCAGACCACCGGCAATTCCAAGCTAACCTCAAGTCCAACGCCAAAGGCGACGTACCCGGTTGGGTCATTTCCGCCGCCGCCTTACCACAGATTGCTACCGAAAGTCAATGGCAAGGATTTAGTTGTGGACTTCTCACCTACGCCCTCACTCAACAACTGTGGTGCCTATCTCCAGAAGCCTCCCTCAGCAATCTCCTCACCCGCATCGAACAACTCATCGAAACCCTGGCTGGGGCCGAGCAAACCCCCACCATTTGCCGTAGCGGCCTCAACTCCTGCACCTTGCCCACGGACCTTCCCTCACCTCTAGTTCCCCAGTTAGCCGCCTTAGGGGCCGATGGGGTGATTTTGGAACAAGACTCGGGCAATGACCTCTGTAAATTGTGGTTAGGGGGGTTACCCCTGGCCGTCCTCAATCGCTATGGAAGTGGATCGGTGTTTTCCGTCTTACCGGAACCCGGGACACCCCCCCAAGGGGAGGTGAAACTTCAGGTGCGATCGCGCTCAGGCCTCAATGCCACGGCCAAACTCTGGAACAGTCCGGGCCACAACGCCGGTGAGATTGCCCCAGGACGACTGTTACGGGAGTCGGTGCGAATTTTACCGCGCACCCTCCCCTTAACTGTTGCCCTCGACAGTCGCCTCGAACGTATTGAACGAGTTGACGCCACCAGTGCCTTTTCCGGCATTCGTGATGTTACCTCCGTCTCCGCTGGGGAACAGGCCGCCGATTGTGTCTTTGGCCGCGTCCGTCGGGCGACCATTGCTCAAACCTACTCCACGGATTTAGTGCAACTTCCCAAAGATCAGGGCACCTATGGCCTATTTTCTGTCGGACGGGAACTGATTCCCAACAGCATCGGTGAAGAGGATGAAGCCATTAAGAAATCCGTACAGCGCCTTGTTCCCCAACTGCAAGCCCTCCTGGCGGCCAAATGGCTTACGTTAACCTTAAATGAAGGGGCCTCACGCTTGGGAGTGCGGGGAACCTTAAGTGTCCTCGACCCTGAAGAATCAGTTGTTGTACAACGGCAGACACGCCGGGCCCGTCGGGCCAAGGGAGTACGTCCTCTGATGGGCGTAGAAGGAACCCTTAATATTCCCGCCGGGAGTCAAGTGCAATATAAACTCGAAAACCTCGGCGATCGCCCCGTCTATTATCTCCTCTTTGGTCTCGACAGTAGTGGCCGGGCCGTCGGCTTCTATCCTTATGAAACGGTGACCGATGGCAATCCTCCCACCTTGCAACAACCTCCCCTCAATCCCGGCGAGTCTGTCCTTCTCCCCTGGACGGAAGCGGAAACCTGGTCCGTGGGACGACCGATTGGGACCGTCTCGATGAAACTCATTTGTTGCGATCGCCCCTTCGGCCAAGCGTTAACCCTCCTGGCGGCCCGGCAAAACTCCCCCCGCAATCCCCGCAGTCTGACTCCCCTGGAAACTCCCTTAAAGGTGGCCCAAGCCATTATTGGGGATTTGCATCGGGCTAGTCTCCGTAATACTAATCCTGAGGCCTTCCCCAGTGATGTTTATGCTTTAGATATGGATGTTTGGACGACGTTGAATTTTGTCTATCGGGTGGTTTAGGGGGGAGAGGCAAGAGGCAAGAGGCAAGAGGCAAGAGGCAAGAGGCAAGAGGCAAGAGGTGAACCACAGAGGCACAGAGGACACGGAGGAAGAGGAGAGGAGATGGTAGGATGCGTCCCGGCATCAGCCGGAACGCATCATTTGGGTAAGAGGTAAGAGGACTATGGGTGAAAAACTTTTGTGTTTGAGTAATGGTCATGGTGAGGATGCGATCGCCGTGCGGATTTTGCAACGGCTACAAGAGCATCCTCAGACTCCCGAACTGGCGGCGTTGCCTCTGGTGGGGGAGGGACGGGCCTATGAACAAGTCCCGGAGGTGCCAATTGTTGGCCCCGTGAAAACAATGCCTTCCGGTGGCTTTGTCTATATGGATGGCCGGGAACTTTGGCGGGATGTGCGGGGAGGATTGTTGGGGTTAACCTGGGCCCAATGGCGAGTTGTACGCAAATGGGGGAAACAGGGGGGTAAAATTCTCGCGGTGGGGGATATTGTTCCCTTATTGATGGCCTGGCTGAGTGGGGCCCCCTATTGTTTTGTGGGAACCGCGAAGTCTGAGTATTATCTGCGGGATGAGATTGGCCCCCTACAACGACAGAGTTGGTTTGAGAGATTAGAGAGTTGGTCCGGTTGTGTGTATTTACCCTGGGAACGGGCCTTGATGCGCTCAAAACGCTGTCTGGCGGTGTTTCCTCGGGATGGCTTAACCACGGAACGATTGCAAGAGATGGGCATTCGGGCCTATAACTTGGGCAACCCCATGATGGATGGGTTGGAGGCTAAACCGGTGGTTGCGAAAGGAGAACAGGGACGGGCCTTGACGATTCTCCTGTTACCCGGTTCTCGGGTTCCCGAGGCCCATCGTAACTGGGAACAACTCTTGCGGGCCGTGGATGGGGTACAACAGGCCCAGGGCAATCGGCCACTGACCGTTCTGGCGGCGATCGCCCCTGGCTTGAATCTTGAACCCTTTGTAGAGGCCCTAAATGCTTATGGCTGGCAATCCACGACGAAAGGGGTTCCGGGAGTTGACGATGAGCAGGCCCAACGGTTTAGCTTCAATCAGGGACTGTTAGCCATTAGTCAACAGTCCTTTGCTGATTGTTTACGACAAGCCGATTTAGCCATCGCGTTAGCCGGAACCGCCACAGAACAATTTGTTGGATTGGGGAAACCGGCTATTGCCTTTCCCGGAGAGGGACCCCAATATACCGCCGCCTTTGCTGAGGCCCAAGGCCGTCTTTTGGGACAATCCCTAATTCGAGTTCCCGGCCCGGAACAGGTAGCCGATGTGGTGCAACGACTGCTGCAAGATCCCGATTGGCATCAACTCATTGCTGAAAACGGTCGTCGTCGTTTGGGACTCCCCGGCGCTGGGGAACGGATTGCCAAGGATGTCTTACAATTGTTGTTTGGGGTCGAATAACCGCTCCAGCTTGAGTTTAACCCTCAGTTCTATTCCTCTCTACTTCTGAGTCGCCCTATGGACCGTTCTAAACTTGTTGCCATCGTCACCGGGGCCATTTCCCTGCTGTTGGCGATCGCCTATCTCGTCTTAGTCCAATTCCTCGACTTCCGAGGAGAGATGCTTCCGGCACCTCAAGATCTCTCGTTGCTGATGAGTTGGTATGGCTAAGACTCTCCGTAAGCTATTAGTCCTGTCCACCCCCGTCGGCCCCTTGGGAACCGGCTTAGGGGGAGGGGTAGAGTTAACGCTGTTCAATATGGCCCAGGTGTTGAGGGAACGGGGATATTCTCTGACGGTGTTGGCCCCGCAAGGGTCGAAGTTACCCCCCTTAGAGATTGAACCGCTACCTGGGGCCATGCAAGATACGGCCCAAAGTCAAGGACGACAAACCCCTGTTACCCTCCCCCCCCAGTCCGTCTTAGGGGCCATGTGTGAGAGGGCCCGACAACGGCAATCTCAGGTTGATGCCATCATTAATTTTGCCTATGATTGGCTGCCCTTTTACCTCACCCCCTTTTTTGAGATTCCCATCTTTCATTTTGTCAGTATGGGGTCCTTGAATGAGGCCATGGATGAGGCGGTGCGCAAGGCGGTTCAGTCTCATCCGCAACGGGTGACCTTTTATACTCGTACTCAAGCGGAAACCTTTGGCATCGATAACGTTCAGGGCCTTTATATTCCCAGTGGTTTAGATTTATCGCTCTATGACTTCTGCGATCGCCCTGGAACTCAGTTAGCCTGGGTTGGACGGATTGCACCGGAAAAGGGCCTAGAGGATGCCTTGGCGGCGATTAGTCAGACGGGGGACGAGATGACGGTTTGGGGGGTCATGCAATGTCCCGACTATTGGGATGAGATTCGTCAACGTCATCCCCACGCCAACGTCCGCTACGGAGGATTTTTACCCACCGAGGCGTTACAGAAGGCGTTAGGCCAATGTCGCGGCCTAGTCATGACCTCAAAATGGGTGGAGGCCTTTGGCAATGTGGCCATTGAGGCTTTGGCCTGTGGGGTTCCCGTGGTGTCCTATTGTCGCGGCGGGCCAGCAGAGATTGTCCGAGATGGGGAAACCGGCTGGCTTGTCGAACCTGATTCCGTCCCGGCTTTAGTGGCCGGGATTGAAAAACTCCCCCAATTAAGCCGTTCCGCCTGTCGTCAGCAGGCCGAGACAGAGTATTCCCTAGCCGCAATGGGCGATCGTCTAGAACAGTGGCTATCTCACCCCTAACCCCCTCCCCCTCCTCTTCCTCTGTGTCCTCTGTGCCTCTGTGGTTCCCCTCCCCCCTCTTGCCTCTTGCCTCTTGCCTCTTGCCTTCTCTTACCTGTCAACCCTCATTTAAAACTGACCTTGGATAATACCTATCAAGATTATTTAGAGCGGATTGCTCATCTGACGACTCCGGCCACCCATGGCAGTAAGCTAGAGCATATTGTCGAATCGCCGAAGTTTAAGGCCACCGAGGATGGCCGACGAGAACCGGTGGCGTTTCCGGGCTATAGTATCATCACCCCGCCAGGAAGGGAGGATCGGGCTAATGCTGAGTTTTATCAGGTGATGGCCGATTGTCAAACCCGTATTGCGCAACGGCTTGGGGCCAGTCTATTTGCGATCGTTCCTCCGGAGAGTTTCCATCTGACCCTGGCGGATCTGATTTGGGATGGGGCCTATGAGGAAGCCGGCTACGATCCCCAGTTTGACCCCAAACTCCAACGCTGTATCGGGGAGATTTTTGAGCAGATTCAACCCAACTTAAGCAGTCCTCAATCCCCCCAATGGCAGATGAGTGGTTTGGTGGTGATGCCACGGGCCATCGCCGTTACCCTCAATCCAACCAATGAGGCGGCCTATGACCGTATTATTGCTCTACGTCGCGCTCTCTACCAGAGTCGTGCCTTAATGGAGTTGGGCATTGAGCAACAGTATAATCTGACGGCTCATATCACCTTAGGCTATTTCGGCAAGGCCACTGAACCTCTGGACTGTCAGGAATTGGCTCAATTCCTGGATGCTTGCGCTCAGGAGGCCATGGCCGCCGCTCCCCCATTCTGGGTCAAACGGGCTGAGTTGCGCAAGTTTACTGATATGACCCGCTATGAGCGATCGCCCAATTTCCCGGTGTTGAGCTTATAATGACCCCTTACCACAGGATAAACAATTTGTCAAGAGTTTATCCTGATGGTTGTCTTAAATGAGGGATTGAATCTGTTGACGATAGTGATTGGAGTCAAGGCCATCCCCGACGGCGGCTCGGGAGGGGTCAAGAATTTCTCGCAGGCGGGCCACACGGTTGCGGGTGTCGGGGTGAGTATTAAGGAATTGGGGTAGGCCACCGCCCCCACTGAGGAGTCGTTCAAAGAAGTTGATCATCCCCACCGGTGCGTAGTTTCCGGCGATGAGCAGTTGCATTCCCACCTCATCGGCTTCATATTCAGCACTGCGGCTGTTGGGACGGTTAATCACCAGTTCATAGGCGATATTAACTAAGACATCGGGGTTGATGCCGGCTGCATTCATGACTCCCTCGGCGATCGCCGCTTGACGCAAACGAGCCAAGACGTGTCTTTCAGTCACATGGGCAATTTCATGGGCAACCACCCCCGCCAATTCCGCCTCGTTATCGGCCCGGCGAATCAGTCCCGTATTGACATAGACAAAACCGCCGAGGGTAGCAAAGGCATTAATGTTATCATCCTCAACGACTTGGAAGGTAAAGGGTAAATTGGCCCGGCTGCTCACCGCCACCAGTCGTTGACCAATGGCATTAACATAGTTATTCACCTGGCGATTATTAGAAATTCGCACATCTCGGACGAGGCGATCGTTGATTTGCCGGCCCAGAGCAACCTCCTGTCGATCAGACATCGAGGAAATCTGAATCACCTGAATGACATTGGGGAGAATATCGAATAAGGAAAAGCCATACCCCACTGGAGTGGAGACGACTAGCACCGACACAGCCGTCACCAGAGAGAGGGTTCCATAGAGGAGGCGGCGGGGTAACCTGGACAAAGGATTAGACAACCAAGACATGAGGAGATATGTGTTTATCAATCACGGCATCAGGGGACAGGGTGGCCCCCTATAGAGTTTAGACGCGATCGCGCTGCAAAAAGTTCATAGCGGGAGTTTCCCGAGTCTGACTTTAGCTGAGATTCCGCGATCGGGGGAGCGATTGTGCTAGGCTCTGAAGTTGAGTTTTAACCCACATTGGATCGGCAACAACTTATGAAACTCTTGGACTCAAAGGGTCGTCTGTTCGGGAAAATCAGCCTTCTTGACATTGGGGCGATCGCCATTATTTTCTCCGTCTTCGTGGCGGTATTTCTGGTTCCCGGAACCGGAGGTTCAGTGGCCCAGGTGAACCTCAATACCCGTCCCGTAGAAGTCACCGTCATTGTCCGAGGCTTAAGTGTCTTGGATGCCGATGACTTTGTTGAGAAACTCCGGGACGAGGGGGAAACCAACATTATCATCCGTAACCAGCCCCACGGTAAAATTGATATCCTCAACGTGGAACGGCTCCCCCGCACCCTAGCAATTCCTCAACCGGACGGAACCGTGGCGGCCCTCGAAGATCCGCGATCGGAAGAACTCTATAGTGTCAATCTCATGTTAACCCTAGCGGGGAATGCACGCATGACCGATACTGGCCCCGTACTCGGGAACAGCAAACTAAAAATCGGCACCCCCGTCGAGTTAGAAGGAAACCTTTATAACTTCAACGGTAGCGTCATCAACGTGAACTTAGACCCCTAACCTAGCCAACCGTCCCAACCCCCGTTAGGATGGAGCCATTTGCATTGATTATGGTTCACCGGATCATCCGGAACGTTTGTCTAGCCCGCCCGTCCTTATTCTATTGCGTACATTACTTCACTTATGGCAGTCGACCCCACCACCATTAGCCCCATTCAACCCGTCAACCCGGTTCAACCCCCTCCCCAACCCCCCAGCAACAACCACAACGACGACAACCAGCCGATTACCGATCGCGACTATCTCGACAAAGTCGTCATCCAGAACACTCGCAAATACACCATTGCCAAAGCCGAGTTTTCCGTCCCTTGTATGCCCTCGATGGCGGATCAGGCCCTAAAACTGCTGCAAGACTACTGTGCGGTATTAGGGAAGCCAGGAACCCCAGAAGAGCAAGAGAAGTTGAAAGCTTTTCTGACTGAGAAGTTGAGCCAAGGCTTTAAAGTCTCTCCCCATTCCCGCTTAGTAATGATGTGTGTCCCCGCCAAGCCGGAGGTGGGCCTGTTGGGGGGAGTTTCCATTCAGACGAAGGTCATTTCCGAGTCCTTGAGTGACAAATACACCACTTGGCCCAAAACCCGTCCTGATCCTCTATTTGGCAGTGAACCGGATTTCAAAGTCATGGACGTGGCGGCCTCCTTGGGGGAACCGAGTCAAGTGCGCGTGTTGGATGTGGGGGCCGGCCCAGGACGGAATAGCCTTCCCTTGGCCCGCCGGGGCCATCCGGTTCATGCTCTGGAACTCACCCCAGTCTTTGCTCAGAAACTGGTGGATGCGGCCAAGCCGGAGAACTTACCGGTAGAGGTGGCGGTGGGTAATGTCTTAGATCCTCTGGTGCGGATGCAGCCGTACTACTATCAATATGTCGTCTCGTCCGAGGTGATTTCCCATTTCCGGGATGCACAGGAGTTACGCCTGTTTTTCGGCAAAATGTCCGATGCACTCGTCACGGGAGGGAAGTTATTGGTGAGTCTATTTCTGACGGAAGGCGGCTATGAACCAACGGATTTAGTACGGGAGTTAGGGGAAGTTTCCTTTTCCTCCATTTTCACCCCAGCGGAGTTACGCAAATCCATTGAGGGGTTACCGTTAAATATTCTCACCGTCGAGGCGGCCTTGGAGTATGAAAGACAGCATTATCAAGGGCCCTCCTGGCCTCCCACTCCCTGGTATGAAGGCTGGTGTTCCGGCCGCAACCTCTTTCCCATTGATAAGAAGCCGCCAACCCAGTTGTACTGGGTGTTAATGGAACGCTCCTAACCTCTATGACTCGTGTCATGGCTTTAGCCGTGACACGCACCCCTGGGGGCTCTAACTCTGGAACTCGGCAGTTCAGATGAGAGTGTCCAAGCTGGCTCGTAATTTCTCTAAATCAACCCAAATATCGTGACAATGCCGGCCAAAATAGTTGCGTTTCTCCTGGAACTGGGGCAACTTGGCTAAATCCTCCCCTAGCAGATAGCCATAATCCAATTGAGCCGCCTGACTGAGGAGCCAGTAAAAATCCACCACATACTCCGGTGAGAAGATTTCCAGCACCGCCGTTCCGGGAGGACAATAGACGAGATTGGTATTCCCCGCTCCATGGGGGGCCACAACCACCTCCGCCGCTGCTAGGGTGGCCACTTGTTCTGGGAATGAGAGACTTCCAGGGGAAATCGCTTCAAATCCATAGTCCGCCAGGAGCTGTATCACGGCCTCTTCATTGAGAACCTTTCGATAGTTCGTATTCCCTCGCCGCAGATAGAGTCGTCGCCGAGGTTGGGGGAGAGGCTGCGGTTGGAAGCGATCGCGCAGAAATTGGCACATCCAAGGGGTTGGGGTGCTATAACTATCCCCCAAGAGGCTGGGAACCAGGAGTTCTTTGGCGGTGATATGACAGCAATTGCTAAACAGGAGTTGGTCTTGGCTCAGGTTCAGTTGGGCTAAACTTTGTTGGTGGAAGGGATGAACGGGAGCATTGACGACGATGCGATCGCTCGGTTGAATCTCAAATCCCGCCTGTTGGATGAGGGCCAGTCGGGGTAAGGTGTCAAACGTCCAATGATAGTAGTTATCACTTAAACGTTGGGGGATGAAAATGGCGCGATCGCCCAAATGTTGCAGAGTGGGTAAGGTATCAGGCGTCTCAATTGCCCGGCTACACGACACGGCTGGAATCCATTGATGGTCCGATGTGGCGACGCTGGGGTCAAATCGATAATAGGCTCGTCCATGGGCAATTTGAGCCACAAAGGTTTCTGCTAAATAGCGACGACGGGTTAAAAAGGTTGGATGAATGGCTGACTCGACGGTTTTGGGCGATGGGACATCCCAAATTTGAGCTGGATGAACGGAATGCCACTGATAGTGATCTGCTGCTGTTAAGGGTTGCCAACGTTGAGCATTTTTGGCTTGCAGGTACTGATCGAACTCACTGGGAATTTGACCGTGTAAACAGGGCGTCACCCAACTCGAATGTCCTTCTTGCTCAAAGACATGAGCGAGCACTTGATAGATTTTGCGATCGCTCTGAGAATAGAGCAACGCATCCAACGCTGCCCGCAGGGCGATATCATACTGTTGCAACTTCGCTGCTGACCAGGCATACTGGGTATGAGCTTCAACGCGACCAGGATAGAGCTGACGGGCTTTGTCATAGTAGGTCATTGCCTCAGAAAAACGCTCTAAATCATAATAAAGATTACCTAAGCTAAAGTGTGCCCAGCTCGATTCTGGGTCGAGAGATAGGGCGATTTGATAATACTCAATTGCCCGTTCATGCTCTCCCAGCTTTCGACAGGCAATCCCACTATTGACGGCAAAAGCAGGACTGGGCGCAAACTCTAATCCCGCCAAGCAACAGGTCAATGCATGGGAGTAATCTCCGGTTTCAAAAAAATGTTTAATAAGAGTATTATAGAATCCAGAGTTTGCAAACTTGGAATTTATTTTTCTTAGCCGCTCATGATAATTTAATGCTTCAAGAGGCTGGTTATTTTGAAGGCATAGAAATGAAAAATTGTACAGAGCTGGAGCATAGTCAGCATCGAGAGACAAACAAGTTTGATAATATTGGGGTGCTAGCTCTGGCTGATCGAGAGTCTGATACAGAACGGCAACTCGATAAAAGACGTGGGGATTCTGACTTCCATACTCAATGGCTTTTAAACCGGCGTTGAGAGCCGCTTGAGGGTTTTGGCCGTCGTTCAACACCTCCATAAGCTGTTCATAGCCCTCTGGGGCCGTGGGAGCGGTTAAAATGGGGACAAAGTGGGGCTGATTGGCAAGGGTCATTACAGACAGATGGTGCAAGGTCGAGGTCAAGAGGCTCTCGCTAGTGTAGTCCCAGAGTTTGAGCCTTGGGAAGGGATCAGGGCGATCGCGGCACAGGCCACGCAACCGTTACCGAAACCAGATCTATAATTGGGAGCAGTTGATAACCGAACTTGTGACGGTTGTTCTCCTCTCGCCCTCAGATGCAGCTTGGATTTGCCCATGACTAACCCCGCTGACTTCGATCAGTCCGCGAACAGCACCACGGAAGCCTCTCCTACTCCCCCTCCTGACGCGAGTTCCCCTCCAGCGACTCCCCCTCAGCCTACACCACCGCCGGCTGCTGCTGTGGGCCAACCTCCGAAAACGCCGTTCCCGGAACGGGTGAAGCAGTGGTTGATCGCCAGTTCATCCCGCTGGTTTGGCATTTCTCCGGAGTATAAAAAGGGGAATCGCTGGTATCAGTCTCGGCAATATGAAGAGGCGTTGAGTTGTTATGAGGCGGCGTTGGCTCTCAATCCTCAGTTTCGTCCCGCTTGGGTCCGTTCGGGACAGGCCCTGGGGAAACTGAATCGGGCCTCAGAGGCGATCGCGGCCTATGATCGGGCCTTGGCTCTGAATCCTAAGGACTTTTGGGTTTGGTTGCTACGAGGGCGGTTACTCTTGGAACAGCAGCAGTATGATCAAGGCATCACGGCCTTGCAACAAGCTGCGGCCTTGGATGAGACACGCTATGAGCCTTGGTATTATCAAGGGTTGGCGTTAGAGGCTCAGGGCAATCTGCAAGGGGCCATTGACGCCTATGATCGGGCCACCCGCTGTAAGACGGATTTGCTTCCGGCCTGGTGTCGCTATGGGGATTTATTAGCTCAACGTCGTCAGTTCTCCGATGCGGCGATCGCCTATAGCAATGCGACTCGCTTTGCACCTCAGGATGGGACAGTATGGCTGAAACTCAGTACCTGTCAAGAACAGAGTCAGGAGTATGATAAGGCTCTGCTCTCCCTAGAACAAGTCCTACAACTGCAACCGGAACGATGGGAGTTCTGGCTGCAACGGGGACGACTTCTAGAGGCCCTGCAACGCTATACCGAGGCCATTGCGGCCTATGATCGGGTTTTAGGACAAGATCCCAATCAGGTGGAGGCCTGGATTCTTAAGGGGATGGCCATGCGACATCAATGGGGAGAGGCGGCGATCGCCTGTTTTGATCGGGCCCTGGAGTTACAACCCCAATCGGCTTATGCGTGGTACGGCAAGGGGGTGGCCCTCTATGAAACCCAACAGTATCCCCAAGCGTTGGAGGCCTATGATCATTCCACTCACCTAAATCCTAATTTTGCCGTCAGTTGGCTCGGTCGCGGTAAGATTCTCTATCATCTCAATCGTGATGCGGATGCGATCGTCGCTTTTGATAATGCCATTCAGATTGAACCCCACTATGCTGAGGCTTGGTACTATCGTGGTGAGGTGTTGGCCAATCTCAAACGCTATGAGACGGCGATCGCAGCTTACGATAAGGTGATTCAGGTGGCCCAACCGATGGATATGTGGCTCTATCGAGCCTGGCTCAAGAAGGGGGAAGCCTTGGAACAGCTTAAACGGCTGACGGATGCGATTCGTGCTTATGTCAAGGCTCAGGAGGTTCAGCCGATGCAAATGTCGGCCCGCTTGAAGCAGGCTGCGTGTTGGGAAAAATTGCAGCGATATGATGAGGCGCTGTCGGTGTATGATTTGGCTCTGACGCTATGGGTGGATCATTTACCGTTATGGCTCAAACGGGGCAATGTTCTATCTCGCCTGCAACGCTATAGTGATGCCTTAGCCACCTATGATCGCGCCATTCAACTGCAACCAGGAAATTATGAAGCTTGGTTACGCCGCTGCGAAATCCTGGAAAAACTTAAACGCACCCATGAGGCGTTGCGCTCCTATGCGATCGCCGAAAAACTCAGTCCTGGGGATGAGAGTCTACGGGAACGACGAGCGGCGGTGTTAAAGAGTTTGGAAAAAGAAGGTAAACCTGAACTTTCTCAAGGGAGTGAGTGAAATCATGGATGAGATAAAGTCGATACGCTTTGAGCCAATCCTCACCTCAACCCATCCAGCGACGGCCCCGGCTTTAGCGATTTATGAGGCGGCGTTTCCCCTGAGTGAGCAAATTCCTCGTCCTAAGGTAGAGGAGCGAATTGATCAGGGCATTTATCGGCTTTGGGTTGGACAACGAGGGGAGAAGGTCGTTTTTATGGCCATTTTGTATCCTCTTCAAGATAGCGATTTGGTGTTATTGGGGTATATTGCCACTCATCCCGAAGCGCGTAATCAGGGAATTGGTAGCCAATTTTTTAACCAGGTGCTTGAGACGATGCGGGAGGGCGATCGCTATCTATTATTAGAGGTGGAAGTACCCGATGAAGCGGAGCCAATGACGCAACGGCGTTGTGAGTTCTATCGACGGCTGGGAGCAAAGTTTCTTGAGGATGTACGCTATATTTTGCCACCACTTTCCGGGGGAGAGCCAACAGAGATGTGTTTGGCGATCGCCCCAGCTTATAAAACTCAGACCTTAGGGGGCGATCGAGTTCGTCAACTGCTCTGTCAGCTCTTCCAAGAGGTCTATGAGCGGCCCCTGAATGATCCCCTATTACAAATCTGTTTACAAGATATCCCAGAAACCGTGAATTTAGTCTAAACATATGTATTTAGACGACTGGGTGCTGGTTGGGATAGACGCTGTCGACCCTCCACAAAGTTTTCGATTTTTTGTTATTTCTGGAGTTCAAAAAAAGTCAGAAAGCTGATTTAGACCTTAGCCGCTTGAGTGAAGTGAGTTTAGCAGAAGATTGGCTAACCCCAGCCGAGGATAAGGCCTGGGAACATTTGTAAAAGGTGATGTCCTTAGGAAGGATATGTGGCGACTCATGGAACAATGGAGAATTCTCCTCAACTAGGCGCTGAAAAGTGTTAGGATGGATACAATAACTAGAGATAAATTCCACTATGCTGTCAGACGGGGATTAGAAAAACAAGAATGGCAGATTACCCACGATCCCTTACGTTTAGAATTGGGTCTATCTGACCCTGTAGAGATTGATTTAGGGGTGCAGCAACTCTTAGGGGCGCAGCGAACCGGAGAAAAAATTGCAGTGGAAATTAAAAGTTTTTTGAATGACTCGGCGATGTTGGATTTTCATTTGGCATTGGGCCAGTTCTTAAATTACCGTTTAGTTCTCGAAAAACTTGAGCCGGAACGAACTCTTTATTTGGCCATACCCATAACTGCGTATCAATCATTTTTTTATCGACAATTGCCGCGACTTTCCATCCAAACGTATCGTCTAAAATTGATAACGTATGAACCGAACGATGAGGTGATTTTACAATGGATAGAGTAGCGAAGTATAGAGAGATTATTCAAAAACTCTTGACGGAGTATTCCACTGGTTCTCCGGTGTTGGGGGGAGAAATTGAATCAGAAACGGTTTTTGACCTCAAAGCGGATCGGTATTTGGTGGTTGATTTAGGATGGAATGGAACCGGGAGGATTTATAATTGCTTGATTCATCTGGAAATTCGTTCAGGAAAAATCTGGATTCAGCGCAATCAAACGGACTGTTCCTTGACCGATGAGTTGTTAAGTCAGGGTGTCGAGAGGGAAGATATTATTTTGGGGCTACAGCCGCCTGAGTTGCGAAAATATACAGGTTTGGGGGTGAGTTAGTCAGTGGGAAGCAACCAGGGGTCAAAGAAACCGGGTTTCTGGAAACATCTGCTGTGGCTTCACAAAGATTTAATACCATTTTTCAAAATTGTGCCCTAGATTTTACTGATCACCCTAAACCCACAGGCCCCGGATAGACTTAGAAGTTGATGATAGTTTTGCCGATGATAGACTTGGGTGAATTGGAGGTGAAGGTTGAGATGATTCAGACTGCGATCGCACTTACCATGGAAAAAATTGCTGAATTTTGCCAAAAGTGGAAGCTCACCGAATTTGCCTTATTCGGGTCAATTCTGCGGTATGATTTTCATGGGAATAGTGATGTGGATGTTAGGGTACAATTTTATCCCGAAGCGCATCCCACCCTGTTTGATTTAGCTGAGATGGAAGAGAAACTCAAACAACTCTTTCAGCGAGATGTAGATTTAATCACTCGAAAGGGAATTGAAACCAGTCGAAACGATCTGCGTCGCCAAGCCATTCTATCTTCTGCACAGGTGATTTATGGAACGGGATGTTCAATCGTTGCTTGATAGGCTGCAATCTGCCGAAATTGTGACGGACTATATTTCTGGGCGATCGCGGGAAGATTTAGCGACTGATTTACAATTGCAAGATGCGATAATTCGGAGACTTTCACGGATTGGTGAAGCCGCAAAACGAGTTTCCGAACCGAATCGAGGCTGATTTTGAGAGATTAACCCTTGAAAATGGGTTAGGTTAGATAAAGAAACCCGGTTTCTGGCAGCATCTCGATTCCTTTACAAATATTTAAAAAATCAGTTCGCGTTCGGCATGAGGAATGTGCTAAAATAACCGGTGGAACCCATAGGTTATTTGGCGCTGTTATTCAGGAAAATCCTCAAAAATAAACTCCCAAAAAATTTCGGAGTAAAACTTAGATTTAAGGTTATCTACTGAAAAATCATCTCCAGGAAAAGGTGGTATGAATTTGGAAATCAAAGAACAACTCATCGAAAAAATTGAACAGGCCTCGGAATTGACCCTCCAAGAAGTTTTAGATTTTTTGTTGTTTCTGGAATTCAAAGAAAGTCAGAAAGCTGATTTAGAAATTAGCCTCTTGAGTGAAGCGAGTTTAGCAGAAGATTGGCTAACCCCAGCCGAGGATAAAGCATGGGAACATTTGTAAAAGGTGATGTCGTTGTTGTTCCCTTTCCTTTTTCTGACTTGACCCAGGCGAAGCGACGACCTGCATTAGTCCTAGCCCAATTGAATAAAAACGATTTAATTCTTTGTCAGATTACCAGTCAATTTTCTAATGATGACTATACAACCCGGATCGAAGATAGTGATTTTGAAACAGGAAGTCTCAATAGAATCAGTTACGTTAAGTCTAATCGAGTTTTTACTGCAAATGAGAAAATAATTGCCTATCAAGCAGGAAAGTTGAAATCCGATAAGCTGACAGAAATCTTGGCAAAATTAATCGCCATTTTGCAGCAGCAATGAGGAAGGACGGATCGTCAGGGATAGCAAGGTGATTCTGGATAGGATGACGGAAGATTACCCGGCTATCCCCTCTCAAAATTAAATCTGCTGTACCTTGAACTCAATTACTCTCGAAAAAATGGGAATAAAACAAGAGTCATTTGCCGGTTTTTGCAGTTCTTCATAAGCGATGAAGGGTTGATTTATCAGGTAATTGGCGTCTCAGAATTATTATAACTCATCTTTTCAGGGAAGAAACCGGGCTTTTAGCTACCGGAAAAGAAACGGGGTTTCTGGCAGCATCTCGATTCTTTCACAAAGATTTAACAAAGAAACCCGGTTTCTGAGGTTTGGGCATGGGGTAATATCAAGTCCGGCTAATCGCCTATGGTATATAATCAGTGTGGTGGCAGACTAAGGATAAAAGGATAAACGAGCATGGGACGGCGACTTAACCTAGAAGCTCATTTGAGCACCGAAGAACTAGAAAAGCGTTACCGAGCCGCT